>JBFIDG010000069.1:0-10454 GCA_041581335.1 Thermoplasmatota archaeon
CTCGCAGGCGAGGTCATCGAGGTCAACGGCGCCCTTGAGGACGCCCCCGAGACCATCAACGAGGACCCCTACGGCGGCGGCTGGCTCGTCCGCCTCAAGCTCTCCGACCCCAAAGAGGTCGACACCCTCCTCGACGCTGCCGGCTACCTCGCCAGCATCGAATGAAGCGCTGGACGCTCTTCGTCCTCGGCATCATCCTCAGCGTCGCCGTCACCGCAGGCCTCTGGGCCGCCGGCTTCGGCGGCTTCGCTTTCGCCCTCTTCCTGCCTTTTGCGTTTCTTGGCTTCGGCCGGAACGCCCGGCAGGCGCCAGCAGCGTCGTGCGCGAGCTGCGGCTACCGTGCCCGCGGCCCCGACGAGGTGTTCTGCCCCCGCGACGGCAGCCGCCTGATGCCGTCCACTTGACCCGCTGTAGGGACATCGCCCTCCGCGCCCGCGGCGCCCATCTGGGGCTGGACCGGCGGTGCCGCGGGTCCCAGACGCGTGTCGGCCACGGGGTGCCGTCTGGCATGGCCACGCATCGGGGCCGATCCCGGCCGCTGGGGGCGCCCAGGTCTGTGGGCGCGGGCCGTCGCCCCAGCTCGCTCGGCACATGTCACCCATAAGTCCAAGAACAACTGCTTGGCCAAAGGAACCCATGACCCCGAACGCCACCACGCTCGTCGAGCGGTGGCTTGATCGACTCGTCGCCTGCGACGTGCCCGGCCTTGTGGATCTCTACGATCCCCGTGCCGAGATGCGCGCCCTCCATGAGACCTGGAAAGGCCACGCGGAGATCGAGAACGGGCTCACCTTCGCCAGCCGGTGGATCCGCGGCGTCCAGGTCGAAGGCGTCGAGCCGGTCACGACCGCGGAAGGGGTCTGGACCTTCGACACGACGGTCAAGGGTCGTCTCGGCCGCGCCAAGGTCCGCCACACCTGGACGTTGACGGGCGAACACATCCAGGACCACGCCTTGAGCATCGTCCGGCACGACAAACACGGGGTCTGACCCGGCGCGCCGGCCCCGGCCGCCCGTCCCCGCCGCAAACACCACGTGCACGCGTCGGGATGACCGGCCATGGACGTGGATGTCCTCGGATCTCTGGGGGGCCAGGTCGCGCTGGTCAGCGGTGCCAACCGCGGCATCGGCGCCCAGGTCGCCCTTGATCTCGTCGCGCTCGGCGCAACGGTGTATGCCGGCGCCCGGGACACGGGGCCCTTGGCCGACGCCCCGGACGCCACCGCGGGGGCCCTGCGCCCGGTCCGCCTCGACGTCACCGATGAGCTCAGCATCGAGAAGGCCATCGGCCGTATCAGGCAAGAAGCAGGACGCCTGGACATCCTCGTCAACAACGCCGCCATCGGGGACTGGCGCGGCAGCGCCCTCCATACCCTGGACACCGCCCGCTTGGACAGGGTCTTGGCCACCAACCTGCGGGGCCCGATGCTGATGGCGAAACACGCCCTGCCCCTGTTGCTTGAACGCAGCGGCGGCCGGGTCGTCAATGTCAGCAGCGGCATGGGCGCAATGGGTGAAGGCATGTCCGGCACCGCGCCGGCGTACCGCGTCAGCAAAGCCGGCCTCAACGGCCTCAGCGCCTACTTGCACGGCGAATACGGCATGCGGGGCCTCATCGCCAACAGCGTCTGCCCCGGCTGGGTCCGTACAGACATGGGTGGCCAGAACGCCCCCCGCAGCCCCGAAAAAGGCGCCGACGGCATCGTCTGGTTGTGTCGGTTGCCGCCCGGAGGCCCAAGCGGGCTGTTCTGGCGGGACCGGCACGTCATCGATTGGTGAAGCGCCCCGCTGCAAATGCCCGATGCCGTTTAGGCTCGGCGCACGTGTCGAAGCCGCATGTCCCACCACTTCACCGGCAAGGTCTGCATCGTCACCGGCGCGTCCTCCGGCATCGGTGCAGCCACCGCACGATTGCTCGCCGACCATGGTGCCTCGGTGGTCCTGGCGGATGTCCAAGACGCACTCGGCGAGGCGCTCGCCGATGAGCTCTCGGCCGGCGGGAACCCCGCGTCGTACATCCATGCCGACATGGCGGAGGAAGCCTCCGTGAAGGCGATGGTCCGGCACGCGGTCGACACCTACGGCGGCCTCGACGTGGCCGTCAACAACGCGGGCATCGAAGGCACGTCCGGTGCCGTCGCCGACCAGACGGAAGAAGCGGTCCACCACATCCTGAACGTCAACCTCCTTGGCGTCTTCCGATGCCTGCGCTACGAGATCCCGCCCATCCTGGCCCGGGGCGGTGGCGCCATCGTCAACACCGCGTCCATCGCTGGCCTCGTCGGCTTCCAAGGTGCGGCCGCCTATACGGCGAGCAAGCATGGCCTCGTCGGCCTCACCAAGGTCGCTGCCCTGGACTATGCCGCCCAGAACATCCGCGTCAACGCCGTGTGCCCCGGGGTCATCGACACCCCCATGATCGACCGCGCCCTCGACGCCAACCCAGACATGCGGCCGATGCTGGAGCAAGGCGCCCCCATGGGTCGTATGGGGACCGCCAAAGAGATCGCTGAGGCCATCGTGTGGCTCGCCAGCGACGAAGCGTCGTTCATGACCGGGCAGGCCGTGGCGCCAGACGGCGGCTGGACCATCCGCTAAGCCCCATCCAACAGGAGGATCGGCGGCCATCTGACCCCTGCGGGCAGCCGTGCGCGCCGCACCAATCCTCAAATGTCATCCCAGAGTCGCGCGGAGCGTGCACCTGATCCCGAACCACTCCAGGGAACAGGAGCTATGCGACGCCATCGGTATCGGCAGCGTCGACGAGCTCTTCAGCGACATCCCCGAGCGGCTCCGCATCGCGAAGCTGGATCTACCGGACGGCGAGCCCGAACGCTACCTCGCCAGCCGCCTGCGCCGCACGCTTGGCAAGAACAAGACGTACGACTCCATGCCGATCTTCCTGCCGGGCCTCAAACCCCAGCACGTCCCGGCCTCCGTCCGCGCCGTCATCCACCGCCAGGAGCTCATCAACGCGTACACGCCGTATCAACCGGAAGTGAGCCAGGGCCTCCTGCAGTGCCTCTTCGAATACCAATCCCTGATGGCCGACATCACCCGCATGGAAGTCGTCAATGCCTCCATGTATGACGGCCACACCGCCCTTGGAGAAGCGGGCCTGATGGCGCTGCGGGTCCACCCCAAGCGCACCCGCTTCCTCATCCCTGAGCACCTGAGCTGGCAGAAGCGCAGCGTGCTCGAGAACTACACCGTCGGCGCCGGCCTGGTGCTCGACACCTTCGGCTACGATGACGTCACCGGCGAGACCGACATGGCCAGCCTTGAAGCCAAGCTCGGCGACGACGTCTGCGGTGTCTATCTCGAGAACCCGAACCACTTCGGCATCTTCGAATCCGATGCCCGCAAGGCTGGCGAGCTGGCCCATGCCGCCGGCGCCCTGTTCGTGATGGGCGTCGACCCCACGACCCTCGGCGTCGTCGCGCCTCCGGGCGTCCTCGGTGCAGACATCGTCGTCGGTGAAGCCAGCTGCTTTGGGGCCGCCCCCCAACTCGGCGGCCCCCTCCTGGGCTTGTTCGGCTGCACGGAAGCACTGGTGCGCAAGATGCCCGGCCGCATCATCGGCGCCACCCACGACGAAGACGGCAAGCGCGGCTACGTCATGACCCTCCAGGCCCGCGAGCAGCACATCCGCCGCTCCAAGGCCACCAGCAACATCTGCAGCAACGAAGCGCTCATGGCCAACATGGCCGCCATGCACCTCACGCTGCTGGGCCGCACGGGTCTGCGTGACCTCGGCCTGCACAACCTCAAGGTCGGTGCCAAAATGGAAAAGATCGTCACCGCCACCGGGCACGAACGCCGCTTCACCGGCGCGTTCTACAATGAGATGGTCACGCGTGTCGGCGACGCCGATGGGTTCCACGACGCCATGCTCAAGAACGGCGTCCACCCAGGCCTGCGCCTGGGCCAAGACGTTCCGGCCCTGTCCGACTGCATGCTGTGGGGCACCAGCCCCGTCCACAGCCCCGACGACTTCGTGGCACTCGAGAAGGCTCTCGAGGCCTGCCAACCGGCGGTGGTCTGGTGAAACACTCTCTCATGGTCATCCCCCACAACGTCCCCCTCGTCGTGGAAGAAGCACGCCAAGGCGTCAGCGGCGTCCACATGGGCGTCATCAAGGACGAACCCGGTCTGCTCGACCGCGTCCCCGCAGGCCTTGCCTGGGACCCCACCGGCGATGCCGGCGACTTCGGCCTGACCGAGCCCCAGGCGGTCTACCACTTCACCAAGCTCAGCCAGAAGAACTTCGGCAACGACACGGCTCTCTACCCCCTCGGTTCCTGCACCATGAAGCACAACCCGAAGGTCTGCGATGAGGTCGCCAGCTGGTCCATGGTCAACCTGGTCCACCCGGAACAGGACCCCAGCACCATCCAGGGCTACCTCGAGGTCATGTACGAGCTCGAGCGCTGGCTCGGCGAGGTCACTGGCATGGACGCCGTGACGCTGCAGCCCGCCGCCGGCGCCCAAGGAGAGTTCCTTGGTTGCCTGCTGGCCCGCGCCTACCATGAGTCTCGCGGCGAAGGCCACCGCGACGAGGTCATCCTCCCCGACACCGCCCACGGCACCAACCCCGCGACCGCGGGCATGGCCGGCTACAAGGTCGTCGAGTTCGCCAGCAAGAAGGACGGCCGCGTCGACCTGGACGCTCTGCGCGCCGCGGTCTCCAACAAGACCGCGTTGTTCATGCTCACCAACCCGAACACCCTCGGATTGTTCGAGAGCGACATCCAGGAGATCCAGAAGATCATCCACGAGGCTGGCGGCCTGCTGTACTACGACGGTGCCAACCTGAACGCCATCCAGGGCGTCGCCCGCCCCGGCGACATGGGCTTCGACATCGTCCACATCAACCTGCACAAGACCTACGCCGTCCCTCACGGCGGCGGCGGTCCGGGCAGCGGCCCCGTCGGTGTCAAGGCACGCCTCAAGCCGTTCCTGCCGGTCCCTCGGATCATCAAGACCGACAAGGGCTACGACATCGAGACGATGGACAAGCACCCCCAGAGCATCGGCAAGATCAAGGGCTACTACGGCCAGAGCGCGGCCCTGGTGCGCGCCTACACGTACATGTGCCTGCTCGGTGGCGATGGCATCCGCCGCGCGGCCCAGATCGCGGTGCTGAACGCCAATTACGTCAAGAAGCGCCTGCAAGGCACCCTCGACTTCCCGCACCCGGGCCCCAACAAGCACGAGTTCGTGGCGTCGGCAGCCGGCCTCAAGAAGCGCACCGGCATCACCGCCGGTGACATCGGCAAGCGCCTGCTCGACCACGGCATCCACGCCCCGACCGTGTACTTCCCCCTCATCGTCCCGGAGGCGCTCATGTTCGAGCCCACCGAGTCGGAGAGCAAGGAAGAGCTGGATCGTTTCGTCGACGCCATCATCGAGATCGCCGCGGAAGACCCCGCCATCGTGAAGGGCGCTCCCTACACGACGCCGGTCAAGCGCCTCGATGAGGCGACGGCGGCCCGCAAGCCCGTGCTGCGCTGGCACACCCTGGACCGCATCGAGCCTCGGGACAGCGCGTAGCCTTGTCCCCGACGGTCGTGCTCCGCGTCGGCCTCATCGTCAACCCCATCGCGGGGCTTGGCGGAGCCGCCGGCCTCAAGGGCAGCGACGGCCACTGGCAAGAAGCGCTCGATCGCGGCTTCGAACCGACGGCGCCTGAGCGGGCCCGCCGCTTCGTCGCCGCCGTCCACGAGGACGTGGCGTGGCTCACGGTACCTGGTGCCATGGGTGTCCCAGGACTGCCCGTCGCCGAGGCGCCGGAGACCAGTATGGGCCACACCGACGCCGACGACACGAAGCGGCTCGCCCGCCTCTTGGCGCCGCACGTGGACCTGTTGTGCTTCGTCGGCGGCGACGGCACTGCGGCCGACGTCGCGAACGCCGGCATCACTGTCCCGTGCCTCGGCATCCCGGGCGGCGTCAAGATCACCAGCCCGGTCTTCGCCCACGACCCCGACGAGGCGGCCTGGCTCATCGATAGCCTGTTGCCTGGCTTCGAGACCATCGACCGCGACGTCACGGACCTCGACGAGGAAGCATACCGTGCCGGCAGGGTCGAGGTGGTGCTGAAAGGCAGCCTGAAGGTGCCCATGAGCCCCGCCGTGCAGGGCAGCAAGGTGCCCACCTCGGGCGACACGCCCCTCGAGCCGTTGGTCGAGCAGGCGCTGCGGGACTGGGAGACCGACGCCCTGCACCTGATGGGTGCCGGGAGCGTCATGCGCGCGCTCAAACAACAGTTCTGGGGCAAGCCGACGCTGCTAGGGGTCGACGCCATCGACGGCGACCGCATCGTCGCCACTGACCTCGACGCCCACGCGCTCGAAGCGCTCACCGAGGGCCGGGACGTGCACCTGTGGCTCAGCATCATCGGCGGCCAAGGCATGCTGCTCGGACGCGGCACGCAGGTCCTCAGTCCGAAGGTCTTGAAGCGCATCGGCTGGGACCGCATCCATGTCGTCGCACCCCCCGAGAAGCTGCTGGGGCTCCGCGCCTTGCATATCGACTCCGGCGACGCCGAGTTCGATGCGGCCGCGCCCAAGCACATCCGGGTCGTCAGTGGCTGGAACGAGTGGCGCCTCCTGCGCGTCCAACACGGCCACGCCTGAGCGGTGCCATCAAGAACCCCGCCAAGAGTGGGCCTGCATGGACATCGAGACCGCCACCGCCACCCCTCGCACGCCTGTGAGCTGCAGCATCAGCATCCGTGACCACCAACTGATCCAGGACAAGCCGGCCGAGTTCGGCGGGACCGACGAGGGTGTCATGGCCAGCGAACTCCTGATGGCGGCCCTGCTGTCGTGCCAGCTCAGCACCTATGCCAAGGTCAAGGCCAAGCGCAACGCCAGCGCCGAGGTCGACAACATCCGCTGTGAATGCCACTTCAACGACGCCGGCGACATCGACCGCCTGGCCGTCACCTGGACCTTCAAGAGCGGCGACGAGAAAGAGATCGAGACCCTCATCCGCCTCACGGACCGGGTCTGCACCATCAGCCGGGCGCTCAAGGTGCCCGTCGAATCGACGTACACGTCGTGACACCGTATTGATGACTGCGCACGGTCCGCGTCAGAGACGCGTCGCGGCCGCGCCACCTGCTTCCAATGCCATCTCCAGGTAACTCGCCGTCACGGCCTCGGCCCCGTCGAGCCCGAGTGCCGAACGGAGCGCCTCCACGTGGCCGTGTGGGTCGTCGTGGTCCTTGGCTTCGATCTCGACGAACCACCCAAGCCCGTCCACGTGGTCGATGGCGACCTCGGCACCGTCGACCTGCCACGGTTCGCGGGTCTTCACCAGGCGCGCCGCCGGCGTGAAGCCCAGCGCCTGCAACATCGCCATCGGGTCTCCGTCCAGGCCGACGTTGTGCTCCTCCCGGGCCTTGACGTCGCCTGGGGCCCGGGGCCCCTTGTACGTGAGCTCCAGACGGCCGTCCTCGCGGCGCAGACGGAACGCCTCGTCCGTGGCGGCAAGGTCACGGGCCGGGTGCTGGAAGAAGACGTCATCTTGGGTCCGGCCCGTTTCGGGGTGGCCGCCCATGGCGCGCAGGTGGTCCCGCAAAGCAGGCAATGACGCCTCCTGGATGCGCAGTTTCAGCTCCACCTCCACGGACTCTCCAGGGGAAAGGCGCTATGAAGCTGTACCGCCGTCGCCGCGTATGCGCCGTTGGCTGGCGGGTCTCCTAGTGGTGACCCTCCTCACCACAGCAGGATGCCTCGACCCCTTCCGGGTCCGTGTCTCTGCGACGGCGCTCGAGGCCTCGCCACTGGATTGGGAGGTCACACACTTCGATCAATCCGGCGGCACCCTCGGCACCAAGGTCAAGGAGAGCCGCTTTGTCCACCAACCCGCCGACGAACGCGACCCGCCGTTCCCAGGCGTCCTGCAGGTGTTCGCACTGCGCGGCGGTGACAGCCAAGACCGGGACGCCTTGCTCGACCGGGCCCGCACGGTCGTGGATGAAGCCCTGGCCAAGGAATCGATCCGGGTGGACGCAAGCAAGGACCAGAGTGGCACCCGGACGCTGCGCAGCGGCGTCAACACGGAGTGGTTCATGCACGAGGGGGCGATCCAATCCGGCGGCGGTTCTTTCTTCAACCCAAAAAGCCGCATCACAGTCCGCGTGCTGGCAGAGGTGGGCGTCGATGGCCGGTCCGATACCGGCTTCATCGCCGTCGCCTTCGTCAAGGTGGCGCAGCAAGAAGACAGCCTCGTCCCGGGCGTCCCGCCCTCGACGACTTCCGATCAACAGACCTGGATCGACCTCGTGGCCGACCCAGACGGCTCCATCATGGGAGCCACTTTTTCCAACAAAGACAGAGGACTCATGTTCAATTTGGTGACGCATGGTTGAAGCGGCGAGGTTCGCCGCTGGACCCAAAGTTCGACAATGGGCGAACAAAAACAAGTTTTCAGAATGGATGGTGGCCAGGTTCCACAAGGTCGCAGAGGAATCCGGCCTTGGTGCCGGCCAGCGGCTACGGTTCCTGGACGGGCTCAAAGAGAAGCCCCCACAATACGTCCGGGCCAACGCACTGCGCACAGACCCTTACGGTCTCCAGCAGCGCCTGGAGGCCCGTGGCTTCCGCATCGACCCATGCTCGATGGATCCGGCCGTGTTCCGCATCCATCACGCACCCATCAGCCAAGGCGCCACCGTCGAGCACATGCTCGGCTGGTCGTCCCCACAGGACCTCAGCTCCACCGCGGCGCCCTTGGCGCTCAAGGCCCAGCCCGGTGAGGTCATCGCTGACCTGGCCGCGGCCCCCGGCATGAAGACGATCCACGTCGCCGGCGACATGAAGGACCAAGGGGCCCTCGTCGCCGTCGAACCGGACAAGGACCGCTTCCGCGCGTTGTCGATGAACCTGGAACGCAGCGGCGCCAGCTGCACCGTCCTGCGCCGCCACACCGCGCAGGAACTCCCCGGCACCGCCTGGGCCGACCGCGTCATGGTCGATGCCCCCTGCACCGGCGAAGGCACCATCCCCAAGGACAAGACCCGTCGCCGTGGCCGCCCCGAAGAGACAGGCATCCTCAGCGCCCTCCAGGAAGACATCCTGGACGCCGCGGACCGCGTCCTCAAACCAGGCGGCGTCCTGGTCTACGCGACCTGCACCTTCGCTCCCGAAGAGAACGAAGCCCAAGTACAGCGCCTCGTGAACCAAGGCTATACCATGGAATCCACCGGCCTCGAACACTGCGAGGGCGAGAAGCTTGGCCACGGCGTCACAAGCTGGCCTGGCCTCGAACTGACGCAAGACATGCGCCTGGCGCGCCGGTTCTTCCCCGGCGTCCACCCAACGCTCGGTTTCTTCGTCGCACGGCTGCGCAAGGACGGTGCCTGATGCGCCGCGCCACCCAAGAAGAGGAGGCAGCCCTGCGTGAGAACCTGGAGGCCGTCGAGAAGACGCTCTTCCGGCGCTTCATGGGCGACCGCCGCTTGGCCGCGATCGACCGCAGCGACCATGTCGAACTGGCCCTCGTCGACAAGGCGTTCTTCGACCTCCCGGCCGAGATCCGGGAAGGTGCCGAAGGAGGCCTGAAGATCGGCACGCTGGACGAAGGATTCGCCTTCGATCTGCAGGGCGCCGCCATCTTCGCCCGCGAGACCCGCCGCCAGACCGTCACGGTCCATGAGAAGGTCGCGCACCTGTTCCTGTACAGCCGCGACGTGCTTTCACAGAGCATCCTGGCGTTCGACAAGACGTTGAAGCCCGGCGACCACTGCATCGTGCTCAACCCCCGCCACGAAGCGCTCGGCATCGGCATCGTGGTCGGCAGGTTCAAGGGAAGCGGACGGGCTGTAGAGCCCGTCCATGACCTCGGAAGCTACCTCCGCGACCAATAGGGCGTACACCGTCATCGTGGTGACGCGCGTCGACGACGACGTGGACCAGTTCATGATGGTGCGTCACCGCGAACGCGGGTGGGAACTCCCGGGCGGCAAGGTCGAGGCCCACGAGGGTCCCGTACGCTGCGCGCTGCGGGAATTCCGTGAAGAGACCGGACACCTGCTTGCCGACCCGAAGTTCGTCCTGAAACTGGAGAAGGACAATGGCACCTGTTTTGTCTTCAAGGGTGGCCTCGGCCCTGCGGCGCAAGGCAGCAACGAAGACGAGGCCATCGAAGAGATCGGCTGGTTCACGGAGCTACCCGAACAGCTCGCGTTCCCGGACGACCCCTACGAAGAGATCGGCGCCGAGATGGGCGTCCGCTTCCGTTAAGGCCAAAACCGGCGGGCCGGCTGCAAACGCATGGTCGAAGTCATGCACACCTGCCCCGAGGACTCCTCGGTCGCCCTCCAGTCCATCTGCGCGGGCACGGACCAGGTCGTCGGGGCTTCTGACATCTTCATCCTCATCGCGGTCGTCGTGGTGCTCGCCGGCCTCGGCTGGGTCCTGTGGAACGTCAGCAAGAAGCGGTTC
>JBFIDG010000070.1:0-10389 GCA_041581335.1 Thermoplasmatota archaeon
AGATCAGCCATCGCGGACAGGCCGCGCGGGCATTTGCCGAATGGGTAGCCAATCAGTAAAGAGATAAACGACGCTCGACATCGATGAGACTGATTGTGATGGCTGGGTCTGCCAAGCGCGTCGTAGGCACGTTGCTCTTCCTTATCGCCCTGGTCTCTGTTCTGGCCTTCTACTTCGTCGTCTTTGCGGGCGCGAATCAGGTCAGCGGAGTCCCAGGGACCGGTAACCTGAGCGTGATCGCCATTGCCGTGAGCGTCCTCCTGGCCGTCGTGCTGGTCGTGATGATCATCCTGCTCGCCGCCCGCGGCCGCAAGAAGGTCCGCCGCGCCGCGCCCGAGACGCCGTACTTCATGCCGCCGGCGGAAGAGCAGGAGCTCATCCCCGCCTTCGAGGACATCGGCGACGACATGGCCGTCTACGACGTCTGGACCCTTCCCACCGCCCGCCGTGCCTGGGGTGGCGAGGAAGAGCCTCGCACGTTCTCGTTCTACTTCCCCCTCAACGTCGAGAGCGGCGTCTACGTCAATGACTACATCCGCCTCGACGACAGCGGCGCCCGCCTCAAGCTGCGCACGCTCCTGGCCGGCCCCACCGACGTGGGTGCCGCCAGCTTCGTCGTGCCCCGCAAGCAGGCGGCGCAGGACGAATGGAGCGAAGCCAGCGGCGAGTGGGCCACCGAGCCCGAAGAGCCCGAGGCCTACAAGCCCGCCGCCGTCACGCCCCGCACCAGCAGCCGGGCCAGCACGGGCACTGACTTCATGAGCGAACTCGAACGCCGCTTCGACGAGAAGACCGGCTCGACCCGCATGACGTCGTTCACGCGTACAACGACGACCCGCACATCGACAGGCTCGTCTAGCAGCTCGACCGTCGAGTCGGCCTACTACGACTACAAAGGCGACGACCACCCGGTCGTCGACGTCGAAGGCATCGGTGCCGTCTACGCCAAGAAGCTCTCCGATCAAGGCATCGAGACCACCGGCCGCCTCTGCTACGAGAGCTCTGCCAAACTCAGCAAGGCCATCGACGTCCCGATGAAGACCATCGAGACCTGGCAATCCATGGCCCAGCTCATGAAGGTCAGCGGCATCGGCCCGCAATACGCCGAGGCCCTCGCCCGCGCCGGCATCGAAGGCATCGACGAGCTCAAGCGCCGCAGCCCTGCCCGCGTTGCGGACCAGGTCAACGAATACTTGGCCAGCCTGCAGACCAACGTCCTGGGCACCAAGATCACCGAGCGCCGCGTCGCCGGCTGGCAAGCCGCCGCCAAATCCATGCGCCGCGTCCGTCAGACGCCGCCGCAGAAGTAGGCCAAGCCCTAAGGCGCAGTGTCGCCGATACGGCCGCGTGCCCACGTTCACCCAGCGCACGCCCATGCCGGTCTCCGCCAAGGAGCTCCATGCATGGCACCTGCGGCCCGGCGCCTTCGAACGCCTGTCCCCGGCGTGGGAGCGCACCCGCGTCCTGGCCCGCGAGGGTGACGTCGAACACGGCGGCAACGTCACCCTACGCGCTCACATCGGGCCCATGCCCGTCACGATGGTCTCCGAGCACTTGCCGGCCGAATCATCCAGGTTCCAGGACCGCCAGGTCAGGGGCCCGTTCAGACGCTGGGTGCACACCCACACCGCCATTCCGGAAGGCAACCACAGCGTGCTCGAGGACCATATCGAGTATGAACTGCCATTGGGCACCCTCGGCCGCGCCGTCGCTGCGCGCAGCACCCGGCGACGCCTCGAGCGCCTGTTCGCCTGGAGGCACCGCCGCATGACCAACGATCTCTCCCATTCCACAGCACCGCAGAACGTCGCCATCACCGGCGCTTCGGGGCTCCTGGGCAGCCACCTCGGCCACCTCTTGGAGACCCAAGGACACACGGTCCATCGCGTCCCGCGAAGCCACGACGGCTTGGCCTGGCATCCGGACATCGGCATCCCCGACCCAGCCGCTTGGGACGGCCTCGACGCCGTCGTCCACCTGGCCGGCGAGGTCATCGCCCAGCGCTGGACCAGCACCACGCAGCAACGCATCTGGAACAGCCGCGTCCCAGCCACGCGCCGCCTCTGCGAAGGCCTTGCAGCCCTGGACGAACCACCCAAGACCCTACTGTCCGCGTCGGCCATCGGCTACTACGGAGACCACCCGGAACCCGTGGACGAGACCGGTCCCCGCGGCGATGGCTTCCTGGCCGAACTCGTCGAAGCCTGGGAAGCCGCCGCGGACCCCGCCCGCGACGCAGGCATCCGCGTCGTCCACCCACGCACCGGCATCGTGCTGAGCGCCGAAGGCGGCGCACTTCCGCCCCTGCTACGCGTCGCCAAGCTGGGAGCCGGCGGCCCCATCGCCGGCGGCCAGCAATGGTGGCCCTGGATCCACATCGACGACGAGATCTACGCCATGCAGCACCTGCTCGCCAGCGACATCACGGGCCCCGTCAACCTCGTCAGCCCCGGCATCGTCCGGCAGAAGGAGTTCGCCCAGGTCCTCGGCAAGGTCCTCAAGCGCCCCTCGTTCGCGCCGCTGCCCAAGGCTGCCGTGGCCGTCATGTTCGGCCAGATGGGCAAAGAGCTCTTCGAGTACGGGCAACAGCTACGCCCCACGGTGCTGGAGAAGAGCGGCTTCAAGTTCGCGCATCCGGATCTGGAAGAGGCGTTCCGGTTCGAATTGGGCAAGCCGCGGCCGTAGGCCCACGCGCAGGCCATCGGCGCTATGGCCCCAACCGATGGGCGACTTGGCGCGGCGACGGCCTGGATCGTCCCGTCACTGGAGCCTGCGTCCACGGCCGAATGGACCTCGTGTGCGGCGGCGGGACAACGGGTCGGGCCGCCGACGCCGGGGGTGCCGGCCAAACTCACTTCCAGGAGCGCCGCGGCTTCGCCGCCGGGCCCTATCCGGCGATGTACGACCGCGTGCTCCCGGGCGTGTCCGACGACGGCGGGGACGTTGCTCTGACCGCGGCAGCCGCCGACGCATTCTGGACGTCGCCGACCAGTCCGCTCAAGTGCGCGGTCTTCCTGGACCACCCATGGCTGGACGCCTGACGCTGGGTCTCTACAACTCGTACGACCCGCGGCGCTTCCATGACATCATGCGACGCAACCTCGCCCGCGTGGCGCCCTTGTGCTTCGCGTTCGACTGCAACCTCGCGGTCTTCGGATTCCCCTTCGATGAAGGCCGCCGCCGGGAATCCAAGAACCCTGACGCACCCGATCTGCGTACTCCTGTCGACGTGGCGGACTTCATCCTCGACTCCACAAGCATCGGCGAAGACGGCGATTACTTCCGGCAACTCGCCCAAGCCGGCCGCGTCAGCATCCACGACTTTCCCAGCCCCGGCTTCCCGCCGCAACTGGGCCGGCCCGTGCTGACGACGCCGCACCCGGACCCCAAGAAGAACGAGTCACCACTCGACGTCGCCCAACAATTGGCCCGCGGCCAGAGCCAGATGCTCGTCATCGGCCTCGGACCCCGCGGATTGCCCGACAAACTCCTGAAGGACGGCAAGGCGCACCTGGAACTGACCGGCAAAGGCGTCAGCCTGGAGACCGCCACCGCCATGGGCGCGCTCCCCGCCATGGTGCACGCGCACCTGCAGCACCTGCGGCCTGCCAACGGCTAAATAACCCCCCCAAGTCGGCAGACCCAGTCAGGTCCCGCCGATCGGGTCCCGCATCTTCGGGTGCGAGGCAGACGGCGTTGCCTGCACGAGTGATCCTCATGTCCCGAAAAGGCAGCAGCAAGCCAGTCCGTGATGGTAACCCCGAGTGGGTCCCCATGCTCGGCCGCGAAGTCGAAAAGAAAGTCGTCGAGATGGCCAAGGAAGGCCTCCAGCCCGCCATCATCGGCATCAAGCTGCGCGACCAGTACGGTATCCCGTCGGTCCACGACCTGACCGGCAAGAAGGTCTCCGCGATCATCAAGGACGCCGGCCTGGCCCCTAAGATCCCCCAGGACATGGCCAACCTCCTGCGCCGCGCCATCGCCTTGCAAGAGCACCTGCAGCACAACCGCAAGGACCTGCACAACACGCGCGGCCTGGAGCTTCTCGAAGCCCGTATCCGCAAGCTCGCCAAGTACTACAAGAGCCGCAACGAGCTCGAAGCCAGCTGGAAATACACCCGCGCCGGCGCTCGTCTGCTCGTCGACTAAGCGACTCACCGCACGGCCTTGCGCCGTCCCTCTTCCTCTCCTTCCTTCTTTGTTCATGGCGCCGTGACGCCGTTGGAGGGCCGTGCCCGTAGGATGGCAGGCTGTCGCCCTCGTCGATACCGTCCGGGACCTCGACCAGCAGGTCGCCCTCCGTGGAGCGGAGTCCAGTCTCGAAGGCGATGACGCCGCACCCGAGGTCCACGACGGGGCCACCGATGACCGCCGGATCCCGGCACCCGGCGCAATGGCCCTGCTGGCCCTGGCCATCGTCGCGGTCCGCCGCCGTTGAAGCACCCCTTATCATCACCGCGAGCGTCACCGCACCGTGGACCTTCACGGCGCGGCAGCCATCGCCGCCCAGACCATCCGCAGCCGCCGTCGCTGGTTTCTGGCCGCCGACAGCGATGCGGACGGATTGACCGCCGCAGCGGTCATGGCGACGGCCCTCGCCCGCGCCGGTATCGGGTTCCAGGTCCGCAACAGCCGCCAGAAGGACGAAGCCGCCTACCTGGCACTGGAGTCCATGGCCTGCGACGGCTACGTGCTCCTGGACAAGGGCAGCAGCCACCTCGATGTCCTGGCCGAGCTTGGCCGGCGCACCGGCCGCCTTGTCGTCGTGGTGGACCACCATGGCCTGCCTGACAAGATCCCTGAAGGCATCACGCTGGTCAATCCCCGTAACCTCGGTATGGATGGCAGCCGCGATGCCTGCGCCGCGACCACCGCCTTCGCCGTCGCGCTGGCGTTGGATCCCCGCAACCTAGACCTGGCCGGCATCGCCTTGGCCGGCGCGGTGGGCGACTGGCAGCACCGCGGCGGCTGGCAAGGCTGGAACAAGCAGATCATCGACCAGGCCCTTGCGGCGGGCCACCTCGAAGAACGACACGGCCCTGCCCTCATCGGCACGGACCTCGTCGACGCACTCACCCATACGGACCCCCCGACGCCGGGCATGGTCGGCGACCACGATGCGGCCCGGGCCTTCCTGGAGACGCTCGGCATGGAGGGCGTGCGCGATGTGGAGGAGCTCGCGCCGGATGCCCAGAGCCGCCTGCTCTCTGCGTGGACCCTCCACCACTTGCAGCATGGCAGCCCGCCGGACGTAGTCGACCGATTGACCCGTCGGGCCCTGTGGGATCGGCGCACCGGTACAGGCGTCCGGCACTTGTTCCGGCTCATGGATGCCTGTGGCCGCACGGGGCAGGCGGCAGTGGGCCTGGGATTCATGCTGGGTGACAAGGCCGCCGAGCCGGACGTCCGTGAAGCGTTCGCCGACTACGCGGGCCGCCTGCATGCGGCCGTGCAGCGTCTCCGCATGGAGGGCTCTGACGGCCTGCAAGCATGCCAGGTCGCGTGGACGGACGACCCAGCCCTTACTGGTATGGTGGGCGGCATCGGCATGACCCATGTCCTGGCCGACCGGCACCGCCCCGCGGTCATCCTGGCCAAGCGCCCCGACGGCGACGTGCAGGTCAGCACACGTGGCACGCACGAGGCCGTCGAAGCGGGACTCGACCTTGGTGATGCGGTCCGCTCGGCGGCGTCCACGGTGGGCCGGGACGGTGGCGGGCACCCGGTCGCCAGCGGCACCGTCATCGCCTCGGCGGACGTGGATGCGTTCCTGGCGGCGCTGGACGCATCCCTCGTGGCGCAGTCGTTCTTGCCGTAGGCTCTATAGACTCGGAGGGGTCCTGGCCCGTTATGCGTGGGTCGGGTCAGAAAGCGGAGCCTGTGGCGAAAGCCAGGGTCCGGATCCAATTGAAGGACGAAGCGGAGGCATTGCGGGTACGTGATGCATTGGCGCCAGACAACGGCGGGCACATCGAATGCGAGGTCGATGGCGCCAGCCTGACCCTGCGCGCCGAAGCCGGCAGCGCCATGGGTCTCTTGCGCAGCATCGATGATGCGCTGGGTTGCGTCAGGGCCACCGGCGTGCCGTGAAGCGCATCCCACGGCCCATCAAAGCATCTTAAGTGCAGCCTGCCTGGACGCGTCAGCGATGTTGGATATCAAGCTCCTGCGCGACACGCCCGACGTGGTCAAGGCCGACCTCACGAAGCGTGGCCGCGACCCCGTCGTCGTCGATGCCCTCCTGCAAGTGGACCGCGAATGGCGTGATGCCCAGCAGCGCCTCAATGACCTGCGCGCCGAGCGCAACAAGGCGGCCAAGGCGATCTCGGACGCAAAGAAGTCCGGCGGCGATGTCGCCGCCGCGGTGGCTGGCATGAAGCAGGTCAGCGACGACATCAAAGCGCTCGAGGACACCGTCGAGGCCGCCGCCGACGACCGTGATAAGCGCCTGCGCGCCCTGCCCAACCTCATGCACGCCTCGGTCCCGGTCGGCAAGGACGACTCGGAGAACCAACTGGTCCGCGACTGGGGTGGCAAGCCCATGCACGACTTCCCCGCCGTCAGCCACGTGGATCTCCTGGAGAGCCTCGACGTCGCCGACTTGGAACGGGCCGCACGGGCCGCCGGCAGCCGCTTCTTCTACCTCAAAGGCGACCTCGTCCTGCTGGGGCGGGCGCTCGAGTTCTTCGCCCTGCAATACCTTGCAGGCAAGGGCTACACCGCCATCGAGCCTCCGTACATGCTGCGCCGAGAGGCCATCGAAGGCGCCGTGGACCTCTCCGACTTCGAGGACGTCATCTACCGCGTCGAAGCCGGCAGCGGCGCGGGCAAGGACGATAGCCCTGAGCTCTTCTTGATCGCTACCAGCGAACACCCCCTGGCCGCCATGCACATGGGCGAGATCATCGAGAAGAAGCAGCTCCCCCTGCGCTACGCCGGCGTCAGCCCGTGCTTCCGCAAGGAAGCCGGCGCCCACGGCAAGGACACGAAGGGCATCTTCCGCGTCCACCAGTTCAGCAAGGTCGAACAGTTCGTCTACTGCGACCCCGAAGACTCCTGGGCCATGCACGAGGAGCTGATCGCCAACGCCGAAGCGATCTACCAGGCCCTCGGCATCCCATACCGTGTCGTCAACATCTGCACCGGCGACCTCGGCACCGTCGCCAGCAAGAAATACGACATCGAAGCCTGGATGCCCGTCCAGCAAGCGTACCGCGAGGTCGTCTCCTGCAGCAACTGCACGGACTACCAAGCGCGCAGGTACAACACCCGCGCCTGGGACGCGCCCGGTCAACCGACGCGCTTCCTGCACACCCTCAACTCGACAGCGATCGCGGTGCAACGCACCCTGGTCGCGATCCTCGAGAACTTCCAACAAGCCGACGGCAGCGTGCTCATCCCTGAGGCACTGCGCCACCTGGTCGGCAAAGACCGCATCTCCCCGGTGACCTGAATGTTCAAGCGACAGCCCAAACCCCGTGATGACGACGTCGCCTCCCGCGCCCTGAAAGAGCTGGAAGCGAAGAGCCAAGACCAACGCGATGCCACGGCGCGCTTCGCCGAAGGCAAAGACGCAGAGCTCAACGAAGACCTGGACGGCGCCATCACGGCGTACCTCGCTTCAGCTGATTCTTGGCAGAAGTACCACATCACGACGGGCCACCCGGTGCCGCCGGAGCCCTACCTGCGCCTAGGGGTGCTGCTTCGCAAGGTCAAAGACCTGGACGCCGAGATCAGCGTCCTCGAGTCCTACCTTGCCCATGCTGGGCGCGACCCCGACCGGCGGATCCAGGAGCGCCTCGAGCGGGTGTATGAGCTCGCCGAGGCCGCCGATGCAATGGATGAATGATCCAGTAGCCTAGCACCGCCAGCACGGCGGCGACCGAGGCGATCACGGCGACGAGTTTCAGGTGCATGGCCACCGCGGCGACCCAGCCGATGGCGTCGCTAGGCTGGGCGATGATGGCCAGGAACGCAAGGTTCTCGAGCCAGTCGAGGGCCGTCGCCGCGACAGCGATGAGCGGCGTCCACGTGGGTAGCCGCTTCCAGTGCCGGGCCCCGATGAGGATGAAGCCGGCCATCCAGGCACCCTGGAGCAAGGCGTACAGCATGTCGCCCAGCAGGAACGTCGTGTAGGCGTCCTGCCCAGCAGCGCCGAGTGCTTCGACCGCCTCCAATATGGCTGGGCCGCTTGCGCCGAAATCATCGTCGACGATGCCGCCGGCCGCTTCGACGTCCTGGTACGGGCCCAGTGCGAAGAACAGGACGCTGAACAGCAAGTACGCGACGAAGACGGCGCTCACACGCAGCGAAGTCGTCGCGCTCTGCCACCATGGGGATCGGGCCACGCGCGGTCGAACACGCCGGGGTTCAAGGGCCTTCACCCCTGTTGACTCAAGCTGGGACACCAAAAAGCGCTTATACTGAGAAGGAGGGGTTTAGCCTCATGCAGCGACTGATCGCCCTGGCTTTGTTCGCCTTGCTCCTCGTGGCCCCTGCCGCCGCGCAGGACACCAACGCCACTGCGGATGCCGTCAAGGACGCCGCCGACGGTTCCGGCCTCGACGGGATCCTTGACGCCGTCGGGCAGGCCGCCGAAGGTGTCCAAGACGCCGTCGGTGCCACCGGCGAGGGCATCAGCAAGGGTGCTGGCGCCCTCGGCGGCGCCATCACGGACGCGCTGAAGGCTCTGGGAGAGGGCGCTGTCAAGGCGGCCACGGTCCTCGCCCAGAGCGGCGCCGCTGCCTCTGCTGCGTTGGCGGCCGCCGTCATCGCCATCGGCCCCGCACTCGGTTCCATCGGCGCCGGCTCCACGGGCAGCCTCGTCGTCGCCTCGGCCGGTGTTGCCGACGGATTCCTGTTCCTCGCCATGGGCCTCGTCAACGGCGTGGTCGCCTACAGCGGCCTCGTCCAAGGTCTTCGCCCCGACGCCATGCCTGTCGCCGCCTTCGCCGCCGTCACCTCCGTCGGCGCCGCCGGCAGCGCCGGTGCGGGCGGCTGGGCAGGGTTCCAGGCCCTGCGCAAGTGGGGCTTCATGGGCACCGGCATGGCCGGTATCGCTGGCTTCAGCCGCATCAACAACGATGAACTGCTCGAGCACCCGATGCGCGCGCAGATCTTCGACGTGATCAAGACGCACCCCGGCATCCACGCCAGTCAACTGGCCCGCGAGATGGAGGTCGGCTGGGGCACCATCACCCACCACCTGGACAAGCTCCAACGCGGCCAGATGGTCACGACCCGCCGCGTCAACAACCAGAAGTGCTTCTTCGAGCAGGGTGGCGACATCAGCCGCGCCGACATGCAGATCGCCAGCGCCCTCAAGGGCGACACTGCCTCAAGCATCGCGGCCTTCGTCCAGGCCCAGCCCATGACGAGCCAGAAGACCATGGCCGAAGCGCTCGGCATCAGCCCGGCCCTCGCCAGCTTCCACGTCAAGAAGCTCGTCAACCTCGGAGTGCTCGACAAGATCCGCCACGGCAAGGAGACCCTCCTCACCACGAGCGACGGCCTGCGCCGCGTCATGGCGAGCAGCGATCCCGTCGTCTCGGCGGCCCTGCAAGGCGCCGACGCCGGCTTCGAATACACGAGCTGACGCAAACCCTATGAGTCGCGGCAGGGAGCCGTGACTGTGCATCGTTGGTTGCTCCTGTTCATCCTCTTGCCCAGCGTCGCGGCCCAAGCCCCCACGCTGAGCGTCGAGGTCAGCACCGGCGAATTCGTCATCGACGGCGAGGCCTCGTTCCAGGTCAACGGCACGCTGGCGTGCCAGGCCTTCGACGTCGACCCGGATGTCGTCTACACGATCGCCTTCTCGAGCCTGCACTACACGAGCGGCGACGCTGACGTCGCGGGCATCGAGATCGTCTTGCCGGAGCCGGTCGTCCTTCGAGCGCCCTGTTTCCCGGCGGCGACCATGCCGGCCCACACCTGGAGTGCAGGTTTCCGCGTCGTGGACCACAACGCGACGCCTGGCGCCATGTACCACATGGACCTCTTCGTGGAACCCTCCGCTGCCGGCCGCCTGGGCCAAGAAGCGCCCAAGCCGACCGGCGTCCACACCATGGGCAGTGCGCCGTTGCTTCCCCTTGCGGATGAGGTCGTCGTGGCCCCTGAACAACAGGCTTCGAGCCTTCCCCTGTTGTGGGTGCTGCTCGCCTTGTTCGCGATGCGTCGATAGTCAAGCCGCTTCACCAGGGCCCCTTTATTGGCTGCGCAGATGTTGACGTATGCGTTGGTCACTCCTCGCCGTCTGCCTGTTGATTCCCGCCGCATCTGCCCAGGTGTTCGACGCAGGGGGCCTAGGTGTAGAGCACAGCCGGGCTCCCCCGAGCCTCTTCCCGTTCCAAGCAGGCGGTCTCTCGCTCGATATGGAGTACGTCTGCGCCC
>JBFIDG010000071.1:0-10307 GCA_041581335.1 Thermoplasmatota archaeon
CTGGGCGCCAACGGCTGGGACAACCTGTACGGCCACGGCCTCCTGCGCATCGACAGCCTCGTCAACGCCATCGGCACCTGCGGCGGCGGTGGCGGCAACGGGGCCCCCACGGCCAGCTTCACCAGCAGCACCAATGACCTCGCCGCCAGCTTCAGCGCCGCGGGCAGCAGCGACCCCGACGGAGACGCCCTGACCTACAGCTGGAACTTCGGCGACGGTACCTCCGGCAACGGCGTGGCCCCCAGCCACACCTACAGCGCCGACGGCACCTACACGGTCACCCTGACCGTCAGCGACGGCAGCCTCACCGACAGCGCCAGCGCGTCCGTCAGCGTCAGCGGTGGCGCACCACCCCCGAGCGGCTGCAACAGCGGCGACGCGACGGCCGAGATCGCCGACGGCGAGACCCAGAGCCTCAGCATCAGCAGCGGCGCCTGGACCTACCGCAAGGTCTGCATCCCGAGCGACGCCAGCAGCCTGAGCGTGACCATGGACGGTCCGTCCTGCGGCCTCACCGGCTGCAGCTTCGACGCCGACCTGTACGTCCGCGACGGGGCCAAGCCGACGACCAGCAGCTACGACTGCCGCCCCTACCAATCCGGCAGCGATGAGAGCTGCACCACGAGCCCGGCCGCCGGTTGGACCTACGTCGGCATCTACGGCTACAGTGGCAGCGGCACGGTCAGCCTCACCGTCGACCACAACGGCGCCGGCACCCCACCCGCCAACAACCCGCCCACCGCCAGCTTCACCAGCAGCACCAGCGACCTGGTGGCCAGCTTCAGCGGCGCCGCCAGCAGCGACCCCGACGGGGACAGCCTCAGCTACGCCTGGGACTTCGGCGACGGCGCCAGTGGCTCCGGCGTCGCCCCGAGCCACGCCTACGCCGCCGCAGGCACCTACACGGTGACCCTGACCGTCAGCGACGGCAACGGCGGCAGCGACAGCGCCTCCGCCAGCGTCACCGTCACGGCGCCGCCCCCGCCGCCTGCGGGTTGCAGTGGTGGCGAGAACGTCGCCGAGCTGGACGGTAGCGAATCGGTCAGCGTCAGCAGCGGCCAGTGGACGTACCGCAAGGTCTGCGTGCCCGCCGGTGCCAGCGTCCTAAACGTCGTCATGGACGGCCCCTCCTGCGGGGTCCTCGGGTGCAGCTTCGACGCCGACCTGTACGTCAAGAAGAGCGGCCTGCCAAGCAGTGGCAGCTACGACTGCCGCCCGTACCAATCCGGTAGCGACGAGAGCTGCGCCATCAGCGACCCGACCGCCGGCTGGTACTACGTCGGCATCTACGGCTACAGCGGCAGCGGCACCGTCACCCTGAGCGAGTCCAACTAGACCGGCTCACTCCCTTTTCCTTTCCACCCCCTCACTCGCAGGCCTGCATGTCGAGCGCCCCGGCACGGGGACCGTGGCCGGCCCCATTCTGGGCCACGCCAACGATCACCGCCAGCGGCTTCAACCTGACCCCGAAGGCCCGTCGCGCGGCAACCACACCGTGAACAAGGAGCCTCGACCCGGCTCGGATGTGGCCTCGATGCGGCCGCCGTGACGCTGCACGATGCGCCGACAGGTCGCCAAGCCCAGGCCATGTCCTGGCGCCTCGACATCGCCGCGCTCGAACGGTTGGAACAGGCGCGTCGCTTCGGTCGCGACGAAACCGATGCCATTGTCCTGGACCGAGATGACCTCGAATGCGCCTTCTTGCGTACTCGTGATCCAGATATGTGGCGCCACGCCGGGGCGCCGATAGGTCACCGCATTGCCGACAAGATTCTCCATCAATTGGAAAAGCGATGTGCGGTCCCCCCGCACCGTCGGAAGCGGTCCGACATCCACGTGGCCCGCCTCCGCCTCGATGCGCTCGGCGAACAGCGCCTGGACCTCCGCCATGACCTCATCAAGCGGCACATCCTGCGTCGCTTCGACCGCCTCGCCTGCGCGGGCGTAGGCAAGGAGATCCGTGATCAAGTGGGACATGCCGTCGGCGACGCGGTCCAACTCGGCGATGGTCGCTTGTTGGGCCTCGTCGGCGCCGGCGCGGATGCGCAGAGTGGCTGCCTTGAGGCGGATGGCGGTGACCGGATTCTGCAGGTCGTGCGCGACGACCGATGCGAAGCGATCCAGCTCCTCGTTGACCGCTTGCAGCCGGCGCCTGGCCGCCTGTTCGTTGAGCCGGGCATCGATCAGCCCGCGATACGCGCGCAGCCGCCCCCAGTGGATGGCGATGCCCGTGATGGAGGCGACCTGCAACGTGAACTGCGCCGCCCATGGTTCGGGCGCGAACACCAAGGCCAAGGTGATCCATGTCACCCACAGGACGCCCATGGTCGCAAGCAACCAGCGCCACGACAGGACCACGGCACCGACGCCGGCGAACACCAACGCCGTCGCCGGGAACGCGGGGATGCCGTTGACCGCCATGGTGACCATGTCCGTACCCCCGAGCGCCAACGCGATGCTGGCACCCAAGCCGTTCATCCAGGACAGGCGAGGCGGCTTGAACCAGAGCCAAGCGGCCAGGCCCAGTAGGTAGGTCGCCACGACCACGTCGGCGCCGAACACCAGGAGCAGGTCCAGGCCGGTATAGGTGTCGAATTCACGGAACGCGGTGTATGCGATGTACAGGCCGAAGCCCAAGCTGAGTGGACGGACGGTGGCCAAGACCACCTGGTCCATGTGCTCCTGCATGGAGCCGTCTTCACTCATGCCACCTCTGACTCCGGAGTCGAGCCTGAAGGCAGCTTCCTTCAGGCCGCCCGCCCCAGGATGCGCTCAGAGCATCCGGGGTGAGTCCCGAAACGTGGGTCCGTGCCGGCCGGGAGAGGCCCGGCGGTCAGCCGCCCCCATATCGCCACCCCCGTGCTGGGGGCCGGTCGCGCCACGCCTGCCCGGGGGGCCAGACACGACGGCCGCCATCTACGCGTCGACTGGGATGGCCGCAAGCCGCTCAATGGCGGCCCGCAGCGTCCCCTCCTTCTTCGGGTAAGCGAACCGCACCATGGTCTTGCCCAGCTCCTTGTCGGCGTAGAACGTGCCCGCCGGGATCGCTGCCACACCCACTTCCTTGGCCATCCACAGGGCGAACGTCATGTCGTCCACCTTGGGCTGCAGGGCCGAGAAGTCGGCGAGGATGTAGTACGCAGAATCGGGGCGATGGCACTGGAATCCTGCCTGCTCGAGGGCCGGGAGCAGCAGGTCACGCTTGGCCTGGTACATGTCGCGCAGCTCCGTGTAGTAGGACGCGGGCAGCTGCAGCGCCGTGACGCCGGCGATCTGCAAGGGATGGGCTGCGCCGACGGTCAGGAAATCATGCACGCGCTTGATGGCCTGCGTGATGGTGTCCGGCGCGGCGGTGTAGGCAAGGCGCCATCCGGTGACGCTGTAGGTCTTGCTGAAGCCGCCGATGGTGACGGTCTGGTCGTGCATGTCGCCGACGGTGGCCAGCGAGGTGTGGTGCTTGCCATCGTACACCATGTGCTCGTAGATCTCGTCCGTGACGGCGATGGTGCCACTGGCTTGGCACAGATCGGCGATGAGGCGCAGGGTCTCGTCGGTGAAGATGCGCCCCGTCGGATTGCCCGGAGTGTTGACGATGATGGCCTTCGGCTTGCGCGCGAAGGCGGCCTTCAGTGCCTCTGCATCAGGCTGGAAATGCGGCGCGACGAGTGGCACATGGATCGGCGTGGCGCCACTGACGATGGCGTCAGGGCCGAAGTTCTCGTAGAAGGGTTCGAAGATGATGACCTCGTCTCCTGGGTCGATGATGCTCAGCAACGTCGCCATCATCGCTTCCGTGGCACCACAGGTGACGACGATGTTCTTGGCCGGGTCCGCATCGATCTTGTTGAAGTCCTTCAACTTCGTCGCCAAGGCGTCGCGCAGTTGCGGCGCACCCCACGTCACGGCGTACTGGTTGTAACCGTCGTCGATGGCCTGCTTGGCCGCATCCATCAAGACGCGGGGCGGGTCGAAGTCGGGGAAACCCTGGCCCAGGTTGATGGCTTTGTGCTGCGCCGCGACCTGGCTCATGCTGCGGATGACGGACTCAGGGAAGTGCTGGACGCGGTCTGCGACGCGGGTGTCCGCGATCGCGTAGGAGGGCATACGGCCTGGAGCGGCCTCGGCGCATTAGGGTTCTGCCCCGAGCCGGTATTGTCATCAATCCCCAAGCCCATCATAGGTCATTGACGGGCTTCATGGGTGAGCGCACCAACCGGGCAGCCGCCCTCATGACCGACGATTTCCGGGTCTATCATGAGTTGGCCCCATGGTTCGAACACCGAGGCGTGCAGTTGCTCGGCCTGCGCCAGGGTGAAGAGATCCCCCCCTCGGTGCGCGTGGTGCTGGGCGGCCCTCCAGGCGACGGCCGCAGCGCACCTTTGCCCACGGACACGGAGGCCGCTTGGCTTTTGGTGTGCCAGGGCCTTGACCCACGTCGCAATGGCGCCCCATACCACCGCGTCATCATCGGCATCGATCCCGGTGCGACGATCGGCGTCGCCGTCTTGGCGGATGGCGCCGTCTTGCTCGTCGCCGAATGCCACTCTGTTGACGAGGTGGTGGCCCGTATGCAGATCTGGAAGCCGAGCCTGCGCGCCGACACATGGGCCGTCCACGTGGGCGACGGTGCACCAGAGGTCGGCGACGCGTTGGCGGATGCGGCCGCGACCGCCTGGCCCGATGCGACCGTGACGTTCATCCCTGAACAGGCCAGCTCCCCAGCAGCGCCTGCGACCATGAGCAGACATACGGATGCCGCCATCTACATCGCCATGCGGGGCGAGCCATGAAGCGCAAGCGCCGACTCGCGGACCTGGCCCCCCTGCGAGAAGAGCTCGAGATGCTGCCGGCACATCCGATCAGCCGGGTCCATCCCAAGAACTGGGTCTTCCGCATCAAGCGCATGGCCGACGCCATCGGCCACGCACGTCCGGCCAATGCGGCGTTCTTCCGCACCATCAACCCATACCCCACGCCCTTCGAGCACCACAAGGTCGAGACGGACGACGGCGTGGGCATCGCGTTGTGGTATGGGCCGCCGGGCGGCGAAGCCGGTGCCAAGAACGGCTCCGCCGACAAGCCGGCGTTCGGGCTGGTCATCGTTCCAGGGATGTTCTCCACCAAGGACGACTCAGTGCACAAGAAACGGGCCATCTGGATGTGGCGACACTGGAAGATCCCGGTCGTCTGCATCGATATGCGGGCCTTCGGCGAATCCAATGGCATTGCCACCGGCGGTTGGAAGGAAGCCTACGACGTCACTGCCGCCGCCAAGTTCCTCAAGGAGACGGCGGGCGTCGACAAGGTGGCTGTCCTGGCCGAGAGCATGGGCGGTGCCAGCGCCCTGAACGCCATGGCGTTGGACGAGGAGAGCGGCGACCGGCTCTTGACGGCGGGCACGCTCTGCTACAGCTGCTTCGTGGATCTCAAGGACGCGGTCCATTACATCAGCAGCGAGCCCCCGAAGACCGACCCGTTCCATATCCAGTGGGAGGCGTTCCGGCGTTTGCTGCGCTACAAGAGCCACGGGGGCTACGAGCGCTTCGACGAGTACCTCGACGACGCGGCCCAGGTCAACGGCCTGAGCGGCTTCGACGAGATGGCCGACCTGGGCAATCCGAAGTGGAAGACCGCCCTCATCAAGGGCCCGACCCTGTTGGTCCATGCCGCCGATGACCCCGTCGTGCCAGTCCGCCACGCGCGGCGGATGGAGCGCTACGCCCGCCGCGACGCCCACATCCAGGTCGTCACCGTACCCTGGGGCCAGCACACCGGTTTCGAGAGCATGGACCCCATCTGGTTCTGGAAGGTCACCACCCGGTTCTTCTCGTACGTGAACGGCGTCGAGCTGCCCAATCCGTGGGAAGCGCAGCGCCGCAGGGACCCCAAGGCCTAAGTCCGGCCGTCAAGTCCCGCCTATAAGGAGTGAGCCCCGCCGCGTGGGCCGCACCGCGGACGACCCCGATTGTCGCCCCACTGCAAGTACGCGGCACCCGTGATACCTATGCAGCCTCAAGAAAAGCCGGCGGTGGACCTGAAAGCCACCTTCGACGACCTTCCACTCTCTCAGACAATGCTCGCCGCCCTCGACAGGATGGGCTTCGTGCACCCCACCCCCATCCAGGAGAAGGCGATCCCGATCGTCCTCAAAGGCACCGACGTCATCGGCCAGGCCCGTACGGGCACCGGCAAGACGGCGGCCTTCGGCATCCCCTTCATCGAGACCTTCGACCCGGAGGCGACGCATATCCAGGGCCTGGTCCTGGCTCCGACCCGCGAACTGGCCATCCAGATCGGTGAAGAGGTCGAGCGCATGGCCGAAGGCCGTGAGTTCCGCTACGTCAACGTCTACGGTGGCGCTCCGATGGAGCCCCAGGAAAAGGCGCTGCGCGAAGGCGTCCACCTCGTGGTCGGCACCCCCGGCCGCATCATGGACCACATGGAGCGCGGCAACCTCGACCTCTCCAAGTGCACCTACATCGTGCTCGATGAAGCCGACCGCATGCTCGACATGGGCTTCATCGACGACATGGAGTGGATCCTGCGCCACTTGCCGCACAAGACCAAGCGCCAGACCCAGCTCTTCTCAGCCACCATGCCGACGGAGATCAAGAGCCTGGCCCGTCGCTTCATGACGGACCCGGTCCAGGTCAAGGTCAGCACCGATGATCTGGCCGTCCCGGACACCATCGAGCAGGTCTACTTCGCGGTCGGCCGCAAGAACAAGCACTGGGCCCTGACCCGGATGCTCGACAGCCCGGACGAGAACATCGACCTGGCCATCATCTTCTGTTCGACGAAGATGATGTGCGACCGCCTGGTCTCCGATCTGAACCGCTGGAAGTACAACGCCGAAGCGCTGCACGGCGACCTACCCCAGTCCAAGCGTGAGAAGGTCCTCGAACGCTTCGACAAGGGCGAGATCAAGATCCTCGTGGCCACCGATGTGGCTGCCCGTGGCCTGGACATCGACGCCATCACGCACGTCGTCAACTGGGACATGCCCGACAAGGAACCCGAGAACTACGTCCACCGCATCGGCCGCACGGGCCGCGCTGGACGCAGCGGCAAGGCGGTCTCGTTCATCGGCCTCGATGACAAGACCATCCTGCGCCGCGTGGAGATGCTCGTCGGGCACCCCATCAAGGAAGTCCCGGTCCCGGATCGCAAAGAAGGCCGCGACAAGTCCGAGCATCAGATCGACTGGGACGAGCTGGCCGACAAGTACGGCGACGTCCACGTCCGCATGGACGTCGGCCGCGACGTCGGCCTGACGCCGTTCAAGCTCCATCGCCTCGTCCAGAAGGCCACCGGTCTGCCCGACCATGCCATCCGCGGCATCGTCATCGCGGACAACGAGGCCAGCTTTGCCGTCCCCAAGGACACGGCCCTGCGCGCCCGCAACGGCGTGCGCACCGGCTTTGGCAAGAAGAAGCAGGTCGACGTTCAGTTCCTCGACAAGGAAACCACGGTCCGCAACGCGTAGGAGTGCGCTTGGCCAGCAAGAAGCGTCGTGGTTGGCTGCGTTACCATTACACGGCCGAGTTCCGCATCGATGCTTCCGGCCCCACGTGGGCAGCAGACATCCTCAAGGAAGTGCGGCTGCCGCGCTGGGTCTACGAGGCCCACGACCGCGGCGCCGCATACTTCGTCCGCGCACCGCAGCGCTTGTCGCTCGGGCACACGGAGGCCCGCCTGCGCCTGATGCCCGGCTCACCTATGCCTGAGGTCAGCCTCGACATCCTCGTCGACGGCACTTGGCACGAAGACGATGCCCTAGGCGAGCCGCCGAGCGCGTTTGCGGACATCCACGAAGAGGCCGAGGCCTTGCTGGTCTTGCTGGGGTGCCGTTCGCCGCGTTTCTACCACGTCAAGACGAAGATGTCCTGACCGACATTGAAAGGGGCTTTCAAGTCGGAGTCGGAGTGACAGGCATGGATCGCCGGGCGCACGTCACGGTCATCGGCAAGGACAAGTCCGGCGCCATCGCCGCGATCTGCCAGTTCTTGTTCGAAAAAGGCGGCAACATCGAGGAGCTCGACCAACACGTCACTCATGGCCTGTTCACCATGCACCTGGAGGTGTCCTGGCCCGGCAATGGGCACACTGCCGACGTGATGCGCGAAGGCCTCGCGGCCATCGGCCACAACATGGGCATGGATGTGGAGTGGCGGCTGGCTGAGGGCTCGGCCGATGAAACGGTCCGCATCGGCCTGCTCGTCACCAAAGAGCGCCACGCTCCGACCGCCGTCTTGGCGGGCTGCCGCGACGGCATCGACGCCGAGGTCGTGGTCATGATCGGCAACCACCCGGACCTGGCGACCCTGGCCGCAGACGCCGGGGTGCCGTTCTTCCACGTGGATGACCGGGACAAGGCTGCCCATGAGCGCGCCGTGCTTGAGCATCTGCGGCACCACGACGTCGATCTGGTCGTCTTGGCGCGATACATGCGCATCCTGAGCCCCAACTTCGTCTGGCGTTTCCCGCACCGCATCCTCAACATCCATCCGAGCCTCTTGCCCGCCTTCCCCGGCGCGGTGCCGTACCGCCAGGCATTGGAGCGGGGCGTGCGCGTCGCAGGCGTCACGGCCCATCTGGTGACCGTCGACCTGGATCAGGGCCCGATCGTGGCACAAGAGGCGTTCCCGGTCGCGCCGGACGCCAAGCTGCGCGATGTCGTCGCGACCGGCCAGGCACTCGAAGCGAAGGTCTTGGTCGACGGCGTGCGCGCCTGGTGCCAGGGCCTGGACGTCGGCTGGGGCCGGGCCAAGCCTCAGACCTGACGGTCGAACCGGTAACCTGTGGCTGCCCGCGGCGCAGTGGCCTTGGCCGTCTCCACGACCTCGACCTCCCCAAGCGGGAACCAACGCCCCCAAGCAAGCGCCAGCAGCATGGCCGCCAGGCCAGCCAGCGGCAGCGCGCCGAACTTCACGAGCTGGCCCCAGAATACGGCCGTCCGAAGGCCACGCCCTTCCATCCGGCTCGTCTGTTCGAACGTGGCGACGCCAAAATACAACAGGACCGCCGCGGCCACCGCGAGCCCCAGCCCAAGGAGGGTCAGCACGGTGAGGGGGACGGCGCCGACGCGGCGGGTCCGGGCGATGGGGCCAAAGAAACCGGGCGGCTGCAATGCTACCTCTTCGGCCTCGTCGGCCGTGGGCGCAGCGGGGTTCCGGCGCATCAGGACCGTCTTGGCCCGGACCTTCGCCCAGCCATAGGCCATGGGCCAGATGCCCAGAGCGACGAGGCCGGCGCCAGCGTAGGTGAGCGGGCCGGCGAAGCGGTGGTACCAGTCGGTCCGGGGCGGCTCCGCACGACTCTGCTCCTCGAAGTCGTCGGTCAGACCCTGCGTCAGAAGGAAGCCGTTGGCCACGATGGCCACGGCCACCAGCGTCATGGCGGAAGCGAATGCCGACCAGCCTGGCCTGTCCACGCAACCCAGACCACCCACTTCTGGCACATGAATCCTATGGCATACGGGTTTGACCTGAAGTCGCAACCCTTTCAACCCTGGCGACGGTGGAAGTCTCGGGATGCACTGAGCCATGGCCTTCGACAAGCGGACGCTGGTCCTGCCTTCGGGCACTGTCTTCGAGGAGCACAACATTGTCTCTAGTGGCGACCTTATCCTCGGCAACCACGTCAAGCTAGGCTTCGGCATGGAGACCGAGGGGCGTGTCTTCGTGGGCCAGGGGGCCCACATCGAGGGCGGCATCAAGCTCGGCGGCGACCTCCGCCTGGACCAATCGGTGCATGTCCTTGGCGACGTGGAATGCGGCGCCAATGCCTACATCGGCGAGCGTTGCTTCATCCAGGGCGACCTGGCATTGGAGGGCGACCTGGACGTGGGCGACGACGTCCGCATCGGCGGCCAACTGCAAGCGAAGGGCTGGGTGCAGAAGCGCAACCCGGTGCCGTTCGTCATCTACATTTTCATCTACCTTCTGGAACTTCTGCGCATGGGCCAGTCCGAGGAGGTCGAGCGCATCCTGAAGGAGCTCGAGGACACGGACAATGAGGAGATCGCGGTCGATGAGATCTTCTTGTTCATCCCGGACAACTCGGAGCTGAGCCTGCAGAAGTCCATCATCAAGGGTGGGCTCGAGGCAGGCGACCACTGCCGCATCCTTGGCAACCTCGAAGTGAAGGGGGACGCTGAGCTGGGGGAGAAGACCATCGTGCACGGCGCGCTTCGCGTCGAAGGCGACGTCACGTTGTACCAGGCGGCGCAGGTCGAAGGCGACCTGGTGTCGTCTGGCCACGTGGTGGTCGGCGAAGGCTGCCAGGTGCTTGGCAACCTGAAGGCC
>JBFIDG010000072.1:0-10232 GCA_041581335.1 Thermoplasmatota archaeon
GGCGCCATGGCCGTGGGTCCGCCGAAGAACAACGTCTTGGGGTGCATGATCTGCTGTGCGGCAGGGCCCAGCTCGTAGAGAGCGAAGTCGTTGGAAGGGCAGCTGCCACCCCCCTTCTCGTGCATGGTCAGCCAAGAACTGTAGGCAATGGTGGTCTTGACCGATTTGCCGTCGTGGCTGCTCACGGTGGCCGTGCCCCCCAGCTTGACGGCCGGCGCTGTGCCACAGTTGTTCGCGATCAGATCTTCCGGGTCGACGCAGTGGGCGGCGCTGCCAATGAAGAACCGATACCACTTGTAATGGAACAGGAAGTTGGTCGTGCATTGGGCGCCGTTGGCGACGGTCTGGCTGCCCGGCCGAAGCCATTGCGCGGCCGTGGGCTCGCCGAACTCGATCGGAGTGCCCCAGACATCGAACGTGACGTTGCCCATGTAATCGGTGCTTCCGACGGTGGCGTGCCACATCAGGTGCTGGCGGCCGCGCTCAGGCATGGGCAGTTCCATGGCGTCCGGGAGCCCGGAGAAATGGCGCGTGTAGGCAAGGTCGCCGACCCAGACCGTCCACGCACCAGGCTCGGACAAGGCTGCAGGCCCCATGAGGCCCACCCGGACGACGCCACCCTCGGCGGGCTCATCACCGATCACTTCGACACGGATGATGCCCGATGTGTCGCCCGCAGGCGCCGGCTCACCGACGGGAGCATCACCGTAGAGGCTGTCGATGGTCAGCGTGAGGCGAGCGGTGGCGGCAGCCCCATCGCTGCGGGTCGCGGCGACACGGACATCGTAATCGCCGGCCGCGAGGTAGAAGTGGCGGACGCTCGGACCTTCCAGTTCGGTGCCGTCGCCCATATCCCACACATACGAGACGACGCCGGCCGCGCTGGCGCTGAGCGGGACTTCGTCGCCCACGTAGTACACGTTGCGGCTGTCGAACACGATATCGACCTGGAAGTCGCCCTCGGAGGTGGAACCGACGGGCGCATCGGGCACGGCCGGCTCTTCGGTAATGCATCCCGCCAGGGTCATCGAGACCAGGAGCAGGACGGTGAGTCCTCTCATCAGTGGTCATGCGATGGCATCCCACTTACCCTTTGTTGCGTGAGCGCTTTACTCGTGGGCGTGGACTTCAGGCAGGAGCCCTTCGAGATCGAGTAGCCAGCCCATCAGCAGCAGGCCGAGGATGAAGCCGGCGAGGATGATGATCGCCTCGCGGCCTTTCGAGTGGTGGTGCAGTTCAGGGACCAGATCCGCGGCTGCGATGTAGATGAACGCCCCGATGACCAGCGGCAGGGCAACGCCCTCGATGGCCTCGGCAGACAGCCCGGCGGCCAGGACCGCACCGGCACCGACCACGGCGAGCAGGGCGCTGGCCAGGTTCATCATGAGGGCCTTGGCCGGCGACATGCCAGCGCGGACCAGCACCGCGAAGTCGCCCAGTTCTTGCGGGATCTCGTGGAAAGCGACGGCGATGGTGGTGGCGATGCCGACCTGGATGTCCACCAGATAGGCCGCCGCGATGACGATGCCGTCCAGCAGGTTGTGGACGCCGTCCCCGATGAGGTTGAGCCAGCCGAACGGCGCGACGGCCGCGGCATGGTCGTGCTCGTGGCCGTGGTGCTCGATGTCGACCGCTTCGACGTGGCTGTGCTGGAGGCGCAGACCCGCTTCGAGCAGGAACATGGCGACGAAGCCGGCGATGATGGCCCACCCCAGCACGGGCGTGAAGGAGCGGCCTGCGGTCGCCTCCGGCAGCAGGTGGAGGAAGGCGTCGCCGATGAGGGTGCCTGCCGCCAAGGCGACGAGGAACATCATGGTGCGGTGGGTGAGAAGGCGGCCGAAGGCCAGCCCTGCGGCACCGACGAGGGATATCAGACTGACAACGAGCACGCTGCCGAGGGTCCATGCGATGACGCTGGCCACGACCGCACTGCCCCGAGGCAGTTCATAACTCTGCCCACAGGATTATGAAATCCGCGCGTTTGGGCTCACAACATGAGCGTGGTCAGCGTCAGTCTCCCGGACGACGTCATCGAAGACATGGACAAGGCGATCGCCGCGGACGACTACCAGGGGCGCAGCCAATACGTCCGGGCCGCCGTCCGCCACTACCTGCAGGACCGGGCCCGACCCGTAGGCACCCACATCCACGGCAGCATCACCATCGTCTACGCCCACGGCAAAGAAGCCCGCATCAGCGACGTCCAACACGCGTTCCACGACGTGGTTCTGAGCATGATGCACACCCACTGCGAGCCGGAACTGTGCATGGACGTCTTGATCGTCGGCGGCCCCGCCAAGCGCATCACGGAACTCACCGAGACCCTGGAACGGATGCGGGACGTGGAGCGCTGCAGGCTCGTCACCATCGCGTGAGCTTTCATGCTGGTGGCCGTGCGGACCCCGTGACCGACCGCATCACGCGCGTCTACACCCGCACCGGCGACAACGGCACCACCGGCCTCGTCGGGGGGCAGCGCGTGCCCAAGGACGACCTGCGTATCGACTGCTACGGTACCGTCGACGAGCTGAACAGCGTCATCGGCATCGTGCGGGCTGAACTGGAGGCCACGGGCGTGCTGCCCGGCCTGGACGAGTTCCTCGAAGGCACCCAGCACCACCTGTTCAATCTCGGATCTCTGCTGGCGACCATGCCCAAGGACCAGACGCCGACGATGCCCCGCGTGACGGCCGCCAATATCAAGGCCCTCGAAGACGCCATGGATGCCGCCAACGAGGACCTGGCGCCGCTGCGATCCTTCGTCCTGCCCGGCGGTAGCCGGCTCAACGCGCTGCTGCACCTGGCCCGGACCGTCTGCCGTCGCGCCGAGCGCCTCGTGGCCCACCTGCACCGCGAAGGCGGCTGTGGGGACGAAGAACTGCAGTACCTCAACCGGCTCTCCGATGCCTGCTTCGTCTGGAGCCGACAGGCCGCATTCGCATTGGACCACGAGGAAGTCCTGTGGCGCCCAGGCCACGACTAGCAGGCCTCAATAGAAACCGGTGTTTCCACGGGTGAGCCTCATGCTCCCTGACACGTCACGTACTGTCAGGAACCATGCAAGCCAAGCAGCTATCCCAGTTCGCCCAGGAATGGAACCAAGCCCAGGCCCCTCGCCGCTTCCGCTGGTGGCCGCTGTGAGCGTGCTGGCCTACCGCTTGCTGCGCGATGTGCGGCAAGCGGGCAGCGTGTCGTGGCGGCGCGCCGAGAGCCAGTTCCCGGACGCCGCAGCCCTCGAGGCCGCCGTGGGCTGGCTCTGCGACCGCGACCTCGTGAGGGTGGACAATCGTGGCCTGGCGGCGAAGCCCAGCGCCGGTTGAAGCGACCCGCGTCGCCGGCATCCTCATCCAGGGGGGCTTGTCGCCTTCCATCCACCATGACCGCTTTGACCCCCTTGACCCCACTCGCGCAGGATTGGAACGGCACGCAGGAACGCCGCCGCGTATGGGCGGCCACCGCCCGCATGCTGCGTGCCAAGCGGCCCCGCCGACCCGCTGGCGCCGCCACCCTATAGAGAAACCATCTTTTGGCTAGGGTGGGCCTATGCCACACGCCGACTCCGCGCGGCTTGAGCTATCATGTACAAGCGCTCCATCATCACAGCACTCGTCCTCGTCGCCGTTGCGCTGAGCGGCTGCACTGCCCCCCAGACCATCGCCCAAGAGGGCAGCAGCACCGTCCTGCCGCTGGCTGAAGTCTGGGCGGAGGACTTCGGCGACCGCACCGGCGCCATCGTCGACGTCGCCGGCGGCGGTTCTGGCCGCGGCGCCAAAGGCCTCTGCAACGGCGAACTGGACCTCGGCGACATGAGCCGCGCGATGAAGGACTCCGAAAAGGAGACCTGCCGCGCCAACGGCATCGAGCCGGTCGAGTGGAAGGTCGCCTTCGACGGTTTGAGCGTCGTTGTCAACAAAGGCAACAGCTTCGCCTCCGACTTCAGCACGGATCAGTTGTTCCAGATCTTCACCGGCAACGCCGCCAGGTGGAGCGATGTCACCCCTGCCATCACGGGCGCCCCGAACACAGCCATCACGCTGTGCATCCCGGACAATGAATCCGGGACGTACGAGTACTTCTTCGAGGAGATCCTGACCGCCAAGGACGAGGCCGCCCGGTTCGCGAGCAAGGCGGCCCAGTCCCCGGATGATAACGCGCTGGTGACCTGCATCGCTGGCGACGACAATGCCATCGGCTTCTTCGGTTTCGCCTACGTGGCCAGCAACGCCGACAAGGTCAAGCCGGTCGCGGTCGAGGGCGTGATCCCATCGGCCCAGACCATCGAAGACGGGACGTACACCCCACTTGGCCGCCCCTTGTACATCTACACGGCAAGCGACATGGACGCCGACGTGTACGACTACATCCACTACATCCTGACCGACGGCCAAGCGCTTGTGTCGACCGTGGGCTACGTCAAGCTGAGTCCGGCGGTCCAGCAGGCCATGCTGGACCAGTTGATGGCCCTGTGAGTGCCCGCCCAGGCGCTTCTCCATTCCATCCTTTGTGCCTCCGACGATGGCGTACCGCCGCACCGCGGTCGGCTCTATAGATATCAGAGAGTATTGGGAGGACTGCTAATGACCGAGACAAGTGGGTGCTGACGTGGCCCCAGAGACGGCGCTTCGGCTCACGATGAACCGCCAAGCGCGCAACGGCGACGTCGCTGCACGCATCCTGTTCCTCCTGGCGGGCGTGTCCGTCTTCTTCGTCCTCGGCTTCATCCTCTGGACCCTGCTGAGCAACACGGCGCTGTTCTTCGGCGAAGTGTCGCTCTGGCAGTTCCTCACCGACACGGTCTGGTCCAACACAGCCCGCGCGGCACAGGAAGCGACCGACCAGCGCTGGGGCATCATGCCCCTCATCACGAGCACCTTGGTCATCGCACTGGGCGCGGCCGTCGTCGGCGTCCCGATTGGACTGGGCACCGCCATCTACCTGGCCGAATACGCCGGCGTCCGCACCCGAGCGATCATGAAGCCGGTCCTGGAGGTCCTGGCAGGCATCCCCTCCATCGTCTTCGGTTTCTTCGCGCTGCTGGTCGTGAGCCCCCTCATCCATGCATGGACCGCCCCGGGCACCGTCGGCCACGCGATCTTCGGGCAGCAAGCCGGGACATTCAGTGGCCTCAACGCCATCGCCGTCGTCGGCATCATGGTCATCCCCATCATCACCAGCCTCTCCGAAGATGCCATCCGAGCCGTGCCCGGGCACCTGCGAGAAGCGAGCCTTGGATTGGGTGCGACGAAGTGGGAGACCATCAGCAAGGTCGTGCTGCCCTCCGCACTGAGCGGCATCACGGCGAGCTTCGTCCTGGGCGTCGCCCGCGCCGTGGGCGAGACCATGGCCGTCACCCTCGCCGCCGGCGCCGGCACATCCCAGAGCCTCACCTTCAACCCGGTAGAACCGATGGTGACCATGACCAGCTTCATCGTCAACCGGATGGGCGGAGACTCGCCGCAAGAAGGCCCTGAATTCCACGCCTTGTTCGCCGTCGGCTTCACGCTTTTCGCCATCACATTCCTGCTGAACATCGTCGCGCGACGCTTCGTCAAGCGGTTCCGGGAGGTGGACACCACATGAGCACCTTCAGCACCGACCCCCGGCTGCGCCGCCGCCGCCGCAAGGAGACCGTCATGCGGTCCTTGATGACCACCGCTGCCGGCCTCACGGTCCTGTTCCTGGCCATCCTGCTGTTCCGGCTCGTCAGCGATGGCGTCGCCGCCTTGGATTGGGCGTTCTGGAGCGAACGCTATTCGCCGGGGCGGCTGCGACGGGGCGGCGCCAGCGGCATCCTGGACTCCATCCAGGCCACGCTCACCGTACTGGGATTGACGATGCTGTTCGCCATCCCTGTAGGCACCGCCGCAGGCATCTATCTCCAGGAGTACGCGGGCAAGGGCCGCACCACGGAGTGGATCCGTGCCACGGTGGCCAATCTGGCCAGCGTCCCCAGCATCGTCTACGGTCTTCTGGGCCTGGCGATCTTCGTGCGCCTGTTGGCGTTCGGCGCCACCAACATCAGCAGCGCACTGACCCTCGCGGTGCTGATCCTGCCCATCCTCATCGTGGCCACGGAGGAGGCGCTCAAGACCGTCCCACAATCAGTGCGCGACGCCAGCCTCGCCATGGGCGCGACGAAGTGGCAGACCATCCGCCACCATGTCCTGCCCTACGCCCTGCCGGGGGTCTTGACCGGACAGATCCTTGGCCTCAGCCGGGCCGCCGGCGAGACCGCGCCGCTCATCGTATTGGGCATCCCGGTGTTCACGCGGGCGGCCGGCCCAGGCATCCTGGCGCCGGGCACCCCCCTTCAGCTGCGCGCGTACAACCTCGCAAGCGACCCCAACACGCATGCGCGCCTCGACGCCGCAGGCACCATCGTCGTGTTGCTCGTCGTGACCATCGCACTCAACCTGGCCGCCATCATCGTGCGCCAGCGCCTTTCCCGCAAAATCCAGTGGTGACCTATGGAACCAAATCCTCCGACGACCGTCCAGAAGCCCGTGACCCGGACCCGACCGAACCGACCCACGGCCAGCGACCGCCTCGCGGCCGCGCCGGCTTGCCTCGAGGTCAAGGACGTCAATTTCTTCTACGGCCAGACCCAGGCGTTGTCGGGCATCCAGCTACGGGTGCCCAAGAACATGGTCACGGCGTTCATCGGACCCAGTGGCTGCGGAAAATCCACGCTGCTGCGTTGCTTCAACCGCATGAACGACGTGATCGACGGGATTCGCATCGAGGGCACGGTCACCCTCGAAGGCGTCGATCTCTACGGCGACGATGTGGACCCGGTCGCGTTGCGTCGCCACATGGGCATGGTGTTCCAGAAGCCCAACCCGTTCCCGAAGAGCATCTTCGAGAACGTCGCCTACGGGCTGCGTCTCCACACCGACCTCAACAAGACAGAGCTGGCCGCGAAGGTCCAGTGGGCGCTCGAGAAGGCCCACCTCTGGGACGAGGTCAAGGACCGGCTCGACAAACCCGGTACCAGCCTGTCGGGTGGCCAGCAACAACGCCTCTGCATCGCCCGCGCCTTGGCGGTCGAGCCGGAGGTGCTGTTGATGGACGAGCCATGCTCGGCGTTGGACCCGGTGGCGACGCAGAAGATCGAGGACCTCATCCTCGAGCTCAAGAAGGACGTCACCATCGTCATCGTGACGCACAGCATGAGCCAGGCCGCCCGCGTGAGTGACCAGACCGCTTTCTTCTACAAGGGCCAGCTTCTGGAGGCCGGCCCGACGCAACAGATCTTCGAGGCCCCCAAAGAGGAGCTGACGGAGCAGTACATCACGGGGAGGTTCGGTTGATGCTCGCGCAGCTAGCAGCAAGCGCAGCTCCTGGCCGCAAGGCCTGGAGGTTCGGTTGATGCTCTCAGCGAAGCGTTCTCACGCAGCACGACGACCCAAGGCCTGGAGGTCCGGTTGATGCTCTCAGCGAAGCGTTCTCACGCAGCACGACGACCCAAATCCTGGAGGTGCCGTTGATGCGAGATCAATTCGTGAGCGCCATCCATGACATCGAGCTGCAGGTCGAAGAGATGGCGGACCTGGCGCGGGCCATGCTCCTGCAGGGCGTCGCCGCACTCAGTGGGCTCAATCGGGCCCAGGCGGAGGAGGTCATCGCCCGCAGCGATGAGCTGGCCCAGGCGGACGAAGACATCGAGACCGCGGTGCTGAAGGTACTGACCTTGCAACAACCGCTGGCCAAGGACCTGCGCAAGATGGGGGCTGCGTTGAAGCTCATCACATACATCAACCGGGTCGGTCGCTACGGCTACGACATCGCCAAGGTCGCCCGTGATTGGCCCGAGGGGCAGGAGCACGTGGCTCGCATGATCGGCCTTCGAGACATGGCGCTGAAAGTCGAGGCGATGCTGGACATGGCCATCGGCTCGTACCGTAGCAACAAGCTGCCAGACACGACCGCGTTCATGGCCCTCGAGGACGAGGTGGATGCGATGCGCTACAGCATGTTCCGGGAGTGCTTGACCTACATGGCGCAGGACCCCGCCAACATCGAGCGCTGTGCCCATTACATGATGGTGGCCCGGTACCTCGAGCGCTGCGGAGACAACATCGTGAAGATGGTCGAGAAGATCCACTACGCGATCAGTGGCAAGCGCCTGTTGTTGGATTAGGAACGGAACACCCCCGCTGCCTCTATATTTCCTATAGACTATATAGACGGCTATAGAATACACCATCGCCTGGGCGTGCCCAATGCTCGATTTCGGGTTGCTGTCCCTTCCCATGATCATCGGCCTCGCAGGTCTCTTTGGCCTCTACATGGCCTGGACCATCGGCGCCAATGACGTCGCCAATGCCATGGGGACCTCCGTGGGCAGCGGTGCACTGACACTGCGCAACGCCATCATCGTGGCCGCCGTCATGGAATTCGCTGGCGCACTGCTGGCCGGTGGCCAGGTCACGGACACCGTGCGCAAGAAGATCCTCGACCCCGAGGTCGCCTTCGTCGCCCACAACAACACCGTCGCGGCCCCCATGGGCAACATGACCGCCAACATGACGGCCAACAACACCGCCATGCAGACCATGGGCGGCGACCTCGTCTTCAGCAACGAGCTCTATGTCTACGGCATGCTGGCCGCGCTTCTGGGGACCGCCATCTGGCTCACCCTCGCCACCTGGTGGGGCATGCCCGTCAGCACCACCCACTCCATCGTCGGCGGTGTCATCGGCGCCGGCATGTTCGCCGCAGGTAGCTTCTACGGCTGGGACCGCGCAGGCGACGCCGTCGCGTGGGAGAAGGTCATCGAGATCTTCCAATCATGGGTCTTCGCCCCCTTGTTGGGCGGCTTGATCGCCTTCCTCCTGTTCTGGTTCATCAAACTGGCCATCTTCAATAGCAACGACCCGCTCGCCGCCGTCCGGCGCTGGCGCTGGCTGTTCATCCTGCTGGACGTCGGCATCATCGTCATGGCCACCCTGCTGAAGGGCCTCAAGAACGCCGCTTGGTACCAGGACCTCGGCTGGATCACCAAGAGCGCCGCCGGCAACACGGTCCTGAGCACCACCGGCTGGATCGGTGCCCTGACCATCACCTTCGGCATCACCTTCGGCGCCGAAGCCATCATCCGCTACAGGAACCGCAACGCCCCACACCCGGTCGCCACCGGCGCCAAGCGCGACAAGGACCTGTACAAGCAGGTCGAGAAGCGCTTCATCGCCTTGCAGATCGTCACGGCCGCCAGCGTCGCCTTCGCCCACGGCGCCAACGACGTCGCCAACGCCATCGGCCCGCTGGCAGGCATCATCGCGGTCGTCAACGCCGACCCCGGCGTCTTCCCGTCCAAGGCGGTCCTGCCATTCTGGATCCTGCTCGTCGGCGGTGTCGGTATCGTCGTCGGTCTGGCCACATGGGGATGGCGCGTCATGCAGACCATCGGCAAGAAGATCAGTGAGATCACCCCGAGCCGCGGCTTCGCTGCCGAACTGGCCGCCGCCGCCACGATCATCCTCGCCACCGTGCAGGGCATCCCCGTCAGCACCAGCCAGATCCTGGTCGGTGCCGTCATCGGTGTCGGCCTGGCCCGCGGTGTCGCCGCCATCGATCTCAAGATCCTGCGCGACATCGTCGCCAGCTGGCTGCTGACGCTGCCCGCGGCAGGCATCATGTCAGGGATTCTCTTCCTCATCTTCAAGAACACCTTGGCCGCTTAGGAGCCACTCACATGTCCAAACACTTCCGCGCCCCGATCTTCGACACGTTCCGTGACCGCAGCCCCTTCCAGGGTCTCTACGATCACGCCAACAAGATCACGGAATGCATCGCTGCGTTGCAGGAGACCTCTGCCGCGTTCATCGCCGGCGAGCACGACAAGACGCACGACCTGGCCATGAAGGTGAGCCGCCTCGAGTTCGAAGCGGACGAGATCAAGAGCAACCTGCGCAACCACTTGCCGGGCAACGTCCGCATGCCGGTCGACAAGGCGCTGTTCTTGGCGGCCCTGAGCAGCCAAGACGGCATCCTGGACCAGGCCGAGGACGCAGCCATCTGGATGAGCATGCGCCAGACGAACATCGGTCCAGAGATCGGCGCCAGCCTGACCGCTTTGCTGGACAAGGTGGCCGAGACCGTGGTCGCCTACCAGGAGGCCGTGGGCAACCTGCACGATCTCGTCGAGACCGGCTTCGTGAAGCGCGAACGCGAAGAGGAGAAGGAGCTCATCCACAAGGTGCACGCCCTCGAGCACGAGACCGATGTGCTGA
>JBFIDG010000073.1:0-9960 GCA_041581335.1 Thermoplasmatota archaeon
CATCTGCGCGCCAACAATCCCTCTCCCTACATGTGCCTCATCGAGGCCGACGACCACGCGGTGGTCTCATGCAGCCCCGAGCAATTGTTCGAGGTCCGTGACGGCCGTATCGCTTCCCGCCCGATCGCGGGCACAAGGCCCCGGGGCAAGGACACGGACGCCGATGTCCGCAACGAGATCGAGCTACGCTCCGACCCCAAAGAACAGGCGGAGCACACGATGCTGGTCGATCTGCTGCGCAACGACATCGCCAAGGTCGCCGTCCCGGGGACGGTCCGCGTGCCGGAACGCATGAGCGTGGAACGCTACCGTCACGTCATGCACCTGGTCAGCCGCATCGAGGGCGAACTGCGCCCCGACACCAGCTTCGCCGATTGGCTGGCCGCGCTGTTCCCCGGCGGCACCATCACCGGCGCCCCAAAGCACCGGGCGTGCCTGCGCATCAACGAGGCAGAACCCGTGGCGCGAGGCCCCTACACCGGCTCGGCCGGCTTCTTGAGTTGGAGCCACAATGCACACTGGAACATCCTCATTCGCACCTTGGTCCTCGAGGGCGGCCAAGTCCACGCCCACGCCGGCAGCGGCATCGTCGCCGACAGCGTGGCGGAGAAGGAATGGCATGAAGCAGGCCACAAAGCCCAGGCTTTGCTGGAAGCCGCGACAGGCGTCGGAACCCCAGGAGGCGACCGCCTCGGCGAGGTCAGCCGCCACGATGCCTGGGCGCCCCGCGTGCCCGGCCACGTCACCGGTCGACGCGTCCTGGTCATCGACAACTACGATTCCTTCACCTACAACCTGGCCGACTACTGCGCCGCGCTGGGCGCCGAGGTCCAGGTCATCCGCAACGACGTCCCTTGGCGCCCCGTCGTCGAGGCGTTCGCACCGACGCACATCGTCCTGAGCCCGGGTCCCGGTCGGCCCGAAGAGAGCGGCACCTGCCTAGAGATCCTGCGCGACCCACCCGGCGTGCCGGTGCTGGGGGTCTGCCTCGGCCACCAGGCCATGGGTCTGGTCAGCGGCGCCGGCATTCTCCTTGTCCCACCGGTCCACGGCAAGACCGCAGCGATCTACCATCACCACACCGGACTCATGGCGGATCTGCCCGTCGCGTTCCAAGCGGCCCGCTACCACAGCCTTGTCGTCGACCGGGACACTTTGGCCGCCGAATGGACGGTCGATGCCTGGTTGGACGATGGCACCATCATGGCCATGCACCACCCCGAGCGGCAATGGCATGGGCTACAATTCCACCCGGAATCGATTTGTACCGACGAGGGGCTGAAAATCCTGGAGCGCTTCCTTGCCACTCGCATACGTTGACGGCGTGGTCGGCGACCTCGCCGACGCCCGCATCCCACTCGATGACCGGGGCCTCTTGGTGGGCGACGGCATCTTCGAGACCATGCGGACCTTCGGCGGCAAGGTGGTCTTCTTGGATGCCCATCGCCGCCGCTTCGAAGCTGGCCTCGCTGCGTTGGGGATGCCCCGCACCGGCGAGTTCGACGAAGCGGTCGACGCGCTCGTGGCCGCTGGCCTGGAAGCATCGGGCGGCGAAGACCTGTACTTGCGCATCCAGGCCACGTCCGGCCCGATGCTGAACATCCCAGGCCCGGGGACGCCTCGCGTCACAGGCATCTGCAAGCTCTTCCAGGCCCCCGTCGAGCGCCAGACGAAAGGCGTCCAGCTCGCCACCACGCCGTACCGTCTGCAGCACGACTCGCCCTTGGCCGGCATCAAGCACAGCAGCTTCTTGCCGTATATCGCGGCCCGCCGGGACGCCATAGCGCACGGCGCCGATGACGCCTTGATCTGGAACACCCGTGGCCGTCCCATCGAGGTCAGCACTGCCAACCTGTTCATGCGCCGCGGCGAGACCATCTATGCCCCCGGTGCCGATGAAGGTGCCGTGGCAGGGGTCACCCGCTCCGTGGTCATCGACCTGCTGCGCACCATGGGGTGGGCCGTGGATGAGCAAGCACCACGCACATCCAGCGCCGATGAGGCCTGGATGACCAACACCACGGGCGGCGTCATCCCCATCACGGGCATCGACGGCCGCGCCATCCCCATCGGTGAACTGACGCGGGCCCTCCAGGACGCCTTCGAAGCCCGCATGAGGTCCGCGTGAACTGGACCCTGTACAGCGCCAGAGGCCACGACTGGGAGGTCGACCGCCCCCTCATCATGGGCATCCTCAACGCCACCCCCGACTCCTTCAGCGACGGCGGCGAGCTCGCCGACGCAGCCGCTCTTGATGCCCGCATCGACGCCCTGCTCGGCGACGGCGTTGACATCTTCGACATCGGCGGCGAATCCACCCGTCCCGGCCACCAACAGGTCTCGGCGGACGAAGAGATCCGCCGCGTCGTCCCCGTCATCGAAGCGATCCGGGCCCGTGTACCGGATGCCTGGATCAGCATCGACACCCAGAAGGCCCGCGTCGCCCGCGCCGCCCTCGAAGCCGGTGCCGACATCGTCAACGACGTCAGTGGGCTCGGCGAACCCGCCATGGGACGCCTCATCTCGGACCGCGGCTGCAGCCTCATCGCCATGCGCCGGGACGATTGTCACGGCGACATCATCGGGTCGTGCCGCGACCAATTGCGCGCCATCGTCGTACGGGCCCAATCTTCGGGCATCTCCACGGGGCAGATCATCCTGGATCCCGGGCTCGGCTTCGGGGAGCGCCCCGGCGCCGACCCGCAGGACAACATGGCGCTCATCGAGCGGGTCTCGGACTACGCCATGGCGCGTCCCGTGCTGATCGGCGCCAGCCGCAAGCGCTTCATCGGCACCATCACCGGCATCGAAGAGCCCGCGCTACGGGATGCTGAGAGTGCGCGCCTGGCGCGCGTCGCCGTGGACGCCGGTGCGGCCATCGTGCGCGTGCACAACGTCGCCGCTACCAGGGCCGCGCTCGATCAGTGAGCGTGGCCGTCGTCTTCGTGCGCAGGCGCACCCGCACCGGTGGGTGCGTGGTGGCCGTCGTCGGTCTCGCCGTGATGGTGGTGGTCGATGACCTCCACGTGCGGTAGGACGGGGCTGGTGCGGACACCGTAGTCGCCGTCAGGGACGACGGCGCGGCCGATGGTGACCTTGGTGACCTTGACGTGGACCTCGATCGGGGTCTCGACCAGCACGGCGGGCGTGCTGCTGAAGGCCCAGACCGCTTCCGTGCCTTCGAGGCCGATGGAGCGGTAGGTGCCGGCGGCCAGGTCCAAGGGCGTGCCCATGGGGTTGGCCTGGATCGTGAAGGTCTGGTCCTCGACCGGCTCCAGGATGAACTGGTACGTCAAGGGGTTGACGCGGGCGACGACCTTGGCGCCGACGATGGCCGCATCGAACTCTTCGCCATCGACCAAGGTGACCTTGGCTTCGACGGAAGTGTTGGTGAAGCTGACGACCTCTGCGGAGACGACCTGGTCGAGCTGGAAGACCATGCCGACGGCGGGTTCGCCGAGGCTGTTCTGGAACTGGGTGCGCGGGATGGTGCGCATGAGGTCGCCGCCGCCGAGCTCAGCGGGCTTGCGGACCATCTTGCTGAAGCCACGGCTCGGGTCTTCCTTGCTGACGATGGTCTTGGTGTCGTTGACGGAAAGGCCGATGAGGCCGCGCTCGACGTCGAAGCCGAGGCCGCTGTTGCCGGCGCCCATGACGAACTGCTTGCTGACACTGAAGGACATCAGCAGGCCCATTTCGCCCACGAGGCCATCGAACAGGGCCTTGTTGACGGGTTCGAAGCCCCCGGTGGAGGTGGGCACGAAGACACTCTGGAGGCGAGCGGGGATGTCGTTGCCGAGGCGGGTCTTCAACTGGTTGTTGAGGGCGACGCCATTGTAGTGCTGGGCTCCATCGATGGTCACCATGGGCACGGTCTGGAGGCTCCAGACCAAGGGTGCCTTGGTGGCGGGATCGACGACGACGTAGTCGATGGCGACTGTGTCGCCGAAGTCTGCGGACCCCTGGGGGATCCCGAAGCAACCGGAAAGCGCGATGGCCAACAGAGCCACGACAGCGATGCGCATCAGATGGTCCGACTCGGGCGACCCATATGGCGGTTTCGTCAGGTCCGGGCCTTGACGAAGCGCTCCAGGCGGCCGAAAGCGTCGTCCAATGTGGGCATGTCGGGCAAGATGACCATGCGGAAGTGGTCCTTCCCGTATTGCTTGTCGAAGCCACTGCCGTGCACGGTCAGGACCTTCTCGGTGTTGAGGAAGTCCAGGACGAACTCCTTGTCGTCCTTCCAGGGGCCGTCGGCGAGGCAGTCGATCTTCGGGAATGCATAGAATGCCCCGTCCGGCTTGGCGCTGCTGAGGCCGTCGATCTCGTTGAGGCGCTTGACGGCGAAATCCCGGCGTTCGCGGAGGATGTCGTTGACCTTCTGGATGTGGTCCTGGGGTCCGTTGAGGGCGGCGGCGCCGGCCTTCTGGGCGGGGGTGGAGGCGCAGATGCGGTTGCGGCACACCTTCATGACGCCCTCCTTGATCTGTGCCAGGCTGCCGGTGGGGTCGTTCCACAAGGAGTGGCCAAGGCGCCAGCCTGGCACCAGGTACACTTTGCTCATGCCGTTCAGGGTGACCATGGGCACATCAGGCGCGACGCTGGCGGAGGCGACCTGGGTGCCGTCGAAGGTCATGTCGTCGTAGATCTCATCGGAGATCAGGAACGCCTGGTCCTGGTGTTCGCCCACCAGGTCGGCGAACTGCTTGACGATGGATTCAGAGTACAGGGCCCCGGTGGGGTTGTTGGGGTTGATCATGCAGACCGCCTTGGTCTTGGCACTGATCTTGGCGCGCACGTCGTCGATGTCCGGCTGCCAGTCCTCTTCCTCGACGGTGCGGTAGTGGACCGGCTTGCCGCCGAAGTACTTCACGAGGGAATCGTAGGGCGGGTAGGCGGGCCCGGGGATCAGCACCTCGTCTCCGGGGACGACGCTGGCGCCCAGGAGCATCTGCAGGACCTCGGTGACGCCCGTGCCGACGATGACATCCTCCGCAGCGTAATCGATGCCGTTGCGGCGCTTCTCCCGGTTCTGGATGGCTGCCACGAACTCGGGGTCGCCCTCGCTGGCGGTGTAGCCGTTGTGGCCGGCCTTCATGGCGGCCTCCAAGGCATCGATCATGTGCTGCGGCGGCTGGAAGCCGTACGGGATCGGGTCGCCGATGTTGAGCTTCAGGATCTTGTGGCCTTGCTTCTCAAGGGCACGGGCCGGGATGACGACATCACGGATGGCGTACTCCATCTGCATGCTGCGTTCGGCGGCCACCAGTGGGCGGGCGGTCACGGGCTCCATGCGGCCGGGACGCCAGGCCTTCGGAAAAAGGCGATGTGACAATAATGCTCAAATGGGCGGACGACGGCGTAGCGTCCATGCGCTTCCTTGTCTGGCTTCTCGTCGTGGCCACCGTCCTGGCCGGCTGTGCCAGCAGCCCCGCCGCCCCCGTCGTCGATGATTTTGAACTGGGCGAGGATCTGGTCGCCACCAAGGACACCGGCGTCGTGCGCGGCGTCGTCGTGGACAACACCATCGTCCCCGTCGAAGGCGTCCTGGTGACCCTGAAGGGCACCGGGCTCAACGCCACCACCAACGCCGCTGGTGCCTTCGGGTTCTCCAACATCGACCCGGGCAATTACTTCTTGGAGGCCACGAAAGCCGGCTTCCAAAGCGCCCAATCCAACGTCGAGGTCAAAGCCGCGGTGGACACGCCGCCGGTGGTGCGCATCGTCATCGAGGCAGACCCCAGCACCGCCCCCTTCGTGATCCCGATGACGTTCAAGGGCCACATGGGCTGCAGCCTCTCCTACATCGCCCTGTGCGGCTTGCCGGTGATCAGCGAGGCGTCGGAGGATGCGTTCCTGGCCACGTTCCCCTTCGACAGCACGCCGCAGTGGATCAACCTGGAGTCGGTGTGGGAAGGCACCCAACCCACCGGCGACCAGATGAACCTCAACATGGGGGCCACGCCCGCTGGCCCCGCGACCACCTTCGCCACCGCCCAAGGTCCCTCGCCCCTGCTGACCACCGCCAATGAGACCGTGCTCACGGACGCCGGGGTCGGTGCCGGCAACGACCTCGTCGGCCGCATGTTCGCCTGGGAGATGGAGGGCACAGGCATCGACGACCACACCGGCCAATGCGTCTACGTGGTGCTCACCACGTACTGCCAAGGCCCCGGCATGGCCATCGACCAGGACTTCGTCTTCTACGTCCACGCCTTCTACAACTGGGTCCCCGTCGAGGACTGGCGCTTCACCCGCGACGGCGAACCGACGCCGTAACGCGTCAAGGAACCGACGCATGTGCTTATGACCCGGCCAGCCGAATGGCCGCTATGCGCATCCAGTTCGCCCTCTTCGCGGTCCTCGCCCTCACCTTGGCAGGCTGCGCCGATCCGCCCGCCGCCAAGGCCGAAGAGGACCTCGGCCTGGACGACAATATCGCGGCCACCGCCACGACCGGCTACATCCGCGGCGTCGTCGTGGACGAGACCATCACGCCCATCGCAGGCGTCGCCGTCTCCGGTGACGACGGCCTAGCGGCGACCACGAACGAGAAGGGCGCCTACGCTTTTCCAGACCTTGTCCCAGGTACGTATTGCCTGACCTTCAGCAAGCTCGGCTTCGACGAGGTCAAGGCGTGCACCCAGGTCAAGGCGGGCGTCGACCCGGACACCATGCGGACCCAGCTGACCAGCAACCCCGAACTGCTGCCCTTCGCAGAGCCCCTCAAGTTCAAGGGCATGGTCAAGTGCGGCGCCAGTTACATCGCGGCCTGCGGCGCCGCGGACATCGTCGGCCAGGACGTGGGCGACCGCTTCATGGCGACCTTCCCCCTCAGCAGCGTCCCAGACCACATCACCATGGAGGCGGTCTGGGAAGGCACCCAGCCCACGGGTGACAACTTCCAGCTCCGCCTTGGGCACTCCCCGGCCGGGCCCGCCACGGTGGATGCCACCGCCACTGGTCCCAGCCCGCAGCAGGCCTGGGTCAACGCCACCACGATCAAGGCCGTCGGCCTGGGTCCGGGCAATGACCTCGTCGGCCGCATGTTCGTCTGGGAGATGGAAGGCACCAACATCCAGGGACACACCGGCCAATGCGTGCCCGTCGTCCTGACCACGTGGTGCCACGGCCCAGGCGTCGCCATCGACCAAGCCTTCGACCTCTACGTCCACATCTTCCACGGCTTCGCGCCCGGTGAGGAGTGGCGCTTCACGTCGGACGGCGAACCGATCCCGCCGTCCTAAGACGGGGCAACGCCGTCGACGCGGACGGTCAACCAGACCGGCCCGATCAGCCAGTCGTAGTCGTGCTGCTCCAACACGGCACTCTGCACGCCGCCCACGGGTGTGCCCATCAGGAGCCCGCGGAGCTCTGCCTTGTAAGCCGGCACGTCGGCGATGCCCGAGGGGGCCTTACCGGGCCCGAACCACCAGGTCTTCGTGGAGAACGGGGAGAAGTCGCCGTGCAGGTCGTACATCTCCCACTGGCTCAGCGGGGCGTTGGTGGCCAGCAGGTGGCCGCTGCTTGTGAACAGGTAGAACGTCACGTCGGCTGCCAGGCCGTCGGTACCGAACGTCCCCGCGGTCGCGTTGGCCCGGGGCAGTGCGAACGTCGCCAAGCCCTGCGGCGTGCAGTCCCCGCCGGAGAGGCACACCGTGTCCCGTCCGTCCCAGGTCCAGGTGCCGTTCTGGAGGCTTCCGGCATGCAGGTCCAGGATGCCTCCCAGGTGGTGGCGCGGTGTCGCATTGTACCGCAGCAGCACGCTGTCATGACCGGCGGTGCCGTCGGCCGGGATCAGGACGTACGGCGTATCGATGCGGATCTCGGCGCTGCCGTCACGGCGTAGGTCCGGTGGAGCAGGGTCCCAGAACCAGAACGCCGTGGCGACGACGAGGCCCAAGACGATGGGGACCGCGAACTCACGCAGGCGCATCGCCAGGTGCGCCGGTGGTGGCGCTGACGTCGTTGCTGGTGACCTTGTCGCCTGGGTTCAGGTCGCGGATCTTGCGCACCGGGACGCCGCCGTAGATGGCGTTGGAATCGAGCGTGCTGCCCTTGGGGACCAGGCTCATGGCGCCGACGTGGCAGTTGTCACCCATGGTGACGCCTGGGAAGATGTTGGTGTACTGGCCCACGGTGCAGTTCTTGCCGATCTTGATGGGGGCGCGCACGAGCTTGTTCTTCTCGCCCACGTGGCCCAGGATGCTGGCGTTGGCGCCGATGACCGTCCGTTCGCCGACCTCGATGATGTCCAGGTCGTAGACGTGCTGCGTGTTGAACACCACTTCTTTGCCGATCTTGGCACCCATGGCGCGCAGGAACCACGGGTAGATGGTGGTGGTCCGGGCGTAGCGGCCGAACACCGTGTTGAAGACGAACATCAGGCCGTTGTGATTGTACCAGAACCAGATCTTGAACGAGTAGATGGGGATCGAGCCCTTGTGAGGCTTCCAGCCCAGGGCCAGGAACAGCATGCGGACGATGGGCAGGACGACCATCAGCGCGAGGCCGAAGACGAAGAAGCCGATGATGGACCAGTAGATGCCGACGAACATGTCGCCGACCCACATGGCGGGTCCCATCCAGTCCCACTGGACGTCCATAGCCCAGCCCCAGCGGGCAAGCAATAGTCCAGGGATGGCGGCGATCGCCATGAAGGCTCCCAGGCTCATGTAAGAGTAGATCCAGATCAAGCTGGAGACGATCTTCAATAGCGTCCGAAGGAAGCCCACGGTGCTGTCCACCATGGCGAAGAATAAGAAGGGGCGCGTTCGCGTGGCGGCCCGGGGTCTGTAGGCGACCCGGACGCGTCGAGCAAATCCTCAAAGCCGGGTCATGGCTTATTTTTCCGTTGGTCCTGTTTGTTTGGGCTGCCGCCCTCATCGCTGCTGCCATTTCGGCGGCGTTGCTGGCGGCGTTCGCTCTCTTCGTCGGGGCATTGGGCAGGTTCCAAGGCTCGGCGCGCTGGTTTGCGATGTTCGGGTTCGGGTTCGGCGCCACCGCCGGCTTGGGAAACGTCGCAGAGGCGGCTTACACGGCCGGACCCGCCGCGTGGGAAAACGGTGCGCGCCTCTGGCTCTTGGTAGCCTTCGAAGTGGGCCAAATGGTGTTTGCGTGCCTGTGGATCTACGGCGGGTGGAAGCTGCTGCGAGGCTATGGGGTCGGCCGCTTTCGTGCGGCGTGGGCCTGGTGGCTCATGCTCGCCCTGGGGGTCGTGGACATGGCCCTGCTCATTCCGGTCTACTTGGCAACGGAGTGGGGGATCTGGTCCGTCGGCATCGACGTCGCCTACCTGGCGACCCAGGCGTTCAGGGTCGTGGCCGTGTCCATGATGGCGGCTGGTAGCATCATGCTGGCCTTCGCTTACCGACGCGACCAACGTCGAGACCAACTTGTGCTGGCCAGCGCGCTCTGCCTGTACCCGATTGCGTGGCCGGTCTGGGTTGGCGTCGTATCCCTGCTCGGTGGGATGGGGCGTCCGGGGCCACTGATCCTTGGCGCAGGGTCGATGCTACTGGTCCTCATAGTCTGGCTACGCACGGTCGAGGTGACGCGGCGGCCTTCCGGATTGTTTGTCGTGGCCGCCGCCGGCGTTGCCGGCCTTGCGGGGCTCCTCATGGGCGTCTACATCCCTGCCTTCTCCCCCTCCTCGATCGCCCGCACCGCCGAAGTGCTGTTGGTGGCCTACGCCATCATGCGGCACCAATACCTGGGCCTCGACGTCAAGATCCGCTGGACCCTCTCCAAATCGACGCTCGCGGCGATCTTCGTGGCGGTGTTCTTCGTCGTCAGCGAAGGGGCCGCAGCGATCTTCACCAACATCGGTGGTAGCGAGTACCTGGGCATCGCGGGGGCCGGCCTGTTGCTCTTCGCCATCGCGCCGTTGAATCGGTTCGCGGACCGGTTCGCTGCGCGGGCGGTCCCCATAGCGGCCAACGCCGGCTTGCAGATCTACGC
>JBFIDG010000074.1:0-9938 GCA_041581335.1 Thermoplasmatota archaeon
GCAGCGGCCGCGGCCTCCACCTCATCGACGTCACCGACCCCCGCGACCCCCAGCTCGTGGGCACCACCGACATGCCTTCGGCCGGCGTCCACAACCTCGCCGCCCTGCAAGGCACGCCCTACATCTACAGCAGCGGCGCCAGCGGCGTCCCCGGCGCCCAAGGCGCCGTCGGGCAAGGCAGCGGCAAGATCGACATCCTCGACATCACCGACCCCGCAGCGCCGGTCACGCACAGCTTCGTCATCCCGGCCATGGTCGGCAACACCCTCGTCGAATCGGACGGCTGCCACGACATCACTGTGCGCGCCGACCTGCAACGCGGCTACTGTGCTGGTGGCGGCGGGCGCTACTACGGCGCCGGCGGCGAATCCTTCATCTGGGACCTCACCGACCCCCTCGAACCGGTCTGGCTCGCCGCCATCGACGACCCGCGCATCAAGTACCACCACCAGGCCTTCGTCAACGACGGCGGAGACATCCTGATCATCAACGACGAATACGTCGGGCCATTCCTGCCAGGCGTTCCCGTCGGCGCCAACAACTGCTTCGACGCAGGCCTGCCGTTGGTCGGCAGCGAAGACCAGATCCCCACCGCTGCTGCGTGGATCTACGACATCAGCGACGAACGCAACCCGGTGCAACTGGCGTACATCCAGAACGACAGCGGCTGGAACGGCGACGGGGTGCCCCCGAGCCCGGTCGAAGGCAACTGTGGCAGTCACTTCGGCGACCTGGTCGCTGGCCAGGAAGCGTTCGTCATGGGCTGGTACCAAGGCGGCACGATCCTCGTCGACTTCAGCGACCCCGCCGACCCGGACGTGCTGGACATCGAACCCGCCGACGGCAGTCACTGGGACAGCCGCTACTGGCGCGGCCACGTCTACCACGCCGGCGCGGACCTCGTCATCACGCCGCTGGTCTGAGCGCGTCCACGCGGACCGTCAGGCGCCCAGGTAGATCTTCTTGACCTCTGGGTCGGTCAATAGGTCTGCTGCAGGGCCGGCCATCCGCGCCCGCCCCATCACCAGCAAGTACGCATCGTGCGCGGTCTGCAAGGCCATGGTGGCGTTCTGCTCGACGATGACCAAGGTCTTGCCCTCGGCGTTGAGCGCCTCCAGCGAGGTCAGGATCTCCTCGACGACCCGAGGGGCCAGGCCAACAGATGGTTCGTCAAGCAGGAGGATCTCGGGGTCGGCCATCAGGCCCCGCCCGATGGCGAGCATCTGCTGCTCTCCGCCCGACAGCGCGCCGGCCTTCTGGGTGCGACGCTGACGCAAGGCGGGGAATCGTTCGAACACATCCTCCATGCGGGGTAGGATGGCGCCCCGGTCTTTCTCGCGGAACGCGCCCATGCGCAGGTTCTCGGAGACGCTCAGGCTCGGAAAGACCGCCCGTCCCTGCGGCACGAAACAGACACGACGATCGACCATGTCCGCCGGCTTGGAGCCGGTGATGTCTTCGCCTCGCAGCAGCACCCGGCCGGCCTTGGTCGGGACCAGCCCGAACAACGCCTTGAGCGCGGTCGATTTGCCGGCGCCATTGGGGCCGATGATGGCAGTGATCTTCCCTTCGCGGATCGCCAGGTCGAGTTCGTGAAGGATCTGGACGCGGCCGTAGAAGGTGTCGATGCCTTCGGCCTGCAAGATGTTCATCCGGGCCTCCCGCTGCCGAGATAGGCCCGGATGACGGCGGGGTCGTTGCGCACCTCTTCCGGCGGTCCTTGGGCGATGACGCGGCCGCGGTCCATGACGATGACCTGGTCGCATTCGGCCATGATCATCTCGATGTCGTGTTCGATGATGAACAACGTGGCGCCTTTGTCCCGCAGGTCGTGCAGGAGCGCCAGGATCTTCTTGCGTAGGGTCGGGTTGATGCCGGCCATGGGCTCGTCCATCATCATCAAGCGCGGCTCCAGGCTGAGCATGCGGGCGATCTCGACAAGCTTGGATTGGCCGTAGCTCAATTTGCCTCCCAGGACCTCGGCGCGATGGTCCATGCCGACGAACGAGAGCCACTCCATGGCCTGCGCGCGGATGCGGGCTTCGTTGCCTTTCCAGCCTCCCAGGAGCGCGCCACGTAGGCTCTCACCGGGGTGGCCTGGATGCGCAACAAGCAGGTTCTCCAGCGCACTCATGCCGGGCAGCAGGCGCACCAATTGGAACGTCCGCGCCATGCCCATGCGGGCGATGCGGTGAGGCGGCACCCCGTCGATGCGTCGCCCTTCGAATTCGATGCGCCCTAGGTCGGGTCGTTGGAATCCGGTGATACAATCGAACAGGGTCGTCTTGCCGGCGCCGTTGGGGCCGATGAGGCCGGTGATGGTGCCTTTTTCGATGCGGAGGTCGACGCCGTCGAGCGCCTGGACGCCACCGAAACTGCGGGTGACGCCTTCGATGCGCAGCATCAGTCGGCCCTCCGCATGAGCCGACGCCACAGCTTGCGGAACTGGATGTCCCGGCCGCCGAGGAGGCCACTTGGACGCACCAGCATCAGCACGATGAGGACCAGGGCAAAGATGATGATGCGGAGCGCGGACAGGTCGAATCCGCTGCCGATGTCGGCCGCACGCAGAGCCTCTGTGATGCCGACCGCGAGTTGGTTGATGAAATTGACCAGCAACGCACCGATGAGCGCGCCGTGGAACGTGCCGAGCCCGCCTAGGATGACCATGACGAGCATGAGCACCATGAACGGGAAGCCGTAGCCGAGGGGGCTGAGGATCTGGAAGTGATGGACGGTCAGGCTGCCGGCCAGGCTCGCCATCAAGGCGCTGATCCACAAGGCCTGGAAGCGCAGGAACGCCACATCCTTGCCAAGGGATGCTGCGGCAAGGCGGTCCTCCTTGATGCTCCGCAGGACGCGCCCGAACGGGCTCCGCTTGATGCGCACGACGAGGCCATGGACGCCGAAAGCCAGCAACCAAGCCAGCACCAGTTCGAGCACCCGGGGCGACCTCGGGCCGCGGCCGAACACCGCCCCCAATGGCCCATCGATCATGCAGCCGAGGTCACAGCCGAACGGGTTCATTGAGGGGATGCCGAAGATGCCATTGGCGTAGATGCCGGTCAGCACGAACTGCACCATCACGCCCAGCCCCATCGTCGCGATGGCGAAGTAGTCCCCCGTCAATCGCAACGTCGGGATGCCGACGAGCAACACGGCAAGGCTGGTCAGCAGCATGCCCAACAGGACGCCTAGGAACATGTCTCCGCCGAAGTAGTCGGCGTGGGTGGCGTAGGTCGTGCCCAATGCGCCGAGCGCGAAGAAGCCCACGTGGCCAAGCTGGAACAGGCCCGCGTAGCCGACGGCAAGGTCGAGGCTGGTGGCCAGGATGAGGTAGACTGCGAAGGCGAACAGGATCTCCAGCAGGAGGCCGCTGTTGGTGAAAGGCGCGAACAGCGCTTCCCACGGCGTCATCGGCGCTTCACCTCCTTTCCGAACATACCTTGCGGCCGGACCAGCAGGAACCCGACCAGGATGACGAATGCGATGACGTTCTGGAACCGGCTGTCGATGAACTGGCCGCCGACGTTCTCGGCAAGCCCGATCAAGAATCCACCCAAGAACGCGCCGGGGATGTTGCCGATGCCGCCTACGACCGCCGCCGTGAACGCCTTGATCCCCGTCAGCAGCCCGAGCGTGGGGCGTAACGAGAACCGCAGCCCCCAGAACACGCCGCCCACGGCGGCGAGCGCGCTGCCGATGATGAAGGTCCACGTGACGATGCGATCGACGGGGATGCCCACCGTGAGCGCCGCCTCTTGATCGTCTGCAACGGCCCGCATGGCTTGGCCCGTGCGTGAGCGGCTGATGAACCACTGCAAGGCCACGACGAGGATGATCGACACGACGAGGATGGTGGCATCGAGGCTCGACAAGCGGATGGGGCCCAGCTGCACATCTCTCGTCATCAGGTCCTGCCAGACAGACCCCGTGTAGGTGCTGCCGGCTTCCTTGAACGTCCGGCTCTGGGCGCCGAACAGGAATTGCGCCATGCTGGCGAGCAGCAGGCTGACGGCGATGGCGGTGATGAGCGGCGACAGGCGGTCGCCGCCGCGCAGGGGCCTGTAGGCGACCCGTTCGATCAATGCGCCCAGGCCTGCGGTCGCGATGATGGCCCAGAGGATCGCCAAGGGCAGCCCGAGGAGGGGGTATTGGACGACGAGGAGCCAGCCGAGGTAGCCGCCCCAGACGAAGACGTCGCCGTGGGCGAAGTTGATGAATTTGAGAATGCCGTATACCATCGTGTAGCCCAGCGCCAGCAATGCGTAGAGGGCCCCGACCGTGATGCCGTTGACGACGAAAGGCGTGAGGTCTGCCAAGGCGGGCCATCGCAGGAACGGCGTCAATGACGCGGCTTGTTGCCAGGTGGCCGCGCAAGCAAAGGCCCATGCCCAGATGGCGATCGTCCCCCAGCTCCAATGGCGCCGCGCCAACCGCACGGTGGCCGCGACGGCGAACACTAGGGTGGCGATGGCCAATGCGCCGGTCGGGGAATCGACCCAGACCATGCGGCCGCGGGCGACGATGAGGCTTGTCAGCAGTGTCGCCAGCGCGCCGCCGATGCTGAACGTGGCGACGCGGCGTTTGGATCGAGCGTCGATATGAGGCCATGCGACGCGCAACGCCTCCAACCGTCGGCTGGCGGGTCGCCCGAATTCGGCGAGGTGGCTCCGCACCTGCGGCCAGCGCAGCGGCAGCAGGACCAATGCCAGGGTCCCCATCAAGGCGGGCCCGAGGAACGGGTGGCGCGTGCTATCGTCGGGCACGGATCCCTGGACGTCGCCCAAGCGCAGCAACGTCGTGGGCGGGTCGTTGTTGCCTGGCGTCGGGTCCCATGCGCCGGTGAGGAGCCTCATGCGAAGCGTGTGGTCGCCCGGGTCGTCGGGCAGCACCGCCTCTAGCGTCCCGGGCTGGCGCTCGACACCGGGGCCAAGGGTCCCGTTCAGCGCGCCGATCAAGGTATCGCCGAGACGCCATTCGACAAGGTATGTCTGGTTCGTGGTCAGGGTGTTCGGCCCCACGACCCGGACGTCGAAGTGCACGCGTAGCGTCTGTCCCGGCTGCGCCGCGACGGACCGTTCGTTCCACGTGGTGCCTGTCTCCACGACCTCGTAGACGCTCTGTGATGGGAAGCGCAACACGGCGTCCGCCTCGGCAGCGGCCAGCGGTGCAAGCAGCAATGCCAACATCAGGACGGCCCGCAACAATGGGGGGCAACCGCAGCAATGGGCCTAAGGGTTTGGGACATTATTCCAGACGCACATCATTATACCTCGCGAGGCGGCTCCGGGTGGCATGCGCAGTCGCACGGCCGTTCTGGCCCTCCTCTTGCTCGTCCTGCCTCTGTCTGGTTGCTTCGGCGACGGAGATGATGAGATCGTCATCGGCACGCTGATGCCGCTCACCGGGCCGGCGGCGACATTGGGCCAGCCGACGTTGCTCGGCGCCCAGATGGCGGTCGATGAGATCAATGCCGCCGGAGGCATCGACGGCAAACAGATCCGGCTGGAGATCGGCGACACCCAGTTCCCTAACACCGAGGAGGCGGTCAAGCAATACCGCCGCATCGTCGGCGAAGGCGCCCAGGTCATCATCGGCGCATTGGCGTCCGATAGTACGGCCGCCGTCAAGCAGGTCGCCGACGCGGAGCAGGTTGTGCTCATCAGTCCCAGCAGCACCCGGCCTAGCCTGTCCGGCCCTTCCCATGGCTACTTCTACCGCACCATCGCGAACGACGACGTCCAGGGCCCGCAAGCCGCGCAACTTCTCAAGGAGACCCTCGGCGGCGCCAGCGCTGTCGTGATGTTCCAACAGACCGGCTACGCCCAGGGGCTGAAGGACGTCTTCGTCCCCGCCTACCAAGGCTTCGGCGGCACCGTGCTCGGGGCCCCGATCGCATGGAGCGACGACGAAGGCACCATGCCCGGCAAGGCCCAGGAGGCGGTCGCCCTCGACCCTGACCACATCTGGATCTCCGGCCAGGCACCTGAGATCGGCTCCCTCATCAAGGAGCTGCGCAACGCCGGCTTCGATGGCGACATCCTGGCTTCCGAAGCCATCGAAGGACAGGGCATCTTTGCGGTCGCACGGGCGGAGGTCGATGGGGTCTACTTCACCAAGAGCAGTCCCGACACCGAGGGCACGGCGTACACGGCCTGGCTGGCCAAGTACGAGGCCAAGTACGGCACTGCTCCGGGCCCCTTCGACGTCTACGCGTACGATGCCGTGTACGTCGCGGCGGCGGCCATCGAGGCGGTCGGCAATGACGGTCCGGCCATCCGGGCCTGGCTTGAGAGCAATGGCGTCAGCGGCCGCATCACCACCCCGACGATCGCGTTCTTCGAGGGAGACGTGACCACCGGCGGCTACGTCCTGTTCCGCGTCGACAGCGCCACCCAGAGCTTCGTCCCCGCGTAGTCGCCGCCTCGCCGGGCGCGCACTTCAACGGGATTATCATTCAGTAGTTCCGTCGTGGACCTGTGTTCCATGACGAACTGATGGCCGGCATCGCTGCCTTGCCCAGCTGGCAGCAGCGACTCTTCTCGGCCGCGGTGGTCGTCGTCGTCGGCTGGCTGTTCATGAAGCTCGGCATCGGGCTCATCCAGCGCGGCATGAAGCGCAACAAGTTCATCGACGACACGTTGACGCACTTCATCCACGCCGTCTTGTCGGCCATCGGATGGATCGTCATCGTCATGGCGGTGCTTGCGACGTTCGGCGTGGACCTTGCCGCCCTCGTCGGGGGGCTCGCCATCGGTGGCTTCGTCATCGGCTTCGCGCTCAAGGACACCTTGGGCAACCTGGCAGCCGGCGTCATGCTGCTGTTCTACCGCCCTTTCAACATCAACGACACGGTCACCATCAGTGGCGAGACCGGCGACGTCACCAGCCTCGGCATGGCCCTCACCACGCTCAAACTCGCAGACGGCCGCGTCGTGACGCTCCCCAACGGCAAGGTCCTGGGCAGTGCCATCACCAACCACACCCGCCTGCCGATCCGCCGGGCCGATGTCCTGGTGGGCATCGCGTACAGCGACGACATCGACGTCGCCATCAAGGCCATCATGGAAGCGCTCCCTAAGGACAGCCGGGTCCTCCCGGAGCCGGCCCTGTCGGTCCGCTTGACAGAACTCGGTGACAGCTCGGTGGGTCTGCAGGTCCGGCCCTGGGTGCGCACTGGCGACTACTGGCAGGCCAAGGCGGACTTCCACGCCACCGTCAAGCGCGCACTGGAGGGTGCCGGCTGCTCGATCCCGTTCCCGCAACGCGACATCCATGTCCACAACGTCCCCGCCTGAGGTCCCCATGAAGCGCCTGCGACTGTTCATCTCTGGAAAGGTGCAGGGCGTCTGGTACCGGGAATCCATGCGGCAAGAGGCCGAAGACCGGGGCATCGTCGGCTGGGTGCAGAACCTTCCCGACGGCCGCGTGGAGGCGTTGGTGGAGGGCCGGGAGGACCGGGTGGACGACCTCATCGCCTGGGCCCGCAAGGGGCCCCCACATGCCCGCGTGGATGGGGTGGCCGTCACGAAGGATGATGGGCGCTACCCGTTCATGGCATTCACGGTAAGGCGGTAGTTTTAACGGGCGGCTGGGAAATGCGGGCGGGAGGCCAGTCATGCGATTTGTCGTTGCGTTTGCATCAATGGTTGTCCTGGCCACCCGATCCGGGGGCCCGTCGGTAAATGCACAGCCCCCGCTTCCCTGTCCGGCTGGGGCTCCGTGTATCTGGATTGAACCAACCCTTGCAGTCTCGCCTGTCGGAGTCAATCAATTCGGCCCGCCCTTGGTCGAAGCGCATGGGGTAGTGTTGTCGTTTGCAACGGTTCAGACTTCAATTGTGAATGCGGCGCCGCCCGGCCAATCAGAGTGCGGAGGTCTCATGCCGATTGTTACGGGCGTTACGCCTGTGTCATGCGCTGCGAATCCATGGGTGGCTAGCCAGACGCTTTACAGGGCCGTGACAGTGAATTCCATCGGGTGTTTGATGGAAGGCGTGCTGAAGGTCGATCGGAATGGCGACGGGGTAACCGATGACACGGCACCCATTCTCTACATAACCGGCGACACGAGCCTGTGCTGAAATCGACCACCATCCTCGTCGCGGGCCTAATGATGGCTGGCTGTGTCGGCTCGAGTCAAGAGGGTGCATCGAGCACTTCGCCCGGTTTGAGCGTGGGGTCACACTCGTTGTCCCTGACTGGGTTGGAGGGATATGGTCAGCTTTGGCTAACCTCGTTGGATGATGGGCTTGTTCACAGCTGGCCAATTTCCAGGGCTGCGCTGCAGCTTGAAGGGTTGCGCCCTGCCACCCCGTACGTAGTCGGGGTCAGCGGGGCCCGAGGGCAGTGGGAGCATCAGCTGGTCACGTCGAATGTCGACTGGGGTGCGACGGTCGTCCCGGGGCTACGAATCGCGGCCGAGTATACGACTGGGTGCACGTTGTCGTTCCTTCTGACGAACTTGACGGGGTATCCTTTCTACATCACGGCGGCGCATTGCGTCACTGATGGGACGAATCGATTCCTGGGCACCGCGGTCACCGCCGCGGAGTCTGGCCATCGGATTGGGACTGTGGAGGCCTTTTCTGACGCGGCGCTAGATGTTGCACTAATCAAGGTCGACGATGACACGCGGGGCATCGTGGGGCCTAAGATTCAGGGTATTGGGGGGCCCCAAGGGCTAGCCCGACAGTCGGACGTGAACAATGGTGATGGTGTATGCTTCTACGGGCATTCGGCCGCGCGAGAGCCGGCTGGAACCTTGGCCGCCCGCTGCGGCACTTTCACTCGTTGGCATTCCTGGCGGACAGATTCCGGGCTCGTAGTCGAGCGGGCCCAGTTCGAGGTCTCAGATTCATTCATGGGGGATTCGGGGGCACCTTTGATCTCGTACGACGGGGGGGCTGTGGGCACTGTTCTCTCCGCTGCGGGCACCGTGAACATAGCCGCATCACTATGCAGCACTCTGCTTTGGGCGGCAGAGGCAGGTTATGATTTGCGTCTAGTCTCGGCCGGACCGGCGAACCCAACGATGACCAGATTTCCGGGGACTCCTTTGGGCGGGGCTGCAGCAGGCGAAACTCCGAACAACGCCCCGTGCGAATGGGAATTCCCGGGGCCTCGGTTTGCGTAGTGCGGCCACGACAGCGGTGAAATAGAGGCAGACCTGGTCGAACCCATGCGTGCGTGGCTCCTTGCCGCTCTGATGATCACGGTCGCCCTTTCCGGCTGCGCTTCCAGCCCGGAGGGCAACACCGACCCTGTCGTGACGGAACCCGTCGAACCTGTCCTGGAGGACGCTCTTGCGGCGATCCTGGCCGGCAACCAGACCGTCAACCTCGAAGTGCTCGGTTCCTGGGAACAAAGCGGTGAAGAGGCCGCGGCCTGGGGCGACTACATCTTCGTCGATGCCGGCAGCACCGTGCGCATCCTGCACCGCCTCGCCACCAACGGCACCTTCGAGGTCGAGCAGGTCGCCTCCATCGCCGTGCCCGGCCCGAAGGACATCAAGGTCAGCGACGACGGTGAATGGCTGTTCGTCGGCAACGACGAGCAGGCCAGCGCCATCGGCACGCAGGCCATCCCGGCACGCAACGGCGGCTTCTACACCTACTTCATCGGAGACAAGGCCAACCCCGAACTGACCCACTACCTGCCTGTCGGCCCGACCCGCGGCCCCCACATGGTGGCGTACCTGCGCCAGGCGGACGGCAGCGAACTGGTCTTTGGTGCCAACGGCGACATCAGCATCAACAGCTTCGACCGCGAGACCGGCAAGCTCACCGAGCTCAGCCGCTACGCTCCGAACTACGTCACCGACGTCGACCGCGACCCGTACCGCCTCGACGCCTACTACCAACTCTACGCCCACGACATGTTCCCCATGGTCGACCCGGTCGCCAACCAGAGCCTGCTCTACGTGGCCAACTGGGA
>JBFIDG010000075.1:0-9903 GCA_041581335.1 Thermoplasmatota archaeon
GGGCTGCTCATGGTGGGGAAATTGAAGCTGGGGTGGGGTGCGTTCTGGGGGTCGTACCAGAGGGGGGCTCCAGCCAGCAGATCGACCACGGGGTCAGGCAAGGCGTCGGGGGCCAGGGGTTGGTCTGTGGCGCAACCGGAAAGGAGGGCCGTCACGAGCATCAGGGCTGCGAGGACACGCATGAGGGCGCATGGGCCGAACTCCCGTCTTAAGGCTATGTCCAGGCCACCGTGCCGCGGGTCGATGGGTCAACCCAAGGATGCGGTCACGCCGCGAAAAACGGTCCAGGCGGCGCTCAGGGCGTCAACGATCGGCCAGCGGCCGAGGCCCCCGCGAACGGGGAACAAAGAGAGTAGAAGGGGGAAGAGGAGGGCGCTTGCCCTATTGGCCGGCGTGACTGCTGGTCTATTCGTACGCGGCCGCGTCTTTGATGACGGGCACGTGCGAGACCACCATGCGGCGGCAGCAGAAGCGGACGAGGCCGGTGGCGTCCAGGGCATCCTGGCCGCTCGTTCCCTTGTCCAGCGCTTCCTTGTAAGGCTCGTACGCCGAGGCGACGACGGTCCCACATGAGAAGCAGCGCACAGGCATCATCATGAGACGATCACCTGTAGGACTTCTGGCGCTTGGCACGAGCACCGCGACCGAGAGGCTTCTTGGTCTCCTTGGTGCGGGTGTCGTTGACCAGCAGGGTGCGGTCGTACGCGAGGTACTTCTGCTTGAGTTCCTCGTCGCCGGTGTACTCGACGAGACCACGGGCGATGGCCGTGCGGATCGCATCGGCCTGGCCCATGATACCGCCGCCCTCGACGTTGACCTTGAAGTCGAGCTTGTCGGCCTTCTTGCCAGCGATCGTGAGGGGCTCGGTGATCTTGAGGCGAGCCAGCTGGGGCTCGTAGATCTCGAGGGGCGTCTTGTTGATGCGCACCTTGCCGGTGCCCTTCATCACGGCGGCGCGGGCCGTGGCCGTCTTACGCTTGCCGCTGGTGTTGATGACTTTCTTGGCCATGTTCAGGAACTCCTGTCAGGGCTGCCCAGGAACCGGGACAGTTCGGAAACGGTCATGAAGCTGCGAGCTTCACGCTTGGCGGCCTCGACCTGGATCGTGTCTTGGCCGGCGAGTTCCTTCGGGACGCCGATGTACGCCTTGATGCGCTTGTAGGCGGCGCGGCCGTCGGACTTCTGGTAGGGAAGCATACCGCGGACGGTGCGCTTCACGATGAGGTGGGGTTCACGGGGGAAGAACGGACCCTTACGCATGGTACCGACTTCGCGCTTGAAGCGGTAGCGGGCCTCGATGCTCTTCTTGGATGCGCCCGTGATGATGGCCTTCTCAGCGTTGACGATGTGGACGTCTTCGCCGTTCTTGGCGCGCTTGGCGACGTCGGTGGCCATGCGGCCGAGGACGAGACCGGTTGCGTCGATGATCGTGGTCGTCATCTTGGTCACCCAATGATCCTGCACTTCTCGCCCTTCGGGAAAGCGGTCATGCCTTCCTTCATGGTGAGGACTTTTCCGCCCGCAGCGACGATCTTCGCCGTTGCGGAGGCACTTGCTTTGAACGCGACCACGGTGAACGCCTTGTCGACGTCGCCGGCACCCAGCAGTTTGCCGGGCACGATCACGTTCTCGCCGTCACGGACGTGCAGCGATAGCTTGCTGATGTTGACCTGCGCCCAGTTGCGAGACGGCTTCTCCAGACGGATAGCAATGTCTCGCCAGACGGGAGCTCCGTTCTCGCGGCCAGCGGCCTTGAGGTCGGAGATGATCCCAACGAGCGCAGGATTGGATTTTGTTCCTGCCATGTTTTCTGACTCCTTCGACTGTCGCGGCGTCCTACACCTGGCCAAAGCCTGGCGCTGGCTCACTGCGACAAGCCGGCCGACAAACGCCCTCTATAAAACCAGATGGGTCGCCTCAGTGGTGTTCGCCAAAGCCCGTCAAGTGGAACCGCCGGCGCATCCACCGCGGGGGCTGGAAGGCCGTGTAGACGGCGACGGCGCTGCCGAGGGTGATGAGGGCGCTGGCGACCTGCCATGCGGCGGTGTCGTTCCAATCGGTGAACTGCCCAACAAGCAGCGATGAGCCGAACCAGATGATGAACGCGCCCGCCACCGCGATGATGCGGAAGCGTTGCGAACGGTCGTCGACCCGGAACAAGAGCGACAGGTACCCGACCGCGGCCAGGAGGGTCGGCAGCAGTAGGCCGATGCCGATCGCCTGGGCCAGGAGGCTGTCTGCGAGGTCGTGCCGGTACTCCAACGTGGTGCCGAGGGCGCCTTCCTTGACGCCGATGGGGTCGGACAGTGCGATGTAGTAGACGAGCATAAGGTACAATGCCGCGTACAGGACGGCGATCGGACGCCAGGCCTCACGTCGCCCGGTGAAGACGAAGACCATGTAGTAGAGCAGCGCGCCGAACGCAGCGACGAGGAGGATGATCAGGAGTTGCACGTAGGCGAGGTAGGCCGCCAAGGACCACTGGCCCCCGAGGCCCCGCAGAGCGAAGTCGGCGACGGCGCCTGCCTGGAAGACCGCCAGGGTGAACCACCACATGGCGAACGCCTTCGCGGCCAGGCTGCCGCCTCCTTCGGGTCGGCGGTCGAAGACCACCTTGCCGACGCGGAACAGGACGTACACCAAGAGGGCGTTGAGCAGGGCCAAGGCCCCGGCAAGCAGACTGACCATCAGATCAGTTCCCGGAGGCGTTGGGCCAGGGGTCCGACGACCAAGGCGCTCTGGTGGCGTTCAGGGGCCCGTTGGATGGCGGGCGCACTGGCAAGGGGTAGTCGGAGCGTGAACGTGGCGCCTTTGTTGGGGCCGTCGCTCTCGGCGGTCAGCGACCCGCCATGTTGGTCGACGATACCCTTGCAGATGTAGAGTCCAAGTCCTGTTCCTGCGATGGCGGTGCCTTCCACATCGTGGACGCGGCTGAACGGCTGGAACAGCCGGCTCATCTGATCAGCGTCCATGCCAAGGCCCGTGTCGATGACCTCGATGACCGCTTCATGGCCGACCGGCCGGGTCCGGACCGTGACCCGGCCCCCGGCGGGCGTGAACTTCAGGCCGTTGCTGATCAGGTTGTACAGGATCTGGATGAGGCGACGGGCATCGGCTTTGACGGCGATCGTCTTGTCTTCGTCGAGGGCGAGGGTGACTCCCATGCCGCGGGCGGTCTCCTCGTAGGCCTGGACGGCTTCCTTGATGGCGCCGCTGAGGTCGAGGTTCTCGGTCTCGATGCTCAGGTGCCCGCTTTCCAGGCGAGCGACGTCCAGGATGTCGCTCACCAGCACCGCCAGGCGTTCGACGTTCCGCTCCAGGACAGACAGCGCCTTCTGTTGGCGTTCCGAAAGGCGACCCAGGTTCTCGCTCCCTAGGAGGTGGATCTGCAGGCGCAGCGGCGTCAGCGGCGTGTTGAGTTCGTGGGCGGCGGTGTTGAGCAGTTGCGTCTTGAACTGGTTCATCTGTTCTAGGCGCTCCAGTTCTTCGTCCCGTGCTCCGCGCCGGCGGGCATGGCGGCGCTCGCCCATGGAGGAGGTCAGGTCCTCGATGACGACGACGCGGGAGCCATCAGGCATCGGGCTGCCGAAGCGGAACGAGGCGACGTGCCAATCGGCTTCGCCCCGCAGAGGAGCCTCGACGTTGCCCTCGGGGTCGCTTGCGCGCTGGTTCTCGAAGGTCCGACGACCCGGGGCCGCGACCTGGTCGATCAAGTCCTGTCCGGCGAGCTCGTCGGCCGGCACATGGAGGACTGTGGAGGCTGCGCGGTTGGCCTTCAAGATGGTGTCTCCTGCGCAGAGCAACGTCGGCTGCGGGCTGAACTCGAACGCGGCCCAACCGGTCGGGTCGCTGCTCTTCGAGGTGCGGGACGCCATGGAACTGTCTTCCAAGGGAAGGCTTGGCAGGGCACCCTTCTTGGACCTTTCTACGCGCCCTTCAGGTCCAGAGGCGCCACGGCCCTCGGGTCCCAGGTCCGTTCCTCCCCGCGATCGGGTGGGTGACTGGTCACCGGAGCCGACGGGCGCCGCGCGCTTTATTCCCATCGGGACTAAAAACGACGAGGTCAATGCAATATAAGGCCAGCCGGCTAAGGAAAATGCTGCGTATGCACCCGTTGAAAGGAGAATCCCATCAGGCTCGCCACATCCTGCTCGTCGACGACGAGCCGGACATCTTGGATTCCCTGCAGGAACTGCTGGAGGCATCGATCCCTGATCTGGTCGTGCTCACCGCGGCGGGTGGGGATGAGGCCCTTGAGATCCTTGCCAAGGCACCGGTCAAGATCCTCGTGTCGGACTTCAAGATGCCTGGCATGAACGGCATGGACCTGCTGCGTGCCGCGCGTCAGAAGGCCCCGAACGTCCCCCGCGTCCTGATGACCGCGTTCCCAGACCTGCAGATCGCCATCGAGGCCATCAACGAGGCCGCCATCCAGAACTTCTTCACGAAGCCCCTGGACCCGGACGATGTGGTGCGCGTACTCACCGACATGCTGGATCACCGCGCCTCGGAGACCCAGCGGGACCGTGCGTTCGCCCGTGCCATGGACCTGATGCGCCGTCAGCGAGGTGCTGAATGAGCCAGGCCCGCCAGGAATGCTCGCAGGTGCTGCAAGGTCTGGCGACCAAAGACGGTGTCTTCGGTGCCTGCCTGGTGAGTCGCGACGGCCTTCCGGTCCTGTCCGAGTGGCCCCATCCGGCCGACCTGGACACCATCGCCGCCATGGGCGCCGCCTTGATGGGTGCTGCCGAGACGAGCCTGCGGGAGTTCGGGGATGACCGCCTAGAGACGGTGCTGGTCGTCAGCCACGACATGCGGCTCGTCATCATCGGCGTCGACGACGAGCTCCTGTTGCTCACGGCCATGGACAGGTCGATGCCGATCGAGGTGTTCGATCAGCAGCTCATGGACAGTCTCACCCGGCTCAACATGATTCTTGAGGAGGCATAGTCCACGGTCCTGGCCTTCGGAGTCCCACGGCTGGACCAAGTGTTCGCCCAAGAGCCCGCAGGCCAAGCGCTGTTGATCCGCAACGAGCCCGGCGTCGACGCGCAGCCGTTCCTGCTACAGGCCGCCTGCACAGCGCTGGCGGCCGGCCAGAGCGTGGTCTACATGGTCACTGACCGAAGCCCCGCCCGGCTCAAGAAGGTCCTTGCCAAGGCAGGTGCCGACATGACCCGCCTACAGATCCTCGACGCCCACTCTGTCCTATTCGGCGTGGCGGACGCCGATCACGTCCTCATCGATCCCTCGAACGTGGCGGACGTCGAATCGCACATCGACCAAGCGGCGGCCGCGTTCCCGGGGGCCCTCTTCGTCCTTGATTCGCTCAACGGCCTGATGCTCCATGCGCAGACGACGCAGATCGTGGCCGCCGCGCCACGCCTGATGCGCAGCATGCAGCGTTTCCGGGCTTCGGTCGCCGCCTACACGTACTGGAATGAGGAACTTGCCGTGCGTCCGTTCTTGCAGAGTTTCCCCCATTGCCTGCACCTGAGTGCCGTGCAGGACCGCATCATCACCAGCCAATACTTCCGCCTGGAGCGTATCAGTGGTCGGGTCGCTCGTCCAGCCCCCACTCTTTATCGTGCCCAAGACCATGGGTTGCTTCAGGTGTATATTCCCAAGATCGTCGTGGTCGGCCCGGCCGGGGCAGGCAAATCGACGTTCGTCCACAAGGTGTGCGACCATGCGGTCAGCGCCGAGCGCATGGGGGCCACTGTGGCCCTCGACAGGGGCACCATCGACCGGCAAGGCCTCCACGTCGACATCTTCGGCACACCAGGCCAGGAGCGCTTCGACCCGATGGTCGCGCCCATCATGGCCAACGCGATGGCCATCATCCTCATGGTGGATGCCACCGATCCCGCTTCGTTCGAACGGGCGGACTACATGCTGCAGAAGAACTGGAGGCAAGGTATCCAGGTGATCGTCGCCGCCAACAAACAAGACCTTCCCGACGCCGTCAGCCCAGGGGAACTGGCGCGGCGACTCGCGATGCCCAAAGGGGCCGAAGTGGTCCCCTGCATCGCGACCGACCCGGCCGCGGCGGAAGCCGTCCTGCAGCGACTCCTTGACCGAATCCTCTCTCCACAGGTGATCATATGAATGCCACGACAGGTGTGAACCAACTCGATACGCTTCTGGGAGGTGGCATGCGGGAGCGTGACCGCATCCTGCTGTACGGGCCCAGCTTCCAAGGAAAAGAGGTCCTTGCTCGGCAGGCCATGGCCGGAAATCTCCGCAACGGGATGCCCGTGGTCATGTTGTTGACCAACGCGACCGTTGACGACGTCCGCGAGAACCTGCGTCGCATGGACCCCGAATACGACCGCTACGAAGCAGACGGACTCGTCTGGTTCGTGGACGCCTACAGTCGCTCCATCGGCATCGACGACGAACAGCCACGTGTCCAGTATGTGGACAGCGCCGTCGACCTGAACGGCATCAGTCTGGCCTTGAACCGGGTCCAATCAGAGCTCATCAAGAGCCACGACAACCACGTGCTGGTCATCGACAGCGCCTCGACATTGGTCCTCTACTCCAATGCCCAGGCGACGTTCCGCTTCTTGCAGGTCCTGATCGGGCGTGCCCGCCAGGCCGGCGCGATCTGCATGCTCCTACTGGACCAAGGCATGCACTCGGACGCGGAAGTGCAGATGTTCCGCCACCTGGTGGATGGTGTCCTCGAGGCTCGCGACAACAAGGAACGGTCGCAGCTGCGCGTCGAAGGGCTCCAGGTCGCCCGCAACCCCGGCTGGATCGACTACCGCTTCTCGGACAACCTCTTCGAACTGACAGGTTCCTTGGCCGCGGGGCGGATCCACTGAAGCCACCAATGCGCCAACGAGACGATGACGCGGTCGCCGACGTCCTTGGCAACATCCTCATGGTGGCCATCACCGTCACGATGATGGTCGGCCTGAGCATGCTCGTCCTGAGCTTCGATGGGCCACCGGACAAGATCCATGCTGACTTCCGTGTCGATCTGACCCCTGGCGGTTCGTTCTGGGGCGACGGGAACGAGGAGATCCACATCCGGCACATCGGCGGCGAACCGGTCCCGACGGACGGGACCCGGATCATCATCGCTGTCAACGGTGTCTCGTCCGTGTACGCGGGCGCCGCGCTCGACCAGGGCTTCGCCGACGGGACCTTCCGTCTCGGCGAGACGTGGAACCAGACGCTGACTGTGCCCGGCAACGCCTCTGTCGAGGTGGGCATCGTCCAGACCGGCGCCAACCAGATCATCGCCAGCAATTACCTCAGCGCCGATCTTTCGCTGGCCAAGACCGGCAACATCACACTCACCTACATCGCCACGGCCAATGCCATCAAGGGGACCATCTCGGACCTGCACCACGCCCAGAGCGGTAGCGATGGCGGCGCCAGTGCCATCATCGACGAAGCCTCCATCGCCGGTGGGTCGAAGACCACCAGGCTCGGCCCTGGGGCGGTCAACAACGCCGTCGGGGTCACCGGGTCCACCTTGGTCCTGGCCAGCGATGACGCACGCACGGTCTTCAAGGAGACCGGGCACCAAGTGACGGTCGACTCTTTCGCGACGCCAGCAGGGCTGGCGACCATCAGCAGCGTAAAGATCGGCTTCGAAGGGTTGAACGCCGGTGGCGGTGGCCCCAACGGAGATCCCCAGGTCCGGCTCAGCTACTCGGGGGTCCCCCTGGCGGTCGGCTCGACGCGGACCGTCACTTTGGCCACGGCCACGGACGCCGGGTACACCCTCGATATCACAGCCGACAAGGCCACCTGGACCGCCAGCGACGTCCAGGCCATCAAGGTCAAGGTCGAACGCCTGACCGCTGATGCCGTCGCGCGGGACGCCGGCGTGGACCACATGTTCGTCGACATCACTTACAACGAGGTCCCCACGACGGACGCGGAGGTCCGGCTGGACTTCGCGGGCGTGCCTTCAGGGGTCCACCATGAACTCCAGATCAGGTATTCCCGCAGTGGCGACACGTTCGCCGTCCAGGTCCACAACGGGGCGGCCTGGGTGCAGCGGGGTACGTTGACCTCGTCGACGATGAGCTTGTTCACGTACACGCTGGCCCCCGCCGATTACAAGGCCGGGTCGCCGCAGATCCGCATCGTGGACCTAGACAGCGGCGCCACATCCGGGACGCTGCAACTCGACTATGTGAGGATACAGACCGCATGAAGGCCAACCGCGTTTTCCGCAGCGATGAGCAATGTGTCTCCAGCGTCTTGGGGGGTGTGTTGTTCTTCTCTCTCATGTTCATCTTCCTGGTCGTCATCCGGGTCGACTTCGTGCCACACTGGGAGGAAGACAAGGAGGCGGGCCGCTTCACCACCATGCAAGGCCAGCTCGCCGGGCTCAAGAGCGAAGCGGACCGACAGGCGACGAACCGCAGCGTGTCCGAGGTGGGACAGGCCGTCACACTGGGCGACAGGAGCACCAGTCGCTTCTTCGTCGCGCCGCCAAGGGCAGGGACGATGAGTTTCTCGCCGGGCAATGCCGAGGCGACGATCTCGGCGCCTGAACTGACGATCTTCTCCAAGAACGGCGTGGTCGCCGGCGCCACCAACGAGGTCTGGCAGAGCGCCTCTTCCGGCGTCGAGTCGGACATCGGTGAGGTGCTGCACCTACGGTTGCGCATCACGGACCCCGACACCAAGAGCTCCGGGGACAGCGTCACGCTGACGATCACGGACGCTGACGGCGCGTTCGCCGGGTCGCTGCAGGTGTACATCAGCCGCGATCCGCCGGACACCCTCTTGGGCAGCAAGGTGCGGGCCGCCGATGGCAGCATCGTCAACAACCGCGTCCAGGCGTACCATCAGAGCAGTGGTGTCAACCAGTTCTGGGTCGATGGCATGGCCGATGAACTGCGTTTCCACGATGTCCTTCGAGCGGCCAAGGCACCGTTCTCGCTGACGCTGAGCCAGAACAACCTGAATGCCGACTACGCCATCAGCTACCAGAAGCAGGTGGGTGGCGGTTCTGTCTTCGTAGGTGGGTCTGGCCAGACCATCCCAGGTTTCACCCAAGAATACCGGGGCGGTCGCCTCGATGTCGAAGCCAAGACCACGGAGTTCGTCGCGCACCATTATCACTTCGAGAACGGCGCCGTCCTGCTGCACCAAGATGAGGGCAGCATCGTCCGGATCGAGCCATCGTTCACCATCGACGTGCTGGGCAGCACGACGGTCATCAAGATGACCCTCCCGAGCCTCATGGGTCCTGCAGACTCGGTCAGCCTCCCCGGGACGGCGACGGTCTTCCTGGACGGCCAGGACTCAGCCCAGGTCACCGGCTCGGCACCTGCTTGGACCTACCGTGTGAGCACGAGCCACCCCGATGCGTGGGCCGCCTTCTTCAAGCAGACCGCCCAGCGCGGCGGCCTGGACATCGGTGCCGGCGAGTACGCGGTTGCCACCACGGCCACTTCGGCCACCATCGCCGTCTACGGTCGCATCGCCGACCCGCTTTCCTCTGACCACGACCTCTCCATCGACCTGACCCGCAGTCGGGTCAACCTCAGAATCGAAACCTAGGTGATCGCATGCCCTCCCGACAGAACGACGACGACAAGAAATTGGCAGAATCCCTAGGTGGTAAGGGTGACGCGAAGCACAGTGCGCGCAGGCAGGCCGACAGGCCTGATGACGATCAGTTGGCCGACGCCCTGCAGGGGAAGCGCGACGGCGCATCTGCAGAGGTCGCCGCTGCCGAGGGCGGCGGGAGCGCCGTCCCCGAGGATGAGGGTGCCGACCTGCCATGGGCCACGGAACCCGAGGATGGCGAAGCGGACCTCGACGACGGCGCCGGGCTCGGCGCCGACGATCCATCGATGCTGGACGACGAAGACGGAGAGGGCGGAGACGTCCTTTCCACCACCGCGCCCCTGGCATTGGTGAGCA
>JBFIDG010000076.1:0-9438 GCA_041581335.1 Thermoplasmatota archaeon
AACTGCATGATGAGCCCGACGATCAACAAGGCGATGACGAGGCCCACGCCGAGGGCGAGACCCAACAGCATGGGTCGCCCGGGGGCGCCGAGGCCGAAGTAGTCGATCATGCCTTGCCAGCCGCCACGACGGGTCGTCAGGACCCATAGCCATGGCAGGACGCCGAGGACGAAGAACAGCAGCGCGCTGTTGAACCATAGGTCCACAGCCCGGACCGTGAACGCGCCGCCGCCATCCCCGAACAGGACCGCGTACGCCGACTGCAATTGTAGCCCGAAGAACGCCAGCAAGAGCAATCCGGCGAAGATGCCGATGATGTCTCCCGGCACGAAGCCCGGTTTGTGCAAGTGACCATCATCCGCCGGGGCCACGGCGGCGGTTTCGGTGGGCGCGGAGGGGCCTGGTGTTCCTGGAGAGGTCCAGGGCCTGGCGATCTTGGCAGCTTCCATGTCAGGCCCAGCGGTGGTACGCGGGGTGGCCCTCCGTCACGGCGACGAACGTGCCGTCGCAGGTGGCGGTGATCTTCTGCTCGCCCTTGACCTCGGCCCAGACCTCGGCGTGGACCTTGCAGGTGCGGCCGTCGATCGACGTGGGCTGCGCCTTGACGGTGAGGCGGCCCGGGAAGGGCGTCGGGCGCTTCAGTTTGACATGGAAATCCGCGGTGACCGTGCAGTCCGGCTTGTCCCAACCCTGGTCTGCCATGATGGCGGTGGCGGCACACCAGTTGCTGTGGCAATCCAGCAGGCTCCCCAGGATGCCGCCGTTCAGGACGCCCGGGAATGCCTGGTGGGCCTCTACGGGGTCGAACGTCATCACGAAGACGCCGTCCCCGGCGGGGTCACCTTCCCAGTGGCTCTTGATCTGCAGGCCCTCCTTGTTGGCGGGCCCACAACCGAAGCAGATGCTGTGCGGTGCGTAACGGTCCTGGTCGGCGGTCGTTTCCATAGTGGGGCGACCGAGGTCGTCAGGTTTGACCGTTGCCTTGCCGGCCGTTCACGCGTACAGGCTCCAGCCGTCGAGGCGCAGGATGCCGACGGCGCGGCTGCGGCTGTTCTGGGCGTTGTGCTGGCCCTCGGCGCAGCCGTCCGTGCAGCCGTCTGCGATGATGGTGTAGAATGTGCCGTCGGGGCCGACGCCGCCGTCGATGAAATCCAACAGGTTGCGGTTGCCGTTGGCGCAGCCGCGGTTGCCTTTGCAGATGCTGCCGACCTGGATTGGGTCCTCGGTGGCGCGGTAGGCGACGAAGGCGGGGTCTGCCGCCGTGGCGTCCTCGGATGTGACGATGTACGTGTACCAAAGCGCCTCATCGGAGACCTGGCCGGGGTCGCCGCTTTCGCTGGTCGCGTGGAACGCCATGGCGACGCGGCCGGGGCTGCCGGCGTGCAGGCTGGCAAAGATCGTGCTGTTCATGCCGGGGGGCGTGACGTCCCACGGGCCTTCCCAGGTCACGCCCATGTCGTCGCTGCGGGCGAGGTGGGCGCGGCTGGTGCTGCGTTCACTCTGCCAGAGCATGTACATGGTGCCGTCGTCGCTGAACGCGATCTCAGGGTCGAGGGTGTCGGCGCCCACGCCACGGGGACCGGGGAGGGTCTTCCACGTGATGCCATTGTCGCGGCTGACGAAGATCCAGGGCTCATTGCAGCCCCATGCCTTGGCGACGACGATCGTGCCGTCGGGGGCGCCGGTGGGGTGGCTCTGCTGGCCAGCACACTCGGTTCCTTGAGCATCTCCCACCTGGGCGGAGGTCCAGATGGGGCCGTCGTGGGGCCAGGTGAGGCCGCCATCGAAGCTGACGGCGCAGTTGGTGTAGGCCAACGCATTGTAGCACATGATGAGGCTCGTCGGGTGCAGGACACCTACGCCGGGCGGGGCGTCTGGACCGGGCAGGGCACTGGCGAGCTTCTGGTGGTCGTAGACGCCGCGACCCAGGTTCTGGCTGTGCACGGCGGTCCACGTGTCGCCATCGTCACAGCTGACGTAGATGGTCGCGCCCAGCAGGATCGGGAACATGGGGGCGTTGTAGATGCAGTCGGTCCAGGGGTCGACCCAGAGCATCGGGTCGCTGTTCATCAGCGTGTGTGTCTGGACGGCTTCCCAGGTCTCGCCGCTGTCGCTGCTGCGGATGACGGTGCTGCCGGCCATGGCGAACACGGCGCCGCTGCTGGTGACGCCCATGTTGGGCTCGGCCCCGTTGAAGCCGGTCACGAAGTGACGGGCTTCGCCGATGACGCGGTCGACGATGCTTGCGTTGCCACCGAACAGGATCGCGTTCTCCGGGGCGAGAGGGGCTTGCTCAGGTGCCGCTGATCCCGTGGGGGCGGGTGATTCGGCGCAACCAGCAAGGGTCACGGCGATGAGCATTGCGACGACGGTCCATCCACGCATAGCGGGGCACGACCTTCGCCGCAACATCAGGGTTGTGGTGGCCAGGGAGACGGCTTAGTATGGGTCGGGGCGGTCGCCTTCGAACAGGCTCCACCCGGACAGCCACGCCACGGCGGCATCGCTGGCGCGGCCCGCCTGTTCGTCCATGGGGCGTTCGCCGCAGGCACGGTCGCAGCCGATGGTGAACGAGACGTAGAACGTGCCGTTGGGGGCCACGGCGCCGTCGATGAAGTCCAACAGGTTGCGGGTGTTGTCCGTGCCGCCGCCCTGCAAGATGGGGCCGATCTGCACCGGCGTCTCGTCGGGGGTCGCCTGGTAATGGACGAAGGTAGGCCCGGAGGGGTCGGTGGTGTCGGCGTCCTCTGTGGTGATGATCTGCATCGTCCAGCGGGACTCGGCGGGTGCCTGGGCGCTGCTGCCCGTGACGTTCTTGGCGGCCAAGAACGCCATGGCGAGGCGGCCGTCGCTGCCGGTCTCGAGGGCTGCGAAGACGGTGCTCGTGTAACCGGGCGGTGTCACGTCCCAGGGGCCATCCCATGTGGCGCCGAGGTCGCTGCTGCGCGCCAGGTACGCGTGGTGGTCGTGGCTCTGGAACAACGTGTACAGCGTGCCATCGGGGGTGAACGCCACTTCGGGGTCGATGCTGTGGGCATTGGCGGTCTGCAGGAAGTTGCTGGCGCCGCCGGGGAAGTTGGGTCCGGGGACGTTGGTCCAGGTCAGCCCACTGTCGGTCGAGTAGGTCAGGATGGGCTGTGAGCAGCTCCAGGTGCGTAGGAACGCCACGGTGCCGTCCGGGGCGGCGGAGGGGTGGCCGTTCTGGCCGCTGAAGCAGGGACTGATCTGCGACGGGGTCTCGCTGGCGATGATGCCAACAAGGTTGGCGGCGGTGGGGCGATCGACGGGCCATGTCATGCCGCCGTCGTAGCTCGCCATGCAGTTGGTGACGGCGACGCCATTGTAGCAGAGGTAGGCCACCGTCGGGTGAAGCAGGCCGGCGACCGGCAACGCATCCGGGCCGGGCAGGGCCGTGGCGAATTTCTGGTGGTCGAACGCGCCGGTGCCGCACGCCTCGACGGGCGGGCTCCACGTGGCCCCGTCGTCGTCGCTCCAGTACACGGTCGCGCAGGCGAGCGTCGGGAACATGGGTGCATGGTAGATGCGGTCCGTCACTGGGTCGACCCAGAGCATGGGGTCGTTGTTCAACAGCGGCTCGTGGCTCTGCACGACGCTCCATGACCCGTCGCCGGTCGAGCGCAGCACATCCGAGAAGGCGACCACGAACAGGCTTCCTGAGCTGGTGACGCCCATGGTCGGTTCGGGTCCGTACCGGTCAAGGTACGAGAAGCCCGGCGTCCCGAAGACACTCGGCACCTTGCCCGTGCCGGCGACGGTGAGGTTGCCGAAGGGCACGTCGCCAGTGAACACTTGGACGTGGGCAGGCACAGTGGCCTCGGCCACAGGGTCGAGGGGCGTGTCGGCCGGCGCCTGCGAGGCGCAGCCGGCGAAGGCGGTGGTGATCAGGAGGAGCCAGAGGAGGCGCACGACCCGGCTCGGCGCTGACGGGTAAAGAGCGTTGTCGTCGCGGCACACCAGCCTCTTTCAGCGGCCCGCCTTGGCCGGACTGCCTTGGAGTCTCTACTGGCCTGGTATGATACGCACCGGCGCGACCTGCCATGGCGGCGGAACACGGACCCGTACCGCGTGTGGGTGAGCGAGGTCATGCTCCAGCAGACCCGCGTCGAGACCGTCCTCCCGTACTACGCGCGCTGGATGGATGCGTTCCCTGATGTCCAGGCGCTGGCCGCGGCGGAGGAGGGCGACGTCTTGGCGGCCTGGGCGGGACTCGGATACTACGGTCGCGCCCGGCGCCTGCACGCGGGCGCCCGATGGGTCTGCGCCCGCGGCATGCCCCGCGACGCCGCCGGGTGGCGGGCCTTGCCCGGGATCGGGCCGTACACCGCCGGGGCCATCGCCAGCATCGCGCAGGGTGAACCCGTCACAGCCGTGGACGGCAACGCCATCCGGGTCCTGGCGCGTTGGCTGGGCCTACGCGACCCCGCCGACGCCGGCCCCGGACGCCGCGCCATCGATGCCGCCGCCGAACGCCACCTGGACCGTGATCGGCCCGGAGATTGGAACCAGGCCCTGATGGACCTCGGCTCCCGGGTCTGCACGCCCGTCGCGCCGCGTTGCCCAGAGTGTCCCTTGGCCGCCGGCTGCACGGCGCGCCGCGAGGGTTCGCAGGCAGACATCCCACGCCTACAGGCCAAGAAGCGCCCCGTCGAGGTGCCGGTGCACTTCGCCCGCATCCGCGACGGGCACAGGCTTCTCGTGGTCCCGCGGCCTGATGGGGGCCTGCTGGCCGGCACGTGGATGCTGCCTGGTGGCCCGGTTGACGAGGCCCTGGAGGACCTGGTGCTCGCGCAGACCGGTCTGCACGTGCGGCTGGACGAGGCGCGCCAGGCCAGGCACGTCTTCACGCACCGCATCTGGTGCATGGATGTCCACGATGCGGAGGTCCTAGACGGTGAAGCGGTCGGACGCTGGGTCGATCTGGACGCACCGGAGGTCGCGTTGAGCACCGCGGCGCGCAAGGCCGCTTCAGCGTAGGATCAGCAGAGCGTTCCAGGTCGCAGCCACGATCAGCGCGCCTGCGCCGATCCAGCCGACCCGTTCGCCTTGCGCTTGCAATCGGCCCTGGAGCCACGAAGATCGGTGCCCTAGTTCCCCGACGACCAGGCCGGCACCCATGGCGGCGGGGATCAACAACGTCTCTGCCGGCGACGTGCGCAGCATCGCCGCGTGCAGTGCCGCGGCCCAGACGGGGAGCAGGTACCACAATGAGTTGCCCCAGAGTCCGAACGCATGTTGCCATGGGTTCGTCGCATCGACGCGCTTCCCTTCGATCTGGACCGCCTCGGTCCCCTTCTTCTTCCACACGGCGATGGCCAGGATGGCGCCCACGATCACGAACGGCGCGACCGTCGCGACGCGCCCCGAGAGCGGCCGACTGAACCATGCGGCCATGACGCCCAGCCCGCCGTACAGCGCCAACGGCATGAGCCACGTCTGCATCGGCCGGGGCGTCGTGCGGGCCACGGTATGCCGGAGCAGATACGGTGACGCCCAAGAGGCGGCCCCCAGGCCGAACGCCAAGGCGATCGGCAGCGCCGCGTCCCGGGTGATGCCGGGCTCCGCGCGGACTGTCAGGTCGTCCAGCACCGCCGTGAAGGTCGCGGGCAGGGTCTCGCCGCGGTTGTAGAACACGAGCTGTCCCTCGTCGTCGATGATGGCGTAACTCGGCCACATCATGGTGGATGGGCCGGCGCCGGCCAGGAGGTATTCACGCACGACGCCTAGGTCTGCGACGTGCGCCCAGTCGGCGCCGTACTGGGCCTTGAAGAAGCGCAGTTCCTCCGGGGTGTCCGTGCCACTGACCGAGATCACGGTCAGGTCGGGATAGGCGACCTGGAGGTCCTTCAGCAGCGGCACGGCGCGTTGGCAAGGGCCGCACCAGGTCCCCATGAAGTCGAGCAGGACCACCCGGCCCCGAAGGTCCGTCAGGTTGACTGGTACGCCGTCGACGTCCGTCATCTGGAACTCGGGGGCCGTGATGGGGTCTCCGAGCCGTCCCGTCCAGAATTCGCCCACGCATCCGCTCAGGACGATGGCCACGGTGACAGCCAGTACCAGCAGACGCACAAGTGGTCTCAGGGGGCCATGGGCAAAGCGGTTGTGGTGTGGGAAACGATGACTCCGACACTCAGCCTTTGTATAGCGGCGACCTGGGACGGCTGTGCGCGTCTGGTGGCTCCTGCTGCTACTGGTGGCTCCCGTGGCCGCCCAAGTACCCCAGCCCGGGCCAGAGGTCGTCGTCTTGGTGTACCACCCATATCCGGATGACGCCGACATCCTCGGCTTCCCGTACGGCCCCGACTGCTCCCGCGCCTGCGACGCCTTCGTCATGCGCCACGGCGGCACGTCGTTGTTCGCCGACGGCATCGCGTTCCCGGGCTTCGCCGCCGACGGGGTGATCTTCAAGGAAGGGCTCGGCGAAGGCCAGGCGTTCCAGGCGACCCTGGACATGTACGAAGGGGCGGTGCGGGAACGGCTCGGCGCCGACACCCCACTCGCCTTGTCGGTGGCCACCCGCGTCCTCGACACCTCTGTGCGCGCTTCGGTCTGGCTCGACACCCAGAGCAGCATCGCAGGCGGCCTGCACATGTGGGCCGCCCTTGTCGAAGACCCGGTCCACTACCGCCCCCCTGCGGCGCTCAGCAACGGTGTCTATGAACACCCGTTCACCGTGCGCGCAGTGCGCGACCTGGGCACCGTGGCCGTGTCGCCGGGTGCCCAGGAGCGCATCGACATGGACCTCCCCATCGACGAGGCATGGGACGTCGAGAAGCTGCGTCTTGCTGTCTGGGTCGAGCAGGACCGCGGCGCGCTGGGGACGTTCCGGCCCGGTGAGACCATCCAGGCCGTCAGCCACAAGCTGAGCGCCGTCGGCGTGACGCGGCAAGAAGACCGCGCCGTGCTGATCGAGGCCTACTCGGCGTCCTGGTGCGATCCATGCCTCATTGGCGATGAAGCGCTGGAAGAGGTCGCCCAGATGCATGGCCTGCCCACGGGCCGGAGCCTGTCGGACGCCAGCAGCTCCTACCTGCGCGACGGCCCGATCCCCATGACGTTCTTGCTCGTCGCAGGCCTGCTCGGGGCGGCATTGTTCGCCTTCGCTCGGCTGGGAGAACGGCCATGATCGCCTGGCTTCCCACGATCGCCTTCTTCCTTGCGATGAGTGCCGTGTTGGCTGGCTTCATGGCCCTGCGCGGACACGACCCGGCCCGCAAATGGCTGCGCTGGGGGCTGACCGGCGCCGCCGCGGTGTCCGCCCTCACGTTCCTGATCCTTGTCGTGCTCTTCATCTTCGTCAAGGTGGAGTATCAGTACGTCTTCCTCTACACGTCGACCGCCGTGCCGCTGCGCTACCGCATCGCCGGCGCTTGGGCGGGCCGTGAAGGCAGCCTCCTGATGTGGGCGATGTACGCCGCCGCGGTCGCTGCCGTCGTGATGTGGCGCCACCACCGCGCCCCGGCCACGCACGACCGCTCCCGCCTGTGGACCGAAGTGGTCCTGGCCGCCGTCGCCGCCGCATACCTCGGCGCCGTCGCCTGGCAGGACATGTTCGCCGCCACTCACGACTTCCTTCTCACCAACCGTCCCGGCGGCAATGGCCTCAATCCGACGTTGATGAGCCCGTTCATCCTCATCCACCCGCCCGTGATGTTCGTGGCCTACGCATTGACCGCTGTGCCCCTGGCCGCCGCCGTCGCCGACCAGATCACGGGCCAACAAGCATGGAGCCGCATCGGGATGCTGTGGAGCCGCGTCGACTGGCTCCTGTACACGTTCGCGATGGGTCTGGGCGGCATCTGGGCCTACTACACACTGGGCTTCGGTGGCTACTGGGCCTGGGACCCTGTCGAGGTCGCGAACCTCCTGCCCTGGCTCGCCTTGACGGTGTTCCTGCACGCACAGCTGCACCACCGTCGCCACGGCAGCTACCCGTTGGCGGGGCCGTTCCTTGCCATCCTGCCGTTCCTGCTGACCGTGTTCTCGACGCTCAGCACCCGCAGCGGATTCTGGGTCAGCGTCCACGCCTTCACGGACCCCACGGACACGTTCGACCCTGACCCCGGCAGCCGCTTCCTGGAGATCCTGGCCCGAGAGCCGAGCCTGCAGTTCCACACCGGCATCTTCCTCGTCGTCCTGCTGGGCTTCCTTGCGCTGTGGTCCCGTCGCGTCGCCCTGGACACTGGGCGCTTCATCCGGGTCAGCCGCGTCGTCGCCGGCCTCCTGGGCGCTGCCGCGGTCATGGCCGCACTGTCGCCGCGCACATTCCTCAGCATCGTGTTGGAGGCCTCCAATAGGCTGGGTATCGGCCTCGGTTTCGGCCTCCTGGCCATCACCGCCATCGCCGTCGTCCTACCGGCGCTCCCGCTCTTGGTCGGCGATGAGCAACGTCGCTGGCGCCTCGACATGAAGACCTTCGCATTGGTCTCCATCGCCATCCTCGGCACAGGACTGCTGGTCATCTTCCTCTGGCACATCACCGCCGTCAACGGCTGGAGCACCGACACCTACCTGCGCCGTTTCCCGGTGCTGGCCACACCCGTCCTGGTAGGGCTCATCATCTTCCAAGCGCACGCCATGCTTCGCAACCGCGCCCTCCACCTCGCCGGCGCGGTGTGGCTTGTCGCGCTCGTCGGTGCCTGGCAAGGCGGCGCCCCGGCCTACCTCCTGATCCTCGCCGGCGCTCTGCTTCTGGTCAGCCTCGCCCGCATCCTGCGCGCCGGCACCCTGCGCTCCCTGCCCCGCAGCCTCGCCATCGCCCGTGCCGCGATGTGGTTGGCGGCCCTCGGCAACGTGGTGTTCTGGCTCAACCCTCCGACCATCCGCCTCGGCTTCGTCTGGCAACCCGTCTGGCCCGCGCAGCTGCTCTTTGGGCTCATCGCCTTCGTCGGCCTGCATCTTGCCACCGAGCTGCTCTGCGGCCGCGTGCGGCAGGCCCGGGCCGCCCACGTCATCGTCGGCTTGCTGGCAGGCTTCTACGTCGCCGCCCCCATCGCCATCGCATCGTGGTGGATCCACCATCGCGCCGAACCCTTCGGCATCTCCAGCCCCAGTCCCCGCCTGCATCAGGTCGGCCTCTACGGCGTCCACCTGGCCGTCGCCATGGTCCTGCTGGGCTACGTCGCCACTGCCTACTTCGGTGCCGATGAAGACCTCACCATCGTCACCGGCGATGACTTCACCATCGGCGCAAGCGTCGGTACGCTGACCGCGACCACCCAGAGCGTCGACAGCGGCGGCATCGCCGCGTTCCACCCGATGTTGGACCTCGACGGTACCAGTGCCGAGCCCACGCTGTACTGGGAACCCCAGAGTGCGAGCTACTACCCGCTGCCCGGCACCGCCCGTCTATGGGACCGCGACGTCTACTTCGCCGTCGACGCCATCTGCATCGACCCCACTGGCACCTGCGACAAAGCC
>JBFIDG010000077.1:0-9289 GCA_041581335.1 Thermoplasmatota archaeon
CTTACAAGTGGCCATCGTCCCGCCACCCGTGGCAGGATCTGGAGACCAACACGAAGTCTGGGAACGCATCGGCCCCAGCTTCGACCAGACCCGGCAACGACCCTGGCCGCACGTGCAGCGCTTCTTGCACCGCACCCCGGCCGACGCGCGCGTCCTGGACGTGATGTGCGGCAACGGCCGCCACATGAACGACGCACGCCGCGACATCGTCGGCCTCGACTTCTCGGGACCCCTGTGCAGCGCCGCGGCCGCCCACGGCCCCGTGGTGCAAGGTGATGCCACAGCACTGCCATTCGCAGACGCGTCGTTCGACGCCTGCATCTACGTCGCGGGCCTGCACGGCATCCCCGAAGCCGTCGGCCGCGCCGCGAGCCTCGCCGAAGTGCACCGCGTGCTGCGACCAGGCGGCCAGGCCCAGATCACCGTGTGGTCCCGGGATGCGCCGCGCTTTTCCGACATGGACCTCCCACCCGGCCCGGCCGATGTCATGGTGCCGTGGCGTCGCGGCAAGCACGCCGACCGCTTCTACCACCTCTACACGCAGGCCTCGTTCAAGCGTGCCTGCGAAGCGGCCGGCTTCAAGGTGCTCGCATTGGACCCCATCGCCATCGCGACCCCCGAGCCTGACAATCTGCTTGCCTGGCTGCAACGCTGAGGCCTCGAGCCTGCCTGCAGGCGCTGCATCACGCGTTGAGAAGCTCTGCGTTCAGCTCGGCCGGGCTCTCTCCCGCCTCGAGCCGGACCCGCAGGTCATTGAGGAGCGCGATGGCGGATTGGATGTCGTCCGCCTGAAGGACCACCAGATCCCCCGGCCGGCTCTCGGCCAACGCCATCCGCAGGGCCTTCGCCTCGTCCAGTTCCAAGGTGTAGGATGCATCCGGGAAGCCAGCTCCAAGAATGCCCTGTTGGATGATGGCGGCGGTCTCGCCTTCGCTTCGTCGGCGCGGATCGGGGTCACACAAGATGATCCGATCATACATGCTGGCGAGCTGGGCCCCGAAGGCCCGCAGGTCTTCGTCCCGGCGGTTGCCAGCGGCGTTCGCGACATTGATCTTGCGGCCGCGGGCCAGTCGCGGCAGGACCTGCGCCAAGGCTTCCAGAGCTGGCACATTGTGCCCGTAATCGAGCAAGACCTTGACACCGCCCATCGACATGAGGTTCATCCGGCCCGGCAATTGCCCGACCGACGGGTTGAACGTCGTCAGGGCTGCTCTGGTCGCTTCTTCGGTGCAGCCGATGGCGTAGCTGGCGGCCACCGCGGCCAGCGCGTTCTGGATGTTGAACCGGGCAGCGCCGTCGAGGGTGATGGGGATGTCCATGACGTCGGCGACGCGGAACGCCGCGGCGCCGCGTCGCAGCACGATGGCATCGCCATCAAGCAGCACCGCCACGTTCTCTGGATGCGCTTGCAGGTGTGCCATGACGTCCGGGTGGCCCGACCGCATCGTGATCGGGATGATGCGTCCATCGACGCGGTCCCGGCGCCCCCAGACGAGTGGGTCGTCGGCATTGAGGACAGCGGTGCCGCCACACAGCGCCTGCAGCACGACCGCCTTGAGGTCGGCCAGATCATCCAATGTATCGATGCCGCCTTCGCCGAGGTGATCGTTGCCGACGTTGAGGAAGACGACCACGTCGGCACGGTCGAAGCCGAGGCCCCTTCGTATGATGCCGCCACGGGCCACTTCGCAGACCGCATGCGTGACACCTGGTTCGCGTAGCACTGCGCGGGCGGCGCTCGGGCCCGAGTAATCACCGCGCAGGATGACCTGGTTCTCGATCTCGACGGCGCCAGTGCACGCCATCCCTACGCGCCCGCCGCTGTACTTGAGGATGTGCGAGATCAAGCGGACCGTCGTGGTCTTGCCGTTGGTGCCGGTGACCGCGACGAGGGGGATGCGGCCGTCGCCTTGGGGCACCAACGCGCCCACGATGGCGGCGGCAACGCCCCTGTGCAGATGCGGTGCCAGGTCAGGTGCGGGATCCAACGAGACCACCTTGGCGCCGGCGTCGTCGAGCGGTTGGCTGGCGTCGCGGGCGACGACGTGCACGGCGGCGTAGTCGGCTTGGCAAAGCCGCGCGGCCCGTTCGATCATGTGGCGGACTTCGTAGTGCAGTTGGTCCAGGACGTCTTCCCCGTCACGGCCCACCGCGGAGATGAGGTGGCCGGCGATGACCAGGGCCTCGAACGGCTCGCCGGACACATGGTCTTCGACCACGACCCAGCGATGGTAGCGCTTGGCCCGATCATAGGCTGATTCGACGTCATCCAGGTCGCGGATGTCGGTGGTGACCCCGCCTTGGCCGCGCAGCGGCTTGATGGCCACAGGAAGACCCAGGTCGGAGACCAGGTCCTGAGTGCTGGCGAGCTTGCTGGCCGAATCGAAACGCGGCGTCTGGATGCCTGTGCCTTCCAGCACCTGCTTGCTCCGTTCGTGGTCGTTGGCGATATCGTACCCCAGGCCCGACCGGTCACCCGGGAGGCCACTCCACAGGCGTTGTTGTGCCGAGCCCCAACCAAGTTGCCACAGTCCGTGGCCGCGCGCCATCGTAGGGATGCCCCGGGCGCGGGCCTCGGCCAACACTTCTCTGGTGCCCGTAGGGCCATCACCGGCCGTCGCCGCGTCGATCAAGGCCCGCGCGGCATCGAGGTCCGGCGTACGTCCAGACAGCGCATCAGCGACCATGACGACGGCGCTACGGGCGGCGGCCGCGGCGAGCGTGCCGTCGGGGGCGTCGGTGAGGATGACGAGGTCACCATCTTCGTCGGCCCACCATCGGCCGGTGCAGCCAGGTAGTCCAGACTGCGCTTGCAGGGCACACGCCGCCGAAACGATGAGCTCGCCGATCGTGTCGCCCGACACGGGCAACCCGACCGCATGCAATGCATTGCGGGCAGCGTGTCGATCACCGGAGCGGGGGCGGACGACGAGGTAATCGAAGGGTCCGCGTCCGTGGATGCTCGGCCCGCGGAAGCCTCGGTGGCCGCGGATCCTCAAGCGAGCACCTCCAGGTCGCGCTTCTGCAACTGACGGATGCGCGCGGTCGCGCCCGCTTGGTCTTCGCATTGTATGATCACGAGGTCGCCGGGCCGCATCTCCGCGAGGGCCGCTTCCAGGCTGGGCCATTCGTCGTCGTTCAACGTGATCGCCTCCAGGGGCATGCCGGCGGCCACCGCACCCTCCGCGAGGAGCTGCGGTGCGCCGCCGCGGGGACGACCGCGGGGGTCAGGGTCGCTGAGCCATAGGCGGTCGCAACGCTTGGCGATGGCGGCACCCACCTGGCGCAGGTCGTCGTCAAGTCGGTTGCCGGCCAGGTACGCAGCCCGTAGGACGCGACCGGTCGGCGACGGTCTGAGGTGGGTGATGACGTCATCCAGGGCCTGCAAGGCCGGGACGTTGTGGGCGAAGTCCAGGATGACCCGGGCTTCGCCGACATCGAAGATGTTCATGCGGCCAGGGTTCTGCGTCGGCGTCGGGTTGAATGTCCGGAGGCCGGCGCGCACATCATCCTCCGAGAAACCCAGAGCGTAGCCGGCCGCGACGGCCGCCATGGCGTTCTCGATGTTGAAGCGCGCCTTGCCGTCGAACGTGATCGGGATCTCGACGGCAGGACACACTTCGAACTCGGCAGTGTCCCGGCGCAACACGATGGCATCGCGATGGTACGTGACGACGACGTTCTGAGGGTCACGTGCCAAGTGGGCGGCCAAGGCCGGGTGCGTCGGATCCAGGCTGAAGAGGATCGTCTTGCCGCGCATCTTGGGCTGCAGACTGAGGACCCGTTCATCGTCTGCGTTCAGGACGGCGATCCGCGCCGCATCAGGGACCGTGGCCTTGAGCCGAAGTAGGTCGTCCAGGTCATGGATCTCGCCTTCGCCGATGTGATCTCGGCCGACGTTGAGCAGGATGCCGACGTCGACCCGATCGACGCCCATGCCGCGGCGCAGGATGCCGCCGCGCGCCACTTCGATGACAGCATGCGTGACGGTGGGTTCTCGCAGCGCCGTCTGCGCGCCCATGGGGCCCGAGTAGTCGCCGCGAAGGATGACCTGGTGATCGACTTCGACGCTGCCTGTCGAGGCCACGCCGACTTGGCCCCCCGCGTAGCGCATGATGTGGGCCACGAGCCTGACCGTCGTGGTCTTGCCGTTCGTTCCCGTGACCGCCACCGTGGGTATGCGGCCGTCGCCGTCAGGGAACAGCATATCGATGATCGGTCGGCCCACGGCGCGGGGGGTGCCATGGGTGGGTTCGAGGTGCATGCGCAGACCGGGTCCCGCATTGACCTCGACGATGCCTCCGCCGGTCTCCTCCAGGGGAAGCCGCAAGTGGGGTGCGACGACGTCGATGCCCATGATGTCCAGGCCGACGATCTTGGCCACGCGTTCGGCCATGAACCGGATCGACGGATGGACCTCATCGGTGACGTCAGTGGCAGTACCCCCAGTGGACAGGTTCGCGGTCGATTTCAGGACGACCTCTTGACCCGCCTCCGGCACCGTGTCCAGGCCGATTCCTTGCACGCGAAGCATGCGTTCCGTGTTCCCGTCGACATGGATCATGGTCAGCATCTTCTCGTGGCCGAAGCCACGGCGTGGGTCGTCATTGACAAGGTCGATGAGTTGGCGGATGGAATGGACGCCGTCCCCGACAACGTGTGCCGGGTCGCGGCGGGCCGCGGCGATCATGAGACCATCGATGAGGAGGATGCGGTGGTCCCGGCCGACGAGGAAGCGCTCCACGACGACGCGGTCATGGTGCTGCCGAGCGGCCTCGTAAGCGGTCCGGACCTCGTCGGCGGTCTGCACATCGGTCGTGATGCCGCGTCCGTGATTGGCGTCGAGGGGCTTCAGGACCACGGGGAAGCCTATCTCTTCCGCGACCTCCAACGCCTCGTCTGGCGTGGTGACGGATCGCCCGCTTGGCACGCGGACGCCGGCCTCTTCCAGCAGTTCCTTGGTCCATTCCTTGTCCGCCGCGATGGCGATCCCCAGCGCGCTGGTCTGGCTCGTCATGCTCGCCTGGATGTGGCGTTGCAGGTGCCCCTGCCCCAGCATCAGGTGGCTTTGGTCGTTGAGCCGGACGACCGGGATGCCGCGCGCCTTGGCGGCATCGACGATGGCGGCCGTGCTGGGACCGAGCAGGTTCTTCTCGCGCAGTTCGCGCAGTTCCTGCACGATGGGTGCGATGTCGATGCTGCGGTCATCGATCAGGGCCGCGAGGATCTCGACAGCAAGTTCGCCGGCGCGGATACCGCAAGCCTCGTCCCGATGTTTGTAGACGACCACGTAGACGCCGCGATCGGTCGTCTCGCGGGTCTTGCCAAAGCCGACGTCCATGCCGGCCAGGCATTGCAGTTCGATGGCGATGTGTTCGACGATGTGCCCCGCCCACGTGCCGCGGTCAAGCCGTTGGAAGAAGCCGCCCTCCACGCCAGGACTGCAGCGGTGTGAATACAGGCTCGGAAGCGCGGTCTTGATGCGCTGGGCCAGGCCGGGGATCTCGTCGCTCGGGCGATCCTCGAGACCACCGATGTCGAGCAGCATGTACGTGACCGGAAATCGGGCGTAGAAGTTGGGGCCGCGCAGGGCTCGATGCACCAAGATCTCCATGGACCTTGGACCAATGGTGACTGCAGAGATAAACGGTTCAGGCCAGCGTCTCGTCCTCGGCATCCTCTTCGGGTGCCTCGCCCGTTGGGCGGATGTAACGCCGCTCTTCGAGGTGGTATTGGTGGCCCTTGGTCAAGGTATGGACCAGGATCCCTTCCTCTGCGATGGCCTGACCCATGCGGACATGGGTGATGTTGCTGTAGCCCATGCCGTGGCCGTCGATGATGATGACCGCACCGCTGCCGATGGCTTCGATGCGGTTCCCGTCGCGCACGATGGCTGCCGAGTCCTCGTCAAGGCCGACACCGATGACCCCAGGGTTCCCCGTCACGACCTCGAGCAATCGACTGAATCGGCCCCGCTGCGTGAAGTGGCTGTCGACGACGACGTTGCGCATGAAGCCCAGGCCGGGCGTCATCTGGACGTTGCCCTTGCGCATGCCAGCACCGGCCTTCCCTTGGTAGATCATGGCTTGGCTCATCGCCGCCGCGCCCGCGGAGGTGCCGGCGATGACGCCGCCGCGCTGATAGTGACCCTTGAGCGTGTTGAGCAATTGGCTGCCGCCCAGCAGGTTCGTGAGGCGAAGCTGGTCCCCGCCGGTGAAGTAGACGACGTCGGCTGCGATGATGCGTTTGACCAACTCTGGGTCGTTGGCTTGCTGCCGGGTCTCGATGTCCATGATGTTGACGGTCTCGACGCCGAGCTTGTGGAATGGCTCGATGTACTGACCGCCAGCTTCGGCCGGGATGCGGCTTGCCGTCGGGATGACCTCGACGATCCGGGCCGGCTTCTCGGGGAGGTTCACGATGGCGCGCAGTACCTTGAGGTCGGCCGTCTTGTCCTCGTTCCCACCGATGGCGACCAATGTGCCCAGCGGGATGATGTGTTCTGGAGAGATCATGCTTGAGCCGCCGCCCACGCCATGCGTAGGTTGCTACCGCCCGCGAACCCCTGCCGGCCGATAAGGATGAGGCCCACGGCGACGTCCTCAGGGAACATGGCGCACGCTTCATCGATGGCCTTCTGTGGATCTATTCCGGCGGCCATCATGGCATACACTTTGTCGGCCAACCTGGCCCGGGCGAGTTTCTCCCCGTCCCCGGTGACGCAGACGGCGCCAGCGGGCCCCGCCATGAGGCCGCAGCCGGGGAACGGCACGTCGCCGACGCGGCCCATCAACGTGGCGGCGGTGCCCCCGGTCGAAAGCGCGGCCGCGAAGGTCTGGCCGTCGCTTGCCACGGCGCCGACGGTGTCACTGGGACCCATGACGTCCTGCAGGGCGCGCGGGAAGTTCCAGTGGGCGGGCAGGTCGGCCGGGTGCCAGTCGCACCAGCCAGGCTCGATCTCGCCGCTGCTCAGCATGCCGATGACCTTGGCGTGCTTGGCGCGTGCCACGGGCGTCGCGGGATCATGCGGCGCGTGGCCGCGACGACGTGCGTACTGGATGGCGCCTTCACCAGCAAGGACATCGTGCGGAGTCCCCAGGACATCGAGGGCGACCAGCACGGGATGACGGACGTCGCGGAGGCAGGCGACCGCACCGAACGCGCCGGAACTGTCCATGACGCTGGCGTCCATTTCGATGGTCTCCCCGTCAAACCGCAAGTTGCTGCCGGTGCCGGCGTTGAACCGGACGTCATCCTCCAGGACCTTGGTAGCGGCGACGACCGCCTCCAGTGGAGACCCGCCGGCTTCCAGCACGGCCAGGCCGGCCTTTGCCGCGGTTTCCGGACCATCGTGGTCGTTGGCGTCAAAGCTGCCGGCGCCTCCGTGGGCCAGGACGATCATGCTCACAGGCGGGTCCACTCCAGCGGCGGTCATGGTCCTTTGCCACCGCGTCGCTTATGCGGCCGACCCACCTCGGCCATTTTGTGAGTCTGGAGACCGTTCTGGTCACGGGGACCGCCAACGGCGCACTCGGCGCCCGCCTGGCAGAGGAACTGCACTGTGAGGTCGCCACGACCGAGATCAAGCGCTTCCCTGATCTCGAGGTCTACGCCCGCATCGATTCCGAGGTCGAAGGCAAGCACGTGGTCATCGTGCAGACCACCCACCCCAACGACAACCTCGTCGAACTGCTGCTCCTACAGGACGCCGCGCAGGAGGCCTCCGCCGCCCGCGTCACGTCCGTCATCCCTTACTACGGCTACGCCCGCCAAGACCAGGTCTTCAAGCGCGGCGAAGCGGTCAGCAGCCGCGCCGTCGCCCGCGCCCTCGCCACCACGGCGGATTCCGTCGTCACGGTGGACCCGCACAAAGAAGAGATCCTTGACTTCTTCTTCCACGGCGCCCACAGCGTCAGCGCCGTCAACGAACTCGCAGACGAGCTCGGGAACTGGGGCGTCGACTGCATCCTGGCCCCAGACAAGGGCGCCCGCGACCGCGCCCAGCGCGCGGCGGAGCACCTCGGCGTCGCCTTCGACCACCTGGAGAAGGTCCGCCTGGGACCCACAGAGGTCAAGATCACGGCCAAGGACCTCGACGTCGCCGGCCAGAACGTCGCCATCCTCGACGACATGATCGCCTCCGGCGGCACCATGATCAAAGCGGCCGAGCAACTGAAGGCCAACGGCGCCAAGAAGGTCTACGCCGCCTGCACCCACGGCCTGTTCACCGGCGGCGCCATCCCCCGGCTACTGGGCGGCGGCATCGACCGCGTCCTGTGCACGGACACGCTCCCGACGGAAGGCTGCGACACCATCAGCGCCGCGCCGGCGATCGCACGGGCCCTGACTGGAAGCATCGCCCACCCGCTGCTCAGCAAGACTTAAGTCCCGTGCGACAACCTTGGGCGTCATGCGCGTATTGACTACGGCCGCGATCCTCATCATGGTCACCCTTGCCGGCTGTGCCGACAGCGGCGCCAAAGACCCCATCGTCACCGACGACGGCACCGACGACGGCACCGGCACGACCGGTGGCTCCACGGGAGGGTCCACTGGCGGCTCGACGGGCGGCGCCACGACCGGCAACGGCACCATGGAAGGCAACAACACTGCCCCCACCGCCACCCTCACGGCGGACAGCCTCAACGGCACCAGCCCCTTGACGGTCAACCTGACCATCGACGGCAGCGACGCCGACGGCGACAACCTGACCTGGAGCCTGAGCCTGAACGGCACCGAGTTCGCCAACGGCTCGACCCTGCCCGCCGCGGCCAACGTCACCCTCGAAGTCGGCAACCACACGATCGGCTTGACCGTCTCCGATGGCGAGGCCACCGCGACTGAGCTGATCCTCATCTCCGTCGCCGCCCCGAACGCCCAAGACGAGGTAGACCCCGAAGCCCCCGTCGACTACGGCACGTTCATCTTCCACCCCGTCACAGGCCACTGCCACTACAAGTCGTACACCAACGTCGGCGGCCTAGGTGTGTTCTACAACTTCGACTTCTGGCTCTGGGCCGAGGACAACGGCGTGGCCGGCCTGCAGGTGGCCAACACGTTCCCGGTCGGCCCCGTCGAAGACGAAGGCTTCCGTCTTGACGAGTGGGACATCTGCCAAGACGGCGACCTGATGGTCTTCTGAGCCCGACCACAGCCCCTTTCCCCCTCCTCCCGACCCCGGTCTCTTGAAGCAACGCTTATACCGGCGGCCCAAGTCGCCGCGAATGCGCTCCCCGTCTAGGGGAAGGTGAACACCCATGAAACGTTCAAGCCGCGCCTGGAAAAAGCC
>JBFIDG010000078.1:0-9219 GCA_041581335.1 Thermoplasmatota archaeon
AAGGCCGTCCGTGCCTTCGACGAGATCCACAACGTCTCCACCTCGTACTCCGATTCCATCATCAACAAGGAGTTCTGGAACTCCGAAGGCACCCAGATCGAGTGGAGCATGGCGCGCAGCGTCGCGCAGGTCCACTTCACTGCCAAGCGCGGCGGCGACCTGGCCGGTCGCAGCACCCGCGTCGGCGGCACCCGTGGGTGGGAGATGTTCACCCTCGAAGACCCGATCGAGAAGGCGACCAAGGCCGCCAAGGCGGCCATCGACCAACTCGGCGCCCCCACGGCGAAAGGCGGCCGCACCACGGTCGTCATCGACCCGGAACTGGCCGGCGTCTTCGCCCACGAAGCCGTGGGTCACGCCAGTGAGGCCGATCTGGTCGCCGCCGGGGAATCATGCTTCAAAGGCCGCATGGGCGACCGCCTCGGCATCGAGGGCCTCAACATCCACGACGACTCCACCATCCAGGGCGCCTTCGGTTCCTTCCCGTTCGATGACAACGGCATCCCCGGCCAGGACAAACCCATCCTCCGCGACGGTGTCTTGGTCGGCTACCTATGCGACCGCGAACGGGCGGGCGAACTGGGCCTGCGCCCCAATGGGGCCTCCCGCGCCCAAGGTTTCAGCAACCGTCCCCTGGTCCGCATGAGCAACACGCTGATCGAGGCCGGCGACCACACGGAAGCCGAAGTGTTCGATGTCAAGGACGGCATCTACTGCCGGGGCAGCCGTGGTGGCCAGGTCGATACGGCCAGGGGCTCGTTCTTGTTCCACGCCCAGGACGCTTTCCGCATCGAGAACGGCGAGATCACGCAACCTCTGCGGGACGTCAGCCTCACCGGCGACATCCTGTCGACCCTGCACAACATCGACGCGCTCGGCAACGAGCAGCGCATGGGGGACCCCGGGTACTGCGGCAAGGGCCAATGGGTCCCTGTCTGCGACGGCGGCCCGCTGGTCCGCATCAAGGACTGCCTCGTCGGAGGTGGACAATGACCGACCACACCGACCCGGACGCCTTGCTCGGGAAGCTCGAACGCATGGTCGCCATGGCCATGGCCCGCGGCGCCGACCAGGCCGAGGTGTTCTGGAGTCGCGAGGTCGGCCTAGACCTGGACATCGAGAACAACGCCGTCGCCGCCACGGGCCGAGCCCGCAGCGAAGGCGGCGGCATCCGCGTTATCAAGGACAAGCGCACCGGCTTTGCGTACCTCACTCGCGACGACCAGACAGAGCAGACCATCGACCAGGCGCTCAAGATGTCCCGTCTCGCCCCCCAAAAGGACATGGTGCTCCCTAGCCCGCAGCCCATGCCGACCCTGGGCAACCGCTGGGACCCGGACATCGCCGCCCTGGACGCTAGCTCCGCGTTGGCCATCGCCCGGCGCCTCCTGGATGTCCGCAGCGACGAGCTTGGAGAGATCCAACTCGCCGGCGGCGGCGTGCAGGCCGGTTGGACCGTCGAAGGCATCGCCAACAGTGAAGGCATCAATGTCGCCGACCGCTCCACCGGCATGGGCGTCGGTGTCAACCTCGTCATGGAAGCGGGCGAGACCGCCCTCAATGTCTGGGACAGCCAGACCATCAACCGTGGTAAGCTGGACCCTGAAGGGCTCCTGCGCCGCGTCGCCAGGGACCTGCGCAGCCTGCGCGACCCGGCCCCGGGCATCGTGGGTGAGGCGGACATCCTGTTCCGTCCCGACGCGGTCACGGAACTCATCAACGGCCTCGTGGTCGGCGCCATCGACGGCGACGACGCCATGCGGGGCAAGACGGTCTGGAGCGAGCGGCTCGGTGAGCAGGTCGCCGATAGCCGCCTCAGTATCCTCGACGACCCCCTGCGGGCCCGCGCCATCGGCGTCGCCCCGTTCGACGGCGACGGGCTGCCCTGCCAGACCTTGCCGCTCATCCAAGACGGCGTCTTGGCCAACTTCATCTTCGACACCCGTGACGGCGCCGAACACGGCAAACCGTCCACCCACAGCGCGGTCCGTGGCTCCTTCAAGTCACCCCCTGGTGTCGGCGTCCACCACTTGGTCGTCGAAGGCCAGGGGGCCATGTCGACCTCGAAACTGGTGGCGGGCATGGACAGTGGCTACGTCATCGAATCCGTGCTGGGCGCCCACACGGCCAATGCCACCACCGGCGACTTCTCCGTCAGCGCCCCCAATGCGTGGCGCGTCGAGAAAGGCGAGATTGTCGGTGCGGCCAAGGAGATCGCCATCAGTGGCAACCTCCCAGATCTGCTACAACGCCTGGACGGCATCGGCAACCAGCCGAAGGCCATGGACGGGGCCTTGGTCCCCATGCTCCGCTTCCGTGGCATGCAGGTCTCAGCGTAGGTGGGCCAGCGCCCAACGACGAGCAAACCGTTAATGGACAGGGCCGCCCGGTATAGGTCGTGGCAAAGGTCACACTCGACATGGAGACGTTCAAAGCGCTGGCCAGCAGCACCAGGCTGCAGGTCCTGCGGGCGCTCGACGACCGTCGCAAGACCCTTTCAGAGCTCGCCAAGGAGCTCGACCTCAACAAGGCCACGGTGCACGAACACCTGGGCATCCTGCTCGCCACGGGCCTGATCAAGAAGCGCGACGACGAAGGGCGCAAGTGGATCTATTACGAGTTGACCTGGCAAGGCGAGCGCCTGTTGCATCCCCAGGAGACCACCACGTTCGCGGTCTTGCTGGGTTTCAGCGTCGCCGCCGCCGGCGGCGGCCTGGCCATGCTGGGGGCGGCCCTCAACTGGTGGTGGGCTGATCAGCAGATGCCGCAGAGCCTGCCCGAAGGAGGTGCTTCCGATGCCCAGCCTACCGCCCAAGGTGCACCACCCTCTGAGGAGAGTGATGGTGGTCAGACCTCCAGCGCAGCGGCACCCAGTGAGGATGCGGCCAAGATGGCTGGCGACAGCGCCGAATCGGCCCCCAATGCGGGGCACTCGGACGGCTTCTTCTCGACGGATGACCCCGATGGCATCATCGCGGTGCTGTTGCTCGTGACGGCCGTCTTGCTGGTCGCGTTCGCGTTCGTCATCCGCCGCGCCCGTCGCGGCTCGGCGTGACAAATCCGTATCTTCTTTACCGCCCGTAAGGAATAGCGCGAATCATGGCATTTGAGATGCAAGTGGTCAGCCACTCGCCCCTGACCTCCGAGCAGGACCCCGAGCGCGTCGCCCAGTTGTTCTTCCAGATGATCGGATACACCGCGCGCAAGGGCCCAGACCATGGGATCTCGTTCAAGGTGTTCTACGACTGCTTCCTGATGCACCCCAACCAGGACTGGACCGTCGAGGAACTGGCGGCCGCGGCAGGCACCACCATGCCCAGTGTCTACCGCCACCTCAACAAACTCAAGGACCTGGATCTGATCGAGGACCACTACGTCGACCGCGAAGGCGAACGCAAGCGCTGCTTCCGCCTCCGCTACGGTGACTTCAGCAAGGCCTGGAACTTCTCCGAGGCCCACTTCCAGTTGGCCATCGAGAACTACCGCAAGACCGTCGACCACCTCGAAGCGATGCTGCGCGAGAAGCGCGGCCGCGTCGTCGTCTCGCCGCAATAAGGCGGGCTACGCGACCAGGCGCAGGAACGCCTCGTGGAGGCGCGTGTCCGGGGTCAGTTCCGGGTGGAATGCCGCCACCAGGACCTTGCCTTGACGGGCCGCGATGATACGCTCCTTGAACGTCGCCAGCACCTCCACATCGCCGCCGACCTGGTCGAACGCCGGGGCGCGGATGAAGATGCACGGCATCGGGCCGATGCCTGTCACGTCGATCATGGCCTCGAAGCTCTCCCGCTGACGCCCGAAGGCGTTGCGATCCACTTGGGCATCGATGAGTGACAGCAGGTGGATGTCCTTGTCCGCCACGTCGTGCGTCGCCGAGGAGGACAACAAGATCATGCCCGCGCAGGTCCCGAAGACCGCCAGGTCACCGCTACCCGCCCGTTGCTTGAGCGTCTCCTCGATGCCGGTGGAGCGGAGCAGGCGACTGATGGTGGTGGACTCGCCGCCGGGCAAGACCAGGCCTTGGCACGCCGCCAGGTCAGCCTTCGTGCGTACCGCGACAGCTTCGATCGGGATGCCGGCGGCGGCGCTGGCTCGCTCGAGAGCGTCGATGTGTTCGCTGACAGCGCCTTGGACGGCGAGGACCCCGATACGGACCACGATGGCGCGACTTCGGCGTCCTACATAGCGCCGACGGCGGGCACGGCCTTGTCCTGCACGATGCTCACCTGGCCCGTGTAGGCGTGGCCGGAGTAGCTCTCCACGCGGACCGCGTATTGGCCAGGAGGCAGCATGGCGGCGAGGTTGGCTGCGTAGAACGTGCCCTTGTCGTCGGCGTACGGGGACCCGATGCTGGTGATGGCGTTGCCCGCGGCGTCCAGCAGCGTGATGTCCATGTCGTCCTTGAGCGGGTTGCGGTCGGCTTCCTGTACGAGGCTGATCGTCAGGCGCTGCGTTGCCGCCAAGAGCTCGAAGGGGACGTCGGCGTAGTTGAGGCCCGCCGTGGCCGGGATGGCTCCCGTGATGAGGCCCTGGTGGGCCCGGATGGAGATGTCGCGCTCGTCGCTCGCGATCTCCTTCCAGCCCAGCGGGGCCATGCAGTGATGGTTGAACGTGATACGGCTGGGGGTCTCGCCGCCGAACAGGATCTCCTGGCCCGTGCTCCGGGTATCGTCGACCACGAGGCTCGTCAGTAGCACACGCAAGGTGTCCCCTTGCTCGACGTGCAGGCCGCCCGGGGGCATGGCGATGACCTCCGTGTAGTGGTCGATGGAACCCGGCATGGGGGCCACCGGGGCGTATTCGCGGCCGAAGTCCGGCACGAAGCCGCGCTGCGTCCCGACCTGGTTGAACCAGTGGTAGCCCTCGCCAGGCTGCCCGCCGATCACGACGGGCGCCGGCGTGCCGCTGTTGCGCACCCAGAATTCCAGGGTCATGTTGCCCACGAGGCGCATGGCCTGCGTCGCAGGGGCCGCGGACCATTCGTCCATGGTGTCGACCAGGAACGCTTCGTCGAAGCCGTTGCTGAAGACCGCGCCCGCAGCTGGCGTCTCGTTGAGCAGCGTGAATCCAGGTCCAAGCCACAATGTGGACTCCGAGACATCTGCATCGCAGGTCATGGTCGCCGCCGGCGTCGTGGCCGGTCCAGGTGGGCTGCTGGCACACCCGGCGAGCAGGGCGATGAACAGGATGGCAATGACGCGCACAAGGATTCGACCCGGACACGTCTGGAAAGCCGTTGCGGCGCGCCCCTTATGCCTGAGTGGTCAGTCGGCCGGGTATGGCCCGGAACGCCTACATTGCGCTCATCACGGTGCAAGTCGTTTTTGGGCTGCTTCCGGCGGCCGGCAAGACCCTGTTCACCCATATGGACCCCCTGGCCATGACGTCCATCCGGATCATCGGCGCGGCGTTCGTGTTGCTGTGGATCCACGCCATCCGTGGCGCCCCATGGCCGCAGGCGCGGCAATGGCCGGGGATCGCTATCCTGGCGACGTTCGGGCTCATCGTGAACATGGGCCTGTTCGCCATGGGCCTTGAGCGCACGCACCCGTTGAACGCGACACTGCTGATCACCACCATCCCGGTCTTCACCTACATCATCGCCGTGGTGACAGGCCGCGAGACCATCGGCCCAAGGAGGCTGGCAGGCATCCTGCTGGCGCTGAGCGGGGCGGTCTATCTTGTCGGCCTGAGCGGCTATGAGGCCAGTCTGGACAGTGCTCTGGGGGACATCATGGTCCTCTTGAACGCCCTGAGCTTCAGCTACTTCTTGGTCATCAGCAAACGCTGGAGCCAAGAGAACGACGTCCTTGCACTGAGCACCTGGATGTTCGTGGTGGCGGCCGCCGTGTTCATTCCAGTATTGGTCCTGCGAGGCGCCATCTTCCAGCTCGCCGACGGCGGCATGAGCGGCGTGGGCTGGATGGGCTTTGTCATCGTCGGTCCCACGCTCATGGCGTACGTGCTCAACGCAACCGCGCTTCGGCACGTGCCAAGCAGCACGGTCGCCGTCTTCATCTACCTGCAGCCGCCGGTCAGCGCCATCGCTTCATGGTTCGTGCTGGGGCTGCTGCCGAGCTGGAAGATCGTGCCTGCCGCGGCGCTCATCCTTGCAGGCGTCACCATCGTCGCCAGGCGACGCGTCGTGGCGGTCGTACCAGCGGCTTGAGGGACGACGCCTCGCCAACGGGCCGTCTCGCCAAGGCTTCTGGCCGTAGCATCGGCACGGCCTGAGCCGCGCTGGCAGGGGCGTCGCCGGTCGCGACGCCGAGCCTGGGCGAGCGTGCCCGCCGGCGTAGCGGTTCCTGGCTCGTGGTCGCTGCTGGTTCAGATGCCGCGAGCGGACAGGCGGACGTCGATCTCGTCCATGTTGCGGCCGACCATGGCCTCGCCGAGGTTCTTGCTGACCTCGCCGACCACGGCGGCGTCCTCGAAGTGGGTGACTGCTTCGACGATGGCCTTGGCACGGACGGACGGGTTGCCCGACTTGAAGATGCCACTGCCCACGAAGACACCGTCGCTGCCCATCTGCATCATGAGTGCAGCATCGGCAGGGGTGGCGATGCCACCGGCGGTGAAGTCGACGACGGGCAGGCGACCCATCTTGCGGACATCCACGAGGACGTCGCGGATGTTTGTGATGAGCGTCTCGTAGTCGATGCCGCCGTAGGCCTCGCTCAGGTACGCGTCCTCGACGCCCAGGTCATCGAGGACCAGTTCGTTGAGGGGGTCGTAACGCTTGGCGAAGTGATGAGCCAGGTTGTCCAGCTCGTGGTCGTCCATCTCTTGGACGACCTGCATGCCGCGGGTCATCATGCGGCGGTGGCGGACGGCTTCGACGATGTCGCCGCTGCCAGCCTCGCCCTTCGTGCGGATCATGGCGGAGCCCTCGGCGATGCGGCGGACCGCTTCACCCAGCTTGGTGCCACCGCAGACGAAGGGGACCGTGAAGTCCTTCTTGAAGACGTGGAAGAACGGGTCGGCCGGGGTCAAGACCTCGGACTCGTCGATCATGTCGACGCCCAGGGATTGGAGAATCTGTGCTTCGGCGAAGTGGCCGATGCGGCACTTGGCCATGACGGGGATGCTGACGCTGTCGATGATCTCGGTGATCATGGACGGGTCGCTCATGCGGCTGACGCCACCGTCGGCGCGGATGTCGGCCGGGACGCGCTCGAGGGCCATGACGGCCACGGCGCCCGCGTCTTCGGCGATGGTCGCCTGTTCTGCGTTCGTGACGTCCATGATGACGCCACCCTTCTGCATCTTCGCGAAGCCGCGCTTGAGGAGGTCAGTACCCCATCGTAGCGATTCGAGGTCCAATTCGCGTGCCATATCCTTTGCTAGGTTGGCCCGCTATATCAAGGACGGCCCGCCCATGGATGGGCCGGAACGGTCATCCATGAGCCTTTGGTAAGGGGCCATGGGCCCGATGACGATGTTATCCCAGGGTGATCTGTTATCCAACCATGATCAGAAGCTCAACGCGGAGGGCTCACACCGCGTCGGCCACGGGGCCGATGGAACCACGACTTCGGTCTGTGGTCCTAGGGACATTCCCTAAGCGACGGCCGTTGGCCGGCGATCCGCGCACCTGGGGCGTCGGATCGTACATAGGCGCCGCTGGCGCCGGCACATGTCTGGCCTACGCCGGGCGCCGCAGCAAGACGATGGTCTGCCAGATGGCGATGAAGAACAACGGGAACGTCACCAGCATCGTCACGGGCAACAACATCATCGTGAGGCCCTTGCCCCACGGCTGCTCCAGTCCGGTGCCGACCGCTGCAGCGACGTAGGCCAGCAGCATCAGGACCCCCATCGTCACAGTGGGGCCGACGATGGCGGCCGCGACCCGTTGCGCCTCCGGGTCATCGTGGCCCCCCGTGATCCATGTGCCGAGCATGGCCCCGACGATGATGGTCAGAATGAGCCAGATCAACGCCATGAAGCCGTTGGTCGCGACCAGGTGGCTGTTCATCGGACCCTCCAAGCGGCAAGGCCGCCCAACGCCAACGCGCCAGGCAGGATGCCGACGACGGTCAGTATCTGCAGGCCTGCGACGATCTGGCCTACTGGCTTCGCCCAGGGCTGGCGGTACATGAGGCCGAATCCGGCCACGATGGCGGGGGTGGAGGCCAGCATCGCCAGGGGGACGGCCCAACCACGTACGTCGCGGACGTCCCGGGCATCGGCGGCTTCGCCGTCCGCTTCCATCACGCCGACCAGGGCATTGCTGATGAACAGCACGACGAGCGCCCCGAAGAACAGGAATCCGCCCGCCCACAAGAGTGCCGACGCGGCCAGGACGCGACCGCCTTCGCCCGGCGACTTCGGACCCTCGACCGTGCCGGGCGCGGCGATCACTTTGGTCGTCTCCAGGTCCTCGGGGCTCGCCTCTTTGGGTTTTTTCGGTGGCGCCGCCGCCGCAGGGGTCTGGCTGGCCTCCGGCTCCTCGACCGGCTCAGGTGCCGGCTTCTTGAGGTCCCAGGGGCGGTAATCGCTCACAGATGGGCCTGCATCTTCTGCTCGACCTCGGCCTGCAAGGTCTTCTTCATCCCCAGCGCGAAGGCGACCTCGCTGACCAGGAACATGGGTGCGACGAAGACCTGGAACAGGTTGTCCACGAGGGCCGGGCGGCGCTTCTCCCAGACGCCGTGGCCGATGAACTGGAAGATCCAGCTCGCCACGAACAGGCCACCCGCGATGAGCAGGCTCAGCCGCGGGCTGGCCAGGTTGACGTTCATCTGGATGGCGCTGACCATCAGCACCGTGAAGACCGCCACGCTGGCGATGCCGAGGGCCAGGTCGAGTGCCAGGTACCACAGGAGCAAGGCGCCCACGATGGGGAATGCGAGCGTGATGTTCACGCCGTACAGGGTGCCCAGCGGCACGAGGTCCAGTGCCACCATCAGTGTCCAGACGATGGCGGGTACGAAGATGTAGTGGATGAAGCGGTTGGTAGGGTTGCGGTGGTACGCCGCGTAGACGCACATCTGGTCAGACAAGGATTTCATGATTGGGCCTCCGGGACGAACTTGAAGTGGACGAGCAGGGCGTAGATGCCGAACGCCGTACCGAGGGGGGCGTTCAGCAGCGCGATGATCGCCGCCGTGATGGAGAGGTTGCGGCCAGCACTGGGCAGCTTGAGGCCGGCCATCAGGTTGAGGATCCCGGCCGCAATCATGATGGCCGCGCCGACGGCGTAGACGGCGATCATGA
>JBFIDG010000079.1:0-9180 GCA_041581335.1 Thermoplasmatota archaeon
AGGCTCTTCGGCACAGCCGGCGAGCAGCAATGCGGCGACGATGCATGATGTGGCGAGGCGCATGCGCCACTGACGGGGGGTCGGGTTGAAAGGCTGAACGGAGCAGTTCTCTGACTATGCCTTGCGTTTCTGTCGCAATGCATCCGCGAGTGCCTTCAGTCTGGCAGGCTTGGCCTTGAATGCGTGCGGCAACACGTCCGCCAGGTCATCTGCGAGGATGACCTCGATCTTGTCGCGGTAGCGGTGCTCGAGCAGGATGTCGTGTTCGTTGGCCCGGGGCACGACGGCCTTGCCGTAGCCTAGGTCGGCTGCGGCTTCGATCATCTGCGTGATGCCGTCCACGTGGCGTAGGCGGCCACTGACGGCGAGGGCGCCGATGACGACGACGTCCTGCTTGATGGGCAGGTCTTCCAAGCTGCTGATGCAGGCCACTGCGGTGGCGGCGCCGAGGCTGTCGGCGCTGGCGCCGGCTTGTTGCAGGAGGGCTTGGACGTGGATGTCGATGCCGGCCATGTCGTGGCCGCGCAGGCGCTTCATCAAGGCGTTGACGTTGTCCTTGACGTAGCTGCGCTCCAGGCCTCCGCCGACGAAGATGCCGCCGCGGTGGCGGTCGCTGCTGATCGTGGCATCCGCTTCGACGGGGACCACCAGGCCAGCGGGTTCGCCGGTCTCGCCGGTGCCCAGGAAGCTGGCGCCGGTGGCGGTGCCCACGAGTTCGCCGGCGACCTGCGTCGCTTCGCGGGCGGTCGTGACTTCGATGCCGCGGCGGGTGACCTGGTATTCGAGGCTCATGCTCATGTCCTTGGCGCCCAGCACATCGTCCACGGTGACGTATTCGCCGTCGCGGTCGCGTGCCAGATCGCCTGCGGTGCGCACCAGGCCACCGAGTTCACGCAGACGCAGGGTGAGCTTGCCGGAGTGGCCGCTGCGGCGTTGCGCCTCGCGGATGATCTCGGCCACGGCGGTGGGTTCGAAGTGCGGGATGCTGCCATCGCGGCGCACCTCTTGGGCGACGAAGCGCACGAGCTTGCGGCGGTTCTCGTCGGTGTCCTCCATGACGGCGCGGACGTAGACCTCGTAGCCATAGCCACGGATACGGCTCCGGAGAGCCGGGTGCAGGCCGACGTGTTCGCCTTGTTGACCGGGGTCGATGACGTCCATGTTGCCGGCGGCGACCAGGATGAAGTCACAGGGCAGCTTGGCGGTGCGCGCCATGGCGCCGCTGCTGGCCTCCGACTTGCCGGTGATGCCGTAGGTCTTGTCCTGCAGGGCGGTCAGCAACGATTGCTGGCTGTCCAGCCGCAGGACGTTGATCTCATCGATGAACAGGATGCCCTTGTGCGCCTTGTGGATGGCGCCGGGTTCGATGCGCTCGTGGGTGGGCGTCTCGAGGCCACCTGATTGGTACGGGTCGTGACGGATGTCGCCAAGCAAGGCGCCGGCGTGGCTGCCGGTGGCGTCGACGAAGGGCGCCGGGACCGGGTGGTCCGGGCGCTCGATGAGCAGATTGGGGACAAGCCTGGTCGCCTTGCCCTTCATGCTGCGGCTGATCATGATGTAGAAGAACGACACCATGATGAAGATCCCGAAGATGATGAACGCCTTCTCGGCGATGAGCTGCCAGGCACCGATGCCCAAGAGGCCGCCGATGACGAACAGGTCCACGAGCCAACGGCCCAGGATCGATTTCTTGGCGCGCTCGGAGGCACTGGCGATGGCTTTGCGGCCGTTGCCGCCCTTCATGATGCGGACGCCGGGCCGGTTCTCGTCGGCCGGATTGGGGTAGATCAGCACGTCGTCGAGGTGGCGGTCCGGGAGGATCTGCGCCATGGCCTTGGCGATCATGGACTTGCCCGTGCCCGGGTCCCCCAACAGCAGCAAGTGGCGGCCCTGCCGGGCCGCTTTCTTGGCGGTGTTGACCGCCTCGTCCTGGCCGATGACCTCGTCGATCAAGAGCTCCGGGAGCGGGATCTTGTCCGTCGTCGGCATGTTCTCTTTCTTGACCCACTGGTGCGGGTCGGATGCGGAGAGGTGGGTTCCGTTGCTGGTCGCTTTGGTCATGGGATCACTTCCTCGCCTTCACGACCGCGGCGAGCGCCGACTTGCGTTTGGCAATCAGTAAAGACCCGAGTCCGACCGCAGCCGGCGCGATGAGCGCCATGCTGGTGCCGACGCCGAGCCCCGTACTGAGGATCAAAGGCGCCGGGATGGCCGGGGCGGGGGTGAAGAGGACCGGGGGGACACCGAACTGCAGGCAGAACTGGCCCGGCACGTGGGTGCCGTCGAGGGCGCCGTACTGGATGACGCCGTGGTCGCCGATGGCGAAGTAGACGAGTTCCTTGCCGTTCGGGTGGCCGCCTTGGCGGACGACGGTCAGGCCGTCGTGCAGATCGTCGAACACGCCGGTCGTGTCCCCGACGAGCCCATCCTGGAACGGATGTCTGGCGGCGCCTACCTGCAGGTCGTACAACGCCAAGGGGTTGGAGTGGCAGCTTTCGAAGATGCCTATGGCTTTGTGGAACTCGATGGCCGCGGCCGACGGCGGCCCGTTGGGATTGACGCTGGGGTCGCGGATGGTGGTGTTGGCGCGCTCCATGAACGTCATGTACACGACCGGTGTGTCGTCCAGCATGACCATGTTGGTGACGCGGGCGTCACGGATCGGGGTCTGCCAGATGTTGTAGAAATTGGCGCCGACGTCGATGGCGGCACCGTCCCAGCGGCGTCCGTACCAGCCCCAGGACATCTCGACGCGCATGCCCTCGAAGGGCTGGTCGATGCCGATCGGCTTGGTGGATGTGACGACGAAACGGCCGTCGGCGTTGCTGGCCAGGCGCGGGCGACCATCCTGCATGTTGGGCACCCAGCTCATGAGGTTCTTCTCCTGCTTCTGCAGGTCGAACTGCCAGATGTCCACGTCGCCGATCAAGGCGCCGCGGCGGCCCGCGTAGCCTGCATCGACGACGCATGCCACGTAGACACGGCCGTTCCAGGAGATGGGGTTGGAGGCGTCGCGGCAGGGGCCGACGACCTGGGAGTCGGGCATCTTGTGCCATTCGTCCCGGCTGCTGGCATCGGTCCAGACGATGTCGATCCAACTGCTCTTGCCGGTGGGGCTGTTGACGTAGTCGTAGGCCTTCTCATGCCAGACCGCCGCGATGATGTCCTCGGAGTAGTCTTCGGCGTCGCGCTCGATGGTGTAGTTGCCCACGTCGTCGTCGCTGCTGGGGGCCGTGGCGTTGGACTCTTGCTCCTCGGTCCGGTTCTCCATGTAGCGTTCGTACTCTTCTTGGGTCTCGATCTGGGTGGCCGGCTTGACCACGACGAGGTTGACCTCGTCGATGATGTTGCCCGGGTCACGTGCCTCGATGTCGAAGCCCTTGTAGCCTGGGCTGTCCTTGGCAGTGTTCTCCTTGTAGAGCCGGAAATGGTACGTGAAGACCGCCTCGTCGGCCTCGTTGGTGCCGGCACGCCTGCTGAACAGGTACGAGATGAACATGTCTCCGTCGCGGCTCATGACGCCGGCCGCGGTCTCCCCGAAGCCTTCCTTGCCGTGCGGGTTGTCCTTCCAGTTCCAGCCTTCATTGAAGCTGGTGAAGGTGGTCTGGGATTGGCTGCTGCTGGCCGCATTGTTGGGGTCCCGGCTGCGCGGCGTGGGGCCGTCGCCAGTGGCGGCGCCGTGGAGGCTGAAGAACGCCATCTCGCGGGGATCGTCGTGGCGCACCGCCAACTGCGGGCTGCCTAGGAGGTCGATCTCGTCGATGACGCGGAACGGGCATCCTGCCCGGATGACCTGGACGTTGGGGTCGGCGATGCCAAGCAGGTTCTCTTCGGTGCCCGACGGGCACATGAACGCGGGCTCGGGGCCGCTGGCCGGGGTGAGCCAGGGCAATGCTGGCTCGATGCGCATGGTGCGCGCCTGCGCATCCGGCAGGGTCGGCGCGTCGAAGGCCGTCATGCGCCCCATCTCGATGCCGGCGAGCTCCGGTGGCAGCATCTGGCGTGGCGGGAGCGGCGCATCGGCGGCGAGGGTGCGGTCAGCGGGTTCCAAGACGTTCCCGATAGGTCCGAGTTCGGCGGCGGCGAAGGCCAATCCGGAGGGGATCGAAAGCAGCCCCAACAGGAGTAATCCGACGAGCTTCTGCCCCGTTTCCGTGCGCATCCGTCGCGACCATGTTTGCGTCTTTGCTTAACCTTTCTTGACGCAGGCCCGCGCCGAGCCGGCCGCGACGGCTCACCCTTCGGCCGCGTCGGCCAGTGCGGGCAAGGCAAAACAACGCGATGCATCGAGGGGTCTCACCTCTGTTGAGCCGACGTTTGGACCACACGTTTTATGTGCCGGCACGAGGCCTGCTCAGCCATGCAGACCGGTCGGTCCGGTGTCCTATTGACACTGGTCTCCTTCATCGCCATCACCCTCTCCGGCTGTTCCGCCGTCGGCGAGGACATCGAGGTCGAAGCGCCGTCGTGGCGCAGCGGCTACGCCTGGTCCTACGCGTTCACCGAAGCCTTTGACATGGTCTTCAACGAGAACGGGGACAAAGGCAACCACACCGAGAACGACGAGGGGCGGTTCGTCCGACAGGTCACCAACACCACCCTCAAAGCCGGCGACAAACCGGTCTACGTGATGGTCGAACAGAGCGACAGCCGCAAAGGCGGCCGCATCCGGGCCATCGCCCAAGAGGACCTTGGCTACGTCGACTACGGCTACGGGTACTCCACGAGCTGCGTCAACGGCAACTGCGGCGGCACCGTCGACCTGCAGCTGCGCGACGACGCGGACGCGATCCCATGGCCCGCCTACCTCGACTTCCCCCTCAAGACCGGCAAGAGCTGGGGCAAGGTCATCGACCTCAGCGAATACGACGCCGGTGCATTCTCCGTCAGCGCGGCGGCAGCCGTCGAAGGCGCAGCCGTCGTCGACCTACCCGTCGGCCCCACCACCGCCGCCAAGGTCAACCACGTCATGCGCCCCACCAGCATGGCCGCCTTCGAAGACGAGATCCGTGCCGAAGCGGCCGAGGAAGGCTACTCGGTGTCCAAACTCGAGATCAACATGGAGGAGCGCGAGACCATCTACTACAGCGCCCAATACCAGGCCATCGTCAAGCGGGACGTCGTCAGCACCGAGCGCTTCTACGCCCGCGGCACCGATCCGGAAGGTGAACCGTTCGAGTTCAGCAACGACTTCAGGTACAGCTACTCCGAAGTGCTCGACGGCGCCCGCCTCGCCTCCGCCCCCGAACTCAGCCCCGACGAGATGCTGCCATACCTGACCGGTCAGGCCGCACTGAAGGACCCCAGTGGCTCAGGCGTCATCGACGGCGGCTACTCGCTCGTATTGAGCCCCGCCGCAGCCGTCGTCAACGCCGGCGCAGGCGAATCTGCCACCTTCAAAGTCGCCCTCGACGGCGCCAGTGAGCTCCCCAGCAACCACACCCTGCACTGGGTCATCACAGACGTCGCCGGCAAGAGCATCAAGACCGGAGAAGGCAAGGAGCTCACCGCCACCGTCTCCAAACCCGGTCGCTACGCCGTCAACGTCGAGGCCCGCCAAGGCAAGTCCCTGGTCAGCGCCGACAGCGGCGTCCTGAGTGCCGACTGGATCGCCACGAGCCGCATCACGTGCCCCGCCGCCACCGTGGGGGGCATTCCCCAGTGCCCTGCGGGCAACGTCCCCGCCCACACCGGCATCAAGAGCCTGACCGTCCGTGCCGTGCCCACCGGGCCGCTCGGTGCGCTACCGGGCAGTGCGATGACCGTGTATGACGCGGATGGCCGCTCCATCGCTGGCCGCGCTGACGGCAACGGGTACAAGGTGGAGATCACCGACTTCAGCCCGTACGCCCTCGACGGAAGCGACTGGACCATGCTCTACCGCCACAGCGCAGGCGTCGCCAGTGACATCGACATGCAGGTCGAGGCGATCTACAGTGGCAACGCCGCCATGACCGTCGCCACGACCTCCCTGGGCGAGGAACGCATCCAGGTGATGCGGAGCCTCGAACGCCTGCCCTGGTAAAGGCCAGAACGCGGGCCGCACAAGGCCGATCATCGGGTCCGACGCCGCAAGCCGTGGCGGCCGCTCGGCACGGACCCCCGTCGACGCGGGGCCAGGATCCGCACGAACGTTCGAGCTTTGTCCGGCGCCCTTTAAGTAATCTCAAGCACGAGTTAGGGTTGCCCCTGGAGAATCCACATGAATCGAACCCTGACCCTCATCACCTGCGCCGCCCTCGTCATGGGCGCCATCGCCGTCCCCGTCATGGCCCACGACGGCGACGAACAGCACAATGCCCGACATGCATCGGCAGACGAGAAGCGCGAACAGAAGGCCGCCGAGCGCAACGGCAGCGCCGATGAACGCCGCCAAGGCCACGAAGACCGCAAGGCCGACGCCATGGAGCGCCGCGACGCCATGCGTGAGCAGATCAAGGAACGCCAAGAGGCCTTCCACGCCGCCCGCGACGCCTGCAAGGCCGCCGCCAAGGACAGCAACAGCACCGACAACAGCACCGTCAACCGCACCGCCCCGGGTCGTTGCATCTCCATGGCCGCCCACGACCACCACGCCAAGGTCGCCCGGGCCGCTCACTACGAAGGCAAGATGATCGACGCCATCGAGAAGCGCCTCGACCGCCTGCAGGTCCACGAAGACCGCGTCCAGGCCCGCCTCGACAGCGGCGACCTGAACGAGACCGAGCAAGCCGAAGCCGAAGCCAAGCTGGCCCGCATCGATGCCGCCCAAGAGAAGCTCGAAGCCAAGCTTGCCGCCCTCAAGGAACGCCAAGCCTCCCACGAAGAGGAAGCCTCCTCGGAAGCCGCTGACGAGCCCGGACCTTCCGAGCCCTCCGGCAATGAGACCGTCGAGCCTGGCAACGAGACCGCCCCCGCTTGAAGCGGTTCCACACCCTTTTCCCCTTCGACCCATCTTCGTGGCCATGCGCCGAGCCGCCCTGTTCGTCCTCCTGGCCTTGATCCCCCTGGCTGGAGCCCAAGAGACCCCCTGCACTGAGCAGGCCGCCTGCCCGATCCCGCTGGACATCGACGTGGACACCCTCGATTTCGGAGGCGAAGCCACGTTCACGGTCACCGCCGGCGACTGGTTCGTCTTCGACGCCTTCAACCTGGACGACGCCGACCACGACATCACCATCGTCGAGCTGGGCATCAGCTTCACCACGCCGGGCGCGGGCAGCGGCGACCAGAGCAGCACCCACGGCCCCTACCTCTTCGACGCCCCCGGCAACTACGAGGTCCTTGACATCACCTCCGGCGCCACGGCGATGCTGCGCGTCGTCGAAGAGGACGTCGCGGGCGGCTCCGGCGGCTCGGATGCCGGCGAAGGCAACGGCGCACCCGGCCTCGGCATGCTGGCCGGCCTCGTCGCCATCGGTGCCGCAGCCTGGGTCGCCAGGCGCAACTAACGCCATGATGGGCTTGGCTTGGCTGCCACGGCGGTCGTGAACGCTTCGCCACGGCGGCTCTTTTCTCATTTCGTGAGCGTTCGGCCCGGGCAGCGGCAAGCCAGGTCGCGGGCGACGGGTGCGCCGTCATGGACGTGGCTCGTCAGGGGCATCTGCACGGCGCAACGCGGCTCCGGTCACGACGAACACGATGCCCGCGGCCAGGGTGAGGGCACCGTAGATGCCCAAGACGGTCTCCGCTGCCAGGATGCCTCCCGCACCGAACGGTCGAACTGACCCCATGCTCGCGAAGCGAGCCAGCGAGCGGTCGGGTCAAGTGATTTGTTAGGCGTTCGCCAAGCTCCTCTTTTTGGGCAACCGAACATCACGCGCTTGTCGCCCCGGACGCCTATGAAAACCATCGGCCGCTGCCGCCTAATCTCCCCGAATCCGACGTTTGAAATCCTCTAGCGCACGGTCATAGGCCATGCGCGAATCCGGGCCGTCCACAATGGTTTCCAGCTTCAGAATACTCCCGTCCCAGTTTCCGGTGACTTCGACCACGATGTTCTGGCTTGGACTGCTGGAGGTTCCGTTTGCGTAGAGCCAGCCTGTCAAGGATCCTGTCTTCTCGTTGAAGACAATCGTGCCGGTGAGCGTCTCAGCCACGTCCTTGACGTCGTAGGATATGTGTCGGCTGACGAGTACGCGTTCTCCATCGGAGTTGTACTCGTAGCTGCCCAAGTGGGCTTGTTGGTCTTGCTCAACGATGCTATAGCTTCGCAATCCGATCACGGGGAGGGCGATCTCGCCCTGGCGAAATGCATCGAGCGGGTTCGACGTTTCCACATTGGAGTTGGCGGTTGCTGGGGACGCGGGGAATAGAAACACGCCCAGCCCCAGGACGATCATGGCGCCGACCGCCGTGACGACAATGGTGCGCCGACGCATGCTAGATAGACACGCGTCGTTCTTGAAAAGAATGGCTTTGGCCTTGGGCTTTTGACGTGCGGCTGCCGTAGTGCTTGATGTCATGGGCAAGCCCATCATCGCGGCTGGGCTTGGCTGCCATGGTGGCGGACGCGGCGTGACCGCAGGCCAGCGGCAGCGAACAAGCTCGTTGGCTGGCGCCGGGATGCAGCCACCAAGGCCAGAGCGCACCCGAACGTGGTCGCGCCCTGAATCAGCACCCAGCGACCCGACTCTTGGCCCTTGGTCTCGGAGGTCGCCGATTGCTCCTGACATGGATCGTCTGCGCCGACCGCGGTCGTGCCGTGGGTTGGTGCGCCAAACGAATGGCACGGGTCGAAGAACGCTGGCATCGCCCAGGCCACCATCGCAACGGCGGTCAAGCCAAGCACGCCTGCGAGGACACCCGTAGCCACGCGCAACCGAACGGCGGGGAGTTGGGGCCGTCAACGGGCATCATGTGGGGGTCGGGGAAGGAGGCTGCCGGCGCGGGTCGGCGGGGACCCGAGGCCTAGGTGGCCCCAAGCCCCATATTGCGCGGCCCGCATCCAGCGACCGAGTCCCCGTGGCCAAACATCACAGCAAGCGCGACCGCGCCCCCCGCGCAGCCCCCACTCGGGGCCAAGGCCGCCAAAGCGGATCCACGTCCGACGTGGCAGGTTATCGATGGGCCTGCGGCGCCTGCCTCAAGAATCCTCTGGGTGGGTTCAGCCACCGCCGCTTCCACACGAACGGCGCCGCCATGGATGCTGGCAAGCTGCACAAGCAGCGCCATCACCTACGCAACGCCAAGGATGTGCTG
>JBFIDG010000080.1:0-8836 GCA_041581335.1 Thermoplasmatota archaeon
CAACGAACAAAGAGGGAGGAGACTCCGAGCGAAGCGGTCCTACTCAACGAACAAAGAGGGAGGAGACTCCGAGCGAAGCGGTCCTACTCAACGAACAAAAAGGGAGGAGAAAGGGAAAAGGTTGCTAGGCTAGAGCCTACTCAGCGCCGAAGAAACCACGGAGCACAGGGTGCATCTCCATGGCCTGTTCCTTCGCGATCTGCTCGTATGTGCGGATGAAGATACCCACACACAGCAGCAGACCGGTACCGGACGCATTACCGACCGTGCCCATCATGTCCGCACCAGCGGCCAGGATACCGACCGTGGCGCCACCGATGACCGTCAAGGTCGGGATGTAGCGGGCCAGAATCTTCTGCAGGACACGGGGGTCGCGGCGGAAGCCAGGGATCTGCATGCCGGAGCGCTCGATCTGCTTGGCCACCGATTCGGGACCCATGTTCGTGGTCTCGACCCAGAACTTGGCGAACATGATGCTGCCACCGACGAAGAGCGTCATGTAGACGACGATCTTGATCAGGATCTGCCAGGGCTCGTGACCGGAAGCGAAGCCGCCGTAACGGGCCGCATCGAACATCGGTAGGAACCAGTCACTCAGGCCGTTGAAGGAACTGAGGTACCAGGCCCCACCTGCGACGGGCTGGAGGCTACCCGACCCAGCTTGGTAGGTACCGATCCACCATTGGTGGCCCAGGACCGGGATCTTGCTGAAGAACGGGTGCTGCCAGAGAAGCAGGCTGAAGATGTTGATGTTGGCGATGAGCGCGGCCATCAAGATCACAGGGATGTTGCTGGCGTAGATCAGGCGGAGCGGGTAGCGGCCGCGGGCGCCGCGGACCTTGCCGTGGGCAAGGGGCAGCTCGATGCGGGTGCTCTCAGCGTACACCACGAACATGAAGATCGCGATGGTGCTGATGAAGGTCAGGATGGGGTTCGGGAACCCTTGACCTGCACCGATGAACATCTGCTCGAAACCGCCGCCATTGACCAGACTCCCTAGGCTTCGTTGACTGAAGACATAGATCGCCATGGGCAAGGTGCCGGCGGGCGGGTTGCTGACCGGGTCGTAGGGCTGGCCACCGATCGCGGGCATCCAGTTCAGGGTGCCTTGGAACAGCGCCTGGCTGACACCAGCGGCGATGAACAGCGAGATACCGGAACCGATACCCCACTTGCTGATCAGTTCGTCCATCAGGAACACCACCAGCGCACCGAGGGCGAGCTGGATGATGATGAAGGCGCGGGCCCAGCCAAGGCCATCTGCGCCCGCGAGGGGCCAGTTGGCGTCGACGAACCATTGGGCGAACTGTCCATCGGGTTCGAGGAAACCGAACACTTGAGGGATGGCTTCGACGAAGATGAACAGGATGACCAACACCTTCTGGGTGCCTTGGTAGATCGCCTTGTCCTCGCTCTTGGAGAGATCGAGGTTGATGATCTTGGCACCCGTGAAGAGCTGCATGACGATGGAGCCGGTCACAATGGGACCGATACCTAGGTGCATGACAGTGCCGGAGGCACCGGCCAGGATGGCGCGGAAACCCTCGAAGATGTCGAGCTGGGTGGAACTCACGCCGAAGAGGGTGAGATTAGCGAGCGCGAAGTACAGGAGCAAACTTCCGGTGGTCCACAGGAGTTTGGTCTTGAACGAGACGTGTCCTTCCGGCTTTCGCACGGCTGGCCAGCGCTCGATGATCGGCTTAAGGGCGTAAAGGCGGCTCCGTGTCTCGGCCATATCGACACCGTAGTGCATTCGCGCCCAGCCGGGTATGCCTATTAAGGGCTCCCAGCCGACCCTGTGGATCGACCCGTCGGCGCGTGGGGAAGGTTGAAAGGAATGAGGGGGAGGGAAAAGGGGAAAAGAACGCTAGAAAGCGCTTATTCGACGAGCGCGACGCTGCCGCCGGCGGCCTCGATCTTGGCCACAGCGGAGTCAGTGGCCTTGGCCACCTTGACCGTCACTGCGGCGTCGATCTTGCCACTGCCGAGCAGCTTCGTGAAGCCAGCAGCGGTGAGGTCGATGTCGGTGCCGTCGAAGCGACCGAGGTCGCCGACGTTGATGGTGACATCAACTTCGCTGCGGCTCTTGCTCGTGAAGCCGGTGCGGCCCCAGGGGCGAGCAGCCAGGTGGGCGTGCTTGCCGCCGAGGACCTGCAGCTGCAGGAAGCGGTGCTTGTTGGCGCCCGCGCGACCGCGGCCACCCTTCAGACCGGCGCCACGGCCGGCCTTCTTGCCGCGTCCGTGCGTCATCGAGCCGCGCATCTTCTTGGCCTTGCCACCTTTGGCCATCTAAATCATCCTCCCGACGAGGGAGTTGATCTCAGTGCCACGGTAGCCGAGCGCACCGCCAGCTTGGTAGGAGCGCTTGATGCCCTCCAGGCCTTTCTTGGCGGGGTGCAGGCGGAGCAGAGGCTTGACGTCGGCGAGTTCCTTGTACTGGATCTTGCCTTCGACGATGGCCGCAGCGAACTCAGCGATGGTGCTGTAGTCCGTGTGCTCGTTGATGTACGCGTCGGTGATGACCTTGTCACCCACGAGGCGGCCACGGTTGGTGATCGCTTCCGTGAGGATCTCGGCGTTGATCTCGCCCCAGGTCACGTAGTCCTTCGCCACCTGCAGCATGCCCTTCGTCGTCTCATTCTCGGGGAGAACGACGGCGTGGTTCACGCGGTTCAGGCGCATGTAGTGGAGCGTGTCCTTGATCTTGGGCTTGATGTTCAGCTTGCCGCGCAGGCGGATGATAGCGTAGGCCATTTAGGTCGCCTCCTCAGCATCGACTTCAGGTTGCTCGTCACGCTTGGTGGTGAGCATGGCGCCAGCGACGAACATCGTGCGCTCGGCCTGGGCACCGGTCATCTTGACCGTGTTCAGGTTCTCGAGCGCGGAGAAGAGCGCCTTGGCGTTGTTGGTCGTCGTGCGGGTCTGGCCGCGGGTGAAGACGTACGCGTCCTGCACACCTGCAAGGCCGAGGACACTGCGGGCGACCTTACCACCGACCAGGCCGGTCCCTTGCGGGGCGGGCTTGATGGTGACGTCGGTGCTGGCGCACTTTCCGTTCGTCCTGTAAGGGATGCTGGTCGCGAGGGCGCCTTCGCCGGACTGCCAGGAGCCAGCGCCACGGCGCACTTCGATCATGTTGATCTTGGCGCGGTCGATAGCACGGCGGATGGTGGGGCCGACTTCCTTGCCCTTGGCTTGGCCAAGGCCGACGAAGCCGTCCTTGTTGCCCGTCACAGCGGTGATGGCGAAGCGGACACGGCGACCGGAGTCGGTCATGCGCTGGACCATGTTGATGTTCAGGACTTCGTCCTCGAGCTCCGGAAGGAGCGCGTCGACGATCTCGGGCTCGCGCAGGGGAAGGCCGGAGTTGATGGCCTCACCCATGGTGCGGATCTCGCCCTTCTTGACCATCTTGCCAAGGCGGGTCTTGGGTTCCCACGGCGGCGGGGCAGGCTTGTCGAAGCGCTTGCGTTGACCGGGGCCGCCACGAGGGCCGCCACGGCCACCAGGGCCGCCGGGGCCGCGGGGGCCACCGGGACCGCGGGGACCGCCGGGGCCGCTAGGGCGACCGCCAGGGCCACCAGGGCCACGGGGAGCGCCGGAGCCGCCGCCACGAGGGCCGCGTCCGGGGGGGCGTGCTGCGCCGCCGGAGCCGGCGGCAGGTGCGTCACTCATTCTAGTCTTCCTCCTCGTTGTCCGAGTTAGCCGGGCTGGCACCGCCGATGGCGGCCCGCACGGCCTCGAAGTCCTTCTTCTGGTCGAGGAACTCGCCGGTCAGGCGGTCCTCGGTGGGGTAGATGTCTTCGCTGTGGGGCACTTCGACACCAGCGTCCACGATACCCTTGAGGGCGGCGAAGACCTTGGAGCCGCGCACGGGGGCGTGGCGACCGAGGTCGAGGACGGCGTTGTCGATGCCTTCTGCGAGGGCGCGCTTGCCGGCCAGGAAGCCGGTCAAGTAGGCGGCAGGCGTGTTCTTGGCGCTGCCGGTCCAGCCGAGCTGCTTGAGCTCTTGACCGACGGCGGTCGCTTTGACCTCGTCGCCCGTCTCAGCCCAGTCAATGAACTGGACGATGACGTTGCCGGTCGTGCGGCGGACGACCACGCGGGTCTCGCCGGACTTCAGCAGTCCGAGGCGGTTTCGGTAGTCGGTCTTGCCTTCACGGCGGCGGCGCATGGGCACACGGGTGCGGGGGCTGGACGCCATTAGGACGACACCTCCTCACTCAGGGAACCTTCGGTGCGCATGTGGGCCAGCATGTGGGCACGGCTGCGGAATTGTCCGCCCTTGGCACGCATGTAGTACTCGCGGTAGATGTGGCGATCGATGGCATCGCTTTCGCGCAGGCCACGGAGCTCGTTGCGCAGGGCACGGATGAGAGCCATCCAGCGCTGCTTGCGGGGCAGACGCGCGTACTTGGCACCCTTGCGGCTACCAGGTCCGACGCGGCGACCCTTGGCTTTCTGGGCGTCCAGCTTGCGGCCACGGCCGCGGCTGACACCCTGCTTCTGGACCTTGGTGATGACCTTGCCAGCGACGAGTTTGCGGATGTCCGCGCGCGTCACGGCGGTGGCCACTTCGTCCCCACGGTCGGGGTCGATGCGGACACGGCTCTGGCCGCACTTCATGACCTCAGCGGCTAGGCGCTTCTGGTTGCGAAGATCGGCCATTCTAGGACCTCCTGTTCAGGATGCGGATACCGAGCTTGTCGGCTTCCTTCTCGATCAGTTCAGCCTTGCGACCACCGACCGTGCCACCCACGCGGGCAGCCTGGATCTTGGGGTCGACCTTGGCGAGGTCTTCGGGGCGGTGCACAAGCACTTCTTCGAAGCCCGACGGGTGCAGGCCACGGGCCGCGACGGGGCCGCGGAAACCGATGCTGACAACGTTGGGGCGGTACTTGAAGTGGCGGCGCATCTTGGAGTGGATACCCCGAGGCTTGCGCCATCCAGCGTTCTTGCCGCCCAGCTTCTTGTAGCGCCACCATTCTTGGCGGCGGAAGGTGGGTTGCTTGGCCTTCTTCTGGGCACGGAGCTCGAGGGCCTCGGTGGTCTCGGCGTCCAGCACAGGCTTCTGCTTGGGCTGCACGGCCTTCTCGACGACCTTGACCTTCTCTTCCTTGACCTCAGTGGCTTCGGTGGCCTTGGCGGCCGTTTCCGGGCTCATTCTTCGCCTCCCTTGTGGGTGATGTAGATACCGTCTTGGAACACACGGATGTCGCGGCCCTTGACGCGCGTCGCCTTCTCGATGTTGGCGGCGGTCTGACCGACGTGTCCCCGGTCGATGCCTTCCACAGTGACGTCGGCGCCCTTGACTTGGACCTTGACGTCAGCGTAGATGGTGGCCTTGCGCGGGTGGCGTTCGCCGAGGAAGTTCTCGATGACGAACGTGTTGCCCTGCACGGCGGCCTTGATGGGGAAGTGGTTGTAGACCACTTTCAGGTTGTAGACCCAGCCCTGGGTGACACCGTGGAGCATGGCGCGGATGTGTGCGGCGTAGGTGCCGCAGATCGCCTTGTGCTCTCGGCGGGGGAGGTCTTTGTGCACGATAACCTGGCCGTCCTTGACGGTCACAGTGACGCCACGGTAGCGGAACCGGCGCTCCAAGGTGCCCTTGGGGCCCTTGATGACGGTGTGGTTCTCGTTGTCCGCGTGGTCGACCGTGACGGTGACGCCGTCCGGGATATCGATCTCGTGAGTGATTTCAGGCAGGATGGGCATGATAATCACCTAGTAGACGTAGGCGAGCAAACGCCCGCCCGTGCCAACCTCCTTAGCTCGGTATTGGTCGATCACGCCGTGCGTCGTGCTCAGGATGAGACTCCCGAAGTCACGAGCAGGAAGGAAGCGGCTCTCCCATTGGTCGAAATCCGCTTTCTTGATGGCGTAGCGGGGCTTGATGACACCGCAATTGTTGATGGTCCCGACCAGGCTGACCTTGTAAAGTCCGCCACGTCCGTCGTCTTCGTATTCGAAGGGACCGATGTAGCCCTGGTCTTGCATGACCTTGAGCACGCGGCCAATCAGCTTGCTAGCCGGGGTGACCGTGGCTTCTTGCTTGCCCGCACGCTCCGCATTACGGAGGATGGTGAGGGCGTCTGCCAATGCGTCGTTTTGCATTTTAGATCACCTCAGTTGTACTTCTTGAAGCCGAGATCGCGGGCTCCATCGCGGAAACACTGGCGGCAAAGACGGAGGTTGTACCGGCGCACCATACCGCGTTTGCGGCCGCAGCGCAGGCATCCTTCGATCCGTCCTTTGTAGTGTTGGCGTTCCTTGGTCAAGAGTGTCATGAGATGACCTCCATCTGGAATTTCTCCGTGAGGAAAGCCATGGCTTCCTCGCGGGTCACCCGGTGGCGCATAGGCACCTTGCGCGCCAAGAGGCGGCGGTGCTTGATGCGGTGGCCGGGCTTTTCGAGCGTGATCGCGACATCCATGCCGAAGACACCGACATCAGGATCGTAGCGCTCGCCCTCAAAGTTGGTGTGGTCAGCGACGCCGAACTGCAGGTTGCCCTGGTTGTCGAAGCTGTACGAGAACACCTTGTTGAGGCGGGTGTAGAGGGCGCGGCCGATGAAAGACTCAGCCGCTTCGCCGCGCAGGGTGACCTTGCAGCCGATAGGCATGCCGGGGCGGACACCGAGTTCGCGGTTGTTGATCTTGCCGAAGGTACGGGAAGGCTTGGCGCCGGTCAGCTTGGTGAGCACCTTCTCGGCGCGCTCCAGCTTGTCGCCGCCTTCGCCGCAACCGATGTTGACGGTGACCTTGGCGATGTACGGCTTGGTCATGACGTTCTCAGACAATGGACGTCACCTCCACCTTGGGCATGTTCTTCTTGTCGCCGATCGGGAAGGCGTAGGGCTTGATCGTGCTGATGGTGGTCTCGCCACTCTTCAGGTGGATCAGGTTCGCCTTGTGACTGCGGGTCACTTCGATGCTGGCGACCGGAGCGACCTCACCAGCGTGCTGGCCGGCCGTGATCATGACCTCGACACCCTCAGCGAGGGGGAAGTGGCCGGTGATCTTCTGGCCGGGCAGGTCCAAGCGCAGGACATCGCCGGTCTTGTAGTCGTCCTTCTTGACGAGCAGGTTGCGACCATCGTGCAGGTTGAGCTGCGTCTGGCCGCCCTTGATCGTGGACTTGTTGTTGATCTGGCAGAGCTTCCAGGAAGCATCCTTGGCGTTGACCTCGACCAGACGCAGGCGCGCCTTGTGGTCGACGGTCATGCGCCAGGCGCGCTTCAGCTTGGGGACGCTCACGACGTCCATGAAGCCGACAGCCAGCTTGGCGTCCTTCACGACGCGGCCGTCCACGAGGACATCGCCGCCGCCGATGGCGGTGCGGGCTTCGCGGCCGGACGCGGCCAGGCCGAGGTAGTCACGCAGCACCGTGCTCAGAGGGATAGAGCGGGCGATGGCGTGCGGGCCGGCGCGGGGCTTGGTCGTGTAGACGTTGGTCTTGCGGGGAAGGACCCAGGAACGCGGGGCGTTCAGGCGCTTCAGGTGCTTGCTCATTCGGAGGCCTCCTTCTTGGGCTTGTCCTCGGCGCCGATCTTGGCGCGGCGGTGCTTGTCCTCGAGGTTCAGCTTGGTGATCAGCAAGTTGCTGGCGTCAAGGGGGAAAGCGACGTCAGTGCCGTCGGCCTTCTTGTGGGTGATGCCTTCGACGGTGACCTTGCGGGCCTTCGTGTCGATGGCGACGACCTTGCCGGTCTTGCCTTTCTTGTTACCGCGCATGATCTTGACCTCGTCGCCGGTGACGACGGGGATGCTGCGGATGTTGTACTTGAGAAGCAGGTCTTCGGCCAGGTGGCTGGCGATCTGCTTGCGGCGCAGGTGCAGAGGTGCCTTGTACCACGCCTTGCGTTGCTTGCGGGGTTGAATACTGGTAGCCATGGTTACCTCAGACAATCGTGCTGGCGGTCGCGGAGATACGCGGCCAGCGTTGTGCGGCTTCCCGGGCCACAGGGCCCTTGATCTGACTGCCCTTGACTTCACCGTCAGCGCCCGTGATGATCACGCAGGCGTTGTCTTCGAAGACGACGGTGACGCCATCGGCGCGCCTGTACGGGCGCTTCTGGCGGACGATGACGGCGTCAAGGATCTGACGGCGCATCTCGGGGGTGCCCTTCTTGACACTGACCTTGATCCAGTCGCCGACACCCGCGGACGGGTAGCGGTTCTTGGTGGTCTTGATCTTGGGGACCATGATGATCTCGACGATCTTGGCACCGGTGTTGTCGATGCAGTCGAGGCGAGCGCCGGTCGGGAGACCGCGCGTGACGGAGCCTGCGATTCCTCGCATGTTAGGCTACCTCCTCGGTGCGGTTCTCGACAACGACGAAAGTGACCGTCTTGGACACGGGTCGGCATTCGGCGATGGTGACCTCGTCGCCAACTTCGACATCGATGTTCGATGGAAGGTGGGCGGGGTACCGCGCCGTCCGCTTCTCGTACCGCTGGTACTTAGGGACGAAGTGGTTGGTCTCCTTCTCCACGATGACTGTTCCCTGCATCTTGTGGCTCACGACCTTTCCGACGATGGTAGAACCGCGGACGGGTAGGGTGCCATTGAATGGGTTGAACAGGTCACCTGGAGCGGGCGCCCGCTTGGGGGCCCGGACGTCGATGCCGATGTCACGCACTGCGCTCATGGATAGTTCCTCCTTATGCAGACGGAGACGGGGGTAAGGCGAACCTTTCCCAGTCCTTAGCAGACCCGGGTAACGATCCCAGAGAATGCGGCCCGACCGTCGACGGGCAATTTGGAACGGTTTGCGGAGTGGACCCTTGGCCTACTCCTCTCTAAGCCGCCGTGACCTGGCGCAGCATATAAGC
>JBFIDG010000081.1:0-8810 GCA_041581335.1 Thermoplasmatota archaeon
CGGGCTCGCTACCCCCTGGTTTCGCTTGGAACATCTTCATATAGGGGACCCGTGTCGGCCGGCCTGCAAGCAGTAGAGCCGGTGCCCTCGGGTACCATAGCCGTCCGGTCACCTCGGTGTCGGGTCGGGTAGGCACTACAGCGTCGCATCTCCAGTCCGCAATGCGTCAAGCAACGGACTGGCACCTGACGGCACAACAGTGCCAGAGGGACAAGGAGAGAGACAATGGCAAAGATCCACAACCCCCGCCGCGGCTCCATGGGTTTCTACCCACGTAAGCGCGCACGCTCGGTTGTCCCCCACACCAAGGCCTGGGCCGTCGATGGCTCCAGCCCCAAGTTGCAGGGTTTCGCTGGCTACAAAGCCGGCATGACCCACGCAATGGTGGTGGACTACCGCCCCAGCAGCACCACGAGCGGCCAACAGGTCGTCATGCCGGTCACGGTCATCGAGACCCCCAACATGACGATCGCGGCCGTCCGCGCCTACGAGATGACGCCCTACGGCGAGCAGACCCTGACCGAAGTCTGGGCTGACAAACTCCCCGAGCGCCTCGGCGACCGCCTGCCGGTCCCGAAGAAGCAGGACGCCGAGAAGAAGTGGGCCCTCATGAACGAGGCCACCCTCAGCGACGTCCGCGTCCTCGCTATCACCGCACCCGTCCTCGTCAGCGGTGTGGACTCCAAGACCCCCGAGGTCACCGAGATCCGCATCGGCGGCGGCGACATGGCTGCCCGCATCGCCTTCGGCAAGGACCTCCTTGGTAAGGAAGTCACGGCCGCCGATGTCCTCACGAACGGTCAGATGACCGATGTGCAGGCCATCACGAAGGGCTACGGTTTCGAATCCCGTGTCGTCCGTTTCGGCACGAAGCTGCTGTCCCACAAGAACAGCAAGCACCGCCGCATGATCGGTACCCAGGGTTCCTGGAACCCCCACTGGGTCCAGTCCACCGTCCCCAACGACGGCCAGCGCGGCATGCACCACCGCACCGAGTACAACAAGCGTGTCTTGAAGATCGGTGCCGAGGGCAGCGAGATCAACCCCGCTGGTGGTTTCCTCCACTACGGTGAGGTCCGCAACCCGTACATCCTCCTGCACGGCAGCATCCCTGGCCCGGCCAAGCGCCTGGTCAAGATCCGCGACGCCGTCCGCTACAGTGCTGGTGTCAAGGTCGAAGAGCCGAGCATCGAGTACATCTCCCTCAGCAGCAAACAAGGAAGTCGGACACAATGAAGGTCCCAGTCTACAGCAAGGATGGCAAGAAGGGCAGCGAGATCGAACTCCCGTCCGTCTTCGCCACTGAAGTGCGCCCGGACCTGGTCCGCAAGGCCGTCAAGGTCAGCCGCGCCAACCGCCGCCAGCGCTACGGTGCCAACCCCGTCGCTGGTGAGCGCCACTCCACCGCCTCCGTCGGTAAGGGCAAGGGTGCCAGCCGCGTCCCCCGCTTGAAGCAGGGCCGCAACGCTGCCCTGGCCCCCAACGTCGTCGGCGGCCGCCGCGCTCACCCCCCGAGCGCCCTCAAGAGCTGGGTCCTCAGCATGAACAAGAAGGAGCGCCGCTTGGCCATCGCCAGCGCGCTCGCCGCCACCGCTGACGGTGAGCTGGTCGCCGCCCGCGGTCACAAGACCGAGGGTGTCCAGGCCTTCCCCATCGTCGTCGAGGACGCCTTCAGCACCGTGCAGAAGTCGAAGGACCTCAGTGCATTCCTCGAGAGCATCGGCGTCACCGCCGACCTGGCCCGCGCACGCGACGGCAAGCACGTCCGCGCCGGTATGGGTACGCTCCGTGCCCGCCGCTACAAGACCCCCAAGTCGGTGCTCTTCGTGACCGCCGACGGCAACGTCCCCGGTGTCCGCAACCTGACCGGTGTCGATGTGGTCTCCGCCAAGAACCTTGGCGCCGAACACCTCGCGCCTGGTGGCGACATGGGCCGCCTGACCGTCTACACGACGGGCGCCCTGGAGCAACTCAAGGAGGCCTACCAATGACCGACCCCTACAAGATCATCTTCCACCCGTCTGTGACGGAGAAGACCATGATGATCATGGACAAGAACAACAGCCTCGAGTTCATCGTGCGCCGTGAGGCCTCCAAGCCTCAGATCAAGGCCGCGATCGAGAAGTTGTTCGACTGCGAAGTCGAGACGGTCAACACCCGTATCACCAAGCAGGGCAAGCGCGCCATCGTCAAGTTCGGTGGCGAAACGTCGGCCGAGGACATCGGCATGCGCATTGGAGTGTTCTAAGATGGGAAAGCGAATTCTAAGCCGGCGCCGTGGCGCAGCCCCGCCGCGCCTGATCAGCCCCAGCCACAAGCACAAGGGAAAGGTCAGCTACCCTCTCGGCCTCATCGGCACGGGTAGCGTCACCAAGCTCATGCACGGCCCCGGCCGCACCACGATCTTGGCCGAACTCACCTTCGAGAACGGCGTCAAGACCCTGCAGATCGCTGCAGAAGGTCAGGGCGTCGGCGACGAGGTCGTGTTCACCGACAAGACCATGATCAAGCCCGGCAATGTCACCATTGTCAGCAAGATCCCCGAGGGCACCCCGATCTACAACGTCGAGGGCCGCCCCAACGATGGCGGACAGTTCTGCCGCTCCGGTGGCAACGCTGCCGAGATCATCAGCCACGATGCCAAGCGCACCGTGATCCGCCTGCCTTCCGGCAAGTTCCGTGACTTCAACCCCAAGTGCCGCGCGACCATCGGTCTCGCTGCCGGTGGCGGTCGCGGCGACAAGCCTTTCCTGAAGGCCGGTAAGAAGTTCCACGCCATGAAGACCCGGGCCGTTCGCTGGCCTCGCGTCCGTGGTGTCGCAATGAACCCCGTGGATCACCCCCACGGTGGTGGTGCCCACAACTACACGCCTGGTCGAACCAGTGTGTCCCGTGGTACGCCTCCGGGCCGTAAGGTCGGTAAGATCGCACCCAGCCGGACGGGTAAGAGGTGATTTAGATGGCCAGAAAGAAAGGATTCAGCAACGCAGGTGCGGCTCGTCGCCGCCAGCGCAAGGCACAGGCCTCCATCGAGACCCGCCAGAAGAAGGAATTCGCGTACCGCGGCAAGAGCATCGAAGAGCTCCAGGCAATGAGCCTGGACGACCTTCTGGTGCTCCTGCCCAGCAAGGTGCGCCGCTCCTACTCCCGCGGCGTCTCCGTGGGAGAAAAGAAATTCTTGACCAAGGTCGAGGACGCAGCCGAAGGCGAGGGTGTCCGCACCCACTACCGCCACCTGGCTGTCCTCCCGCGCTTTGTCGGGAAGATCGTCAACGTCTACGACGGACAGAACTTCGTTCCCGTGACCATCCAACCGGAGATGATCGGGCACCGCCTCGGCGAATTCGCGCCGAGCACCAAGTACTGCGCCCACTCGGGTGTCGGTGTCGGTGCTACGCGTGGCTCCAAGCACGTTCCGTTGAAGTGAGGTCGAAAACATGACTACGAAATACTCTACAGTTTCCGACCCCGCCAAGACCGCCTGCGCCTACGCTCGCGACATGCCCTGCTCCCCTAAGAGCGGCCGCAACGTCGCCCGCGCCATCAAGGGCATGCCCGTCGGTCGCGCCAAGCAGTTCCTACAAGAGGTCGCCGACCTCAAGACCCCGGTGCCGTTCCTTGTGCGCAAGCGCAAGATCGCCCACCGCCGTGGTGAGGGCTTCGGCCCCGGCAAGTACCCCGTCAAGGTGTGCCTGCACTTCCTGAAGGTCCTGAACAGCGCCGAGGCCAACGCAGAATACAAGGGTCTGGACACGGACACGCTCGTCATCACGCACGCGTCCGCTTACCAAGGCCAGGTCAAGAAAGGCTACACGCCCCGTGCCCACGGACGCGCCACGCCCCACTTCGACCGCTTGTGCAACCTCGAACTCATCGTGACCGCAATGGAGGACGAATAACATGGCCGTCGAACGCAAGTTCATCAAGGAAGCCGTCAACCGCATGCTCGTCAAGGATTTCGTCTCCAAGGAGACGGAGCGCGCCGGCTTCGGTGGCCTCGACATCCAACGCACCCCGCTCGGGACCCGCGTCAGCATCATCGCTGAACGCCCCGGCATGGTCATTGGTCGCCGCGGTGTCACGATCAACCAACTCACCCAGGACCTGGGTGCCAAGTTCAAGATCGAGAACCCGCAGATCAGCGTCGAAGAACCCGCGGACAACCCCGCCCTCAACGCCCAGATCATGGCGACCAAGGTCGCCGAGAGCCTGGAACGCGGTTGGCACTTCCGCCGCGTCGGCCACAGCACGGTGCAGCGCATCATGCAGTCCGGCGCCCAGGGTGTCATCGTCGAGATCGCCGGCAAGTTGACCGGTCAGCGCAAGCGCCGCGAGAAGTTCATCGCCGGGCACGTCAAGTACTGCGGTGAGACCGCCATCGAACTGATGGACTCCGGTTACTCGCAGTGCAAGAAGAAGCTCGGCATCATCGGCTGCACCGTCCGCATCATGCACAAGGACGCTGTTCTCCCCGATGAGGTCAAGATCTACTCGCCCGGCGAAAAGGAGCGCGAAGAGGCTGCCAAGGCCGCCAAGACAGCCGCCAAGGCCGCCGGTGTCGAAAAGGTCGACGCCCCTGCCGAAGGCAAGGCTGCCCCCGCCGATGCTGCCGAAAAGCCCGCCGCCAAGGCTGGCGACAAGGCTGCAGAAGGCGATGGTCGCCGCGCTCGCAAGTCGTTCACGGTCGGAGGTGACAGCTGATGCTGTCCGCTTCTGAACTCCGGGAGATGGACCTCGAGGCCCGCATCGCGCGCCTCAACGAGCTGCGCCACGAACTGATGCAGGAACGCGGTGTCCAGGCCATGGGCGGCTCTACGCCCAACCCTGGCAAGATCCGCACCATCCGCCGTCAGATCGCACGCATCTTGACCATCAACCGCGAGGAAGAGCTCCTTCAATGAGCGGGATCTGCACCGGCTGCGGCCTGCCCGAAGAGATCTGTGTCTGCGAAGACATCGCCAAAGAGCAGCAAGAGATGCGCATCTCCACAGATGCCCGTCGCTACGGCAAGCTCATGACGATCGTCTCGGGCATGGATGCGTCGGTGGATCTCAAGCGGCTCCTCTCGGAGCTCAAGAGCAAGTGCGCCTGCGGTGGGACCGTCAAAGACGGCCACATCGAACTGCAAGGTGATCACGCCAAGAAGGTGCAGATCGTCTTGGAGAAGATGGGCTACTCCGCCCGCAGCGACTAACTCTGGCTCCTGCCAACTTTTCCCCTTTCCCCCTCTTTGTTCCCTGGCCACGTCGCCGGGGATGCGGCCCGCCACGTCTGGAGGATCTGCTCGGACGACCCCGGGCATGACGATTCTGCATCGCGTCGAGCCCGCCGGACGTGGACGCGTCGGACGAGTGCATCATCGTCGTGGCCCATGCGGGCACGATCTGGCTCGCCGAATGTCGGCATCCGGCGCAAAGTGGCGCATGGGCGGCCCGCTCGACGGCCGACGGCCCCCGCCGCAACCCTTCTATGTCGGGACACTGATGGTCACTGGACCTTGAGCGATATCTTCAGCGCCGCCGGCTTGCCTTCTGAACTTGCAGAGTACGATGACTTCGACGTCATCGCCATCGAGCAACTGGAATTGCGTATCAGCACCGATTCCAGGCGATACGGCAAGCTCATGACCATTGTCAACGGCATGGACGGCTCGGTCGACCCCAAGAAGATCCTGAGCGTCCTGAAGACCAAGTGCGCGTGCGGCGGGGCCTACAAGGACGGGCACATCGAGTTGCAGGGCGACCACGCCAAGAAGGTCAAGGGCATCCTCGACGACATGGGCTTCCAGGCCCGCATCGGGTAGCGCAGGCTCCTAGCGCAATCGGTCCGACCGATTCCCAGTGGGAGCGCACTGGAAGCAGAAGCCATCGTCTGGCCCGCCGTTTTCTGTAGCTCCCAATAACTAAATGCCCGCCACCGGTCGTAAACGTCCATGCGTGTGTGGAAGCCGTTGGGATTGTTTGCCGTCTTGGCCTGTGCCGCCTTGGCGGGGTGTGTAGCCGAGGACGGTACCCGCGGCGTGGAACCAGCTCTAGAGGTGCTGACCAATCCTGCTGGCGTTCCATACGGCGACCTCGGGCTCGCAGCCATCGCAGCGGACTATGGTGTCCACGGGGAGCCCTTTGCCCCCGTTGTCCGAGAAGGCGATGACGTATTGGCGTGCCCGGTGGACGCCGAGGACCCGTGGGGCGATCGCGACTCGGACGGCCTCTTGAACCAGTACGAGGCCTGGTGGGGGACAGACCCCAACGTGGCCTTCAGCCTGGGGCGCGACGTGCAAGGAGTGCCGGATGGTGTTGCGGTTCATTATGCGCAGGCATGGCCGGTCATCCTAGACGGTTCATCCAACCTTGACAATGACCATGATGGCCTTCCGGCCGCAGCGGAGCGCTGCTTCTTGGGGCTAGATCCGAATCTCCCATCGACTGATGGCGATGTCCTCGACGACGGCGTAGAATACTTCGGCCGTCCAGCCAAGCACCGGACCGATGGCTACTACGTGGCCTGGACCAACCTCAAACCCGCAATGCCAGTGGATGCATTTGAGCCAGCATACGCGCTGCTGGCCGTAGCTACCCGGGACGTCATGCTGATCGTCGAACCCAAGGTCGTCGAAGGGGAGTCGAGTAGCGACGTGAGGGCCATTGCCGCTGAGTTCAGCACCGTCCATGCGGATGTCCAGAAGCAGTTTGTGAGCGCGAAAGTCACGGTCCAGGCCCAAGCCGCAGTCTCGACCAATCCGACGAAGGCGGGTGTCACGGCATCTGTGACGGCCGAAGCGTCGGCGGGGCTCTCCGCTGAAAGCTCGGTCGCAACGCACGACACGAACAAACGGTCTGCTGTGCAACGGACCGTGCGCACACAAACCTCTACCCTTGACTGGGATGATGCAAAGGTCACGGGAAAAATCGTGATTGAGAATCAAGGCAACGCAGAACTGGCGAATGCCCCCGTTTCTATCAGTGTCATCGTCGAGTACCTCGACCCGGCGGGGTGGCAACTGCTGTGCATTCCGGCCGAGAATCTGAAGAACGACGTGACCGGCCTAGACCCCGGCGCCTCGATGCTGCATGAGTTCTCGTGCCCCAGCATCGGCTATCGCCGCAGCACTGATATTCTGGCTGGCATGCCCCTTCGTGCTCGAGTCCAGAACTTCGACTATGGTGCCGCGCAGGATGCGACCGAAAGCGTCGCTGGCCGGAATGTCCATCTGGAAGTCGACTTAGGTGGCGCGGACGGCGTGCGTATCAATCGATATGTGCCAATCGCTCGGGACCTCCACGTGGCCGGTGGCGACGCCAGCACCTTAGCAGATGTGCTGGCGGCGGCGGGCTTGCCGGTCGTGACACTGGCCGGTGATTTCGTGGGGCTTGAGGTCGACGGCGAACGCCTGGTGGCCCGCGAATCGAACGGTTCGGCCTGGCTGGTCCGTATCCTTCGCCACGGGGAGGGCGGTGGCTACGAGGATGTCCCTCTTCAAGGCCTGGACTTCGCACAGGTCATGCTACAGCGGGGGGACCGAGTCTCTATGCTGTTTGCCCGGGATTCCGACAACGATCGGTTGAGCGACCGCGAAGAGCTTGCGATAGGCACGGATATCCTTCAGCCCGACACTGACCAAGATGGCTTGGACGACTACGTCGAATGGGTGTCCGGCCAGGACCCCACCCTGCACAACCGTCGGGCGGGCCTCATCATTCGCCCCTCGAGCGGCGATTGCCAATACTTCACCACCACCTCCGAGGGGTGGGTCACCACGGAGACCTTCGATCGGGACCACCGGCGGTGCAACGTGGCCCCGCGTGGGGTCGGGACCTTCGTGGAAGGCTCGCTCGGAGATCAGATCGTCATCCGGAAGGAACGCGGGGATGCAGATCCATACACGATCGTCGATCCCATCAAGGGCCGATGGCTCGTGGGCATCCTGGGTGGGGCCACGGGCCCTGCGTTCGTCCTGCCGCCAACAACGGGCGACCTCCACCGGATTCTCGTGATCTCCCCGAGCAATCACGACAAGTACAAGGATACTGGGGCCGGGGGTCGAGACAGCGACACGTGCACATTGTATGAGGGCTCGGTCCCTGGCAAGCAGCACTTGCTCGTAGCCGACAAGTCATGGCGCAACGGCGAGTGTCCGCTGTCTGACAACGCCTCCGGCCAGCGGCACGACGACGTGCTGGGTGGCACTCAGCATTACTATCGGGTCCACGCCGAGACCCGGGACCTGACGCCGGTGCCCGGCACCTCGCTGGTCTATGTTGACTATGACCGCGTCCCCGAACAGCGTACCTGCAGACGCAGTGGGGATCAAAACGACCAATGTACAACCTGGCAGCATAATTCGCGTGAGGCCATCGAGCAGTGGTGTCGCCTGGTACGCCTGGATACCGATGCCACCGTCAGTGCCCACGAGGGGCGCTGCTTGAAGAGTTCCCGCCCGAGTCTTAACGTGGGCGTTCACCCGGCTGCAAACGGGGTCATCGCCACGGCTGTCGTTGGGTCGCGTGATTGTCCCGTCGTGACATACCGCGGCGGCGAGGCAAAGCATGGTCATGCTTCAGTCCCGTGTGATGTCGAAGCCGTGCGGGGACTCTTCGCGGCAGACGTCCTTGGCTCACGGTATGACCAGGAGTTGTTGGTCGTTGAAGGGCGCAATCTCCGCATTTTCAGTCTCGAGGACCCCCCGATCCTGTTGGATGTCGTCCCAATCCCCGCAGGCGAAGTGGTGGCAGTTGGTGTCTTTGCTTAGCGCCTCGGGGGCAACATCATAAGAATCTGGCGCGTGCGAAACCAGTGAAGCGCGCCGTCCC
>JBFIDG010000082.1:0-8807 GCA_041581335.1 Thermoplasmatota archaeon
GACCAAGGTCGACGTCGATGCCAAGGGCGGCGCAGCGCTGTCCGTCGCTTACACCATCAACAAGCCGCTGTTGTTCATCGGCGTGGGCCAGGACTACCCTGACCTGAAGCCCTTCGATGCGCAGTGGATGGTCGACAGGTTGTTCGGCGACGACGTCGACGAATGAGCTGTCGCGAGCGGGCCGTGCTTGCACGACCAGCGAGAGGGCGGTTGTTCGGCGACGAAGTCGAAGTCTGAGTCGGAGAAGGCCGATCCCGAGCGGGTCGTGCTTGCACGACCAGCGAGAGGGCGGTTGTTCGGCGACGAAGTCGAAGAATAAGCGATTCCGAGCTTGCCGCGCTTGCGCGCTGGGGGTCGCGAATGCCTCGCGAGGGCAAACGGGTCGCCACTGGGCGGCGCCGGCTGTATAGCGTCGCCACGGTAGGTGTTAAATGCACTCAATGCCAGGGCCGTTGCATGCAGCTCAATCGCTTGGCGTTCCTGGCTCTGGCCGTGCTCGTTCTCGCATCCATGCCCGGTGCCATCGCCGGCACCGCCTCGGAACCGGAGGTCACTGATGCAGGCAAGGACGTCACCGGCCCGGGTGGCGCCCCTGCTTGCGGCGGCGGCCAATGCGCGCCCCCTGCCAGCTTCGCAGACCTGTTGACAGGCTGGATCGCGCTCGAAGGTGACAACGTCGTCTTCCGTATCGACAGCGCCAACAACGCCAACGCGTACGGCCCGGCCGACTACGTCTTCCACTTCACCATCGCCGGCATCGAATATGCTGCGGGTCTGCACGCCGAAGCCGCCAATTCGGCTGGCGGCCTGCCCGGCAGCGGCGCAGTCACGCCGACCGGCGTGGCCACCGAGGCCGCTTGGATCGACACCGTCATCACGATCACGGTGCCCTTGGCAGCGATCGGCAACCCGGCCGGTGGCGCCGTCATCACGAACACGTTCCTGACGTCGCTCGTCAACGCAGCCGCCCAGGGCCCAATGACCGATCGCGCACCTGACAGTGGCTTCGGCGCCGACTTCGTATTCCCGATGCTAGAAATCACCGCGCCCGCCACCGTGTACCTCAACGTCACGGAAGGGCCCCTGAGCCACAGCCACGTCAGCAACATGACGGCTGACTCATCGTACCTGATCAACTGGACTGGGCCGGCCAGCATCACGCTCGATCTTGCCCTCACGGGTACTGGCAGCGCCAACATCACGCTCGTCGATGCCAACGGCACGGAAGCGTTCACCTGCATCTGCGAAGCCCCTGACAACCAGACCGTCAAGCTCGTGGCGGCCCCGGGTGTCTGGCAGCTCTACGTCAACTACACTGCGTTCAACGGCACCAGCAGTGTCACCCTTGCCGAGACCATCGACGTCGTCACTGGTGTCGATCCATCGACGCCTGCCCCCGGCGACGGGATGGAAGACAACGGCACGGATGACAACACGCCGGAAGGCAACGGCACGGCTCCGGAAGTCAAGGACACGCCCGCGGTGGCCGTCGGCCTAATCCTCATGGCGTTCGTGGCCATCGCCGTCCGTCGCCGCAAGTGAATCGGGCTCTGCGCCATCGCCACGCGTCAACGTTCAAGTAGCGGCAGCTGGCTCGAGCCTTCATGCGTGTGCTTCCACTGCTGCTGATGGCTGTCCTGGCCCTGGCCCCCTTGACGGTATCCGGCTCAGCCGAGGACCCCGAGATCACCGACCCCGCCGGCGATGTCGGGACCGTCGGTGGTGCGCCTTCGTGCGCTGCCGGCGCCTGCAATGCGGCCCCCAAGTTCATCGACCTGACGAAGGCGTACGTCGATGTCCAGACCGAGACGGAGATCGTCTTCGTCATCAACATCGCCGGCAACTACAATCCGAGCGTCTACGGTGCACACCACTTCGCCGTCCACTTCAAGGTCGGCGCCGACGCGTTCACGGCAGGCCTCGACGTCGGTCGATCGTCCACCAGTGCCGGCGACGATTCTGAGACGCCAAGCGGTGTGGCAAGCGACGCCGGCTACGACGGCAGCCAGATCCGTATCACGGTCCCCCTGACGGCCATCGGCGCCGTTGACGGAACGGTCATCACTGAATTCTACGCCTCGTCCAAGCTCGATTTAGCGGATCAGCACAAGGGCACCTTCGCCGACCGTGCTCCTGACTCCGGCTTCGGTCGCGACTACGTGGTGGCCATCGCGGCGCCCGAGCCATCCGTCTTGTACGCGAACATCACCGCCTTCCCGTTCCTCGTCGAAACCACGAACGCCACGACCGGCGTCTTCCAGTACAACTGGACCGGCGACGCGGCGTTCCGCTTCGTGGGCGAGGTCCTTGCTGGCAACATGACGATCAATGTCACCGCGAACAACGAGACCGTCTTTGCCTGGAATGGCACGGACGGCCTTGATGAAATGATGGAGTCCGCGCACGTCTGCGCCGACGAGAGCGTCACGCCGGTCCCGTGTGACTACGCGTTCACCTACACCTTGACCGACTTCGTCGGCATGTATGGCATCGATCTCGCGACGGAGCAGACGATGGGCGAGACCAACGCCACCGAAGGCGCCCCAGGTGCCCCGGGCACCGACGGGGGTAACGGGACGTCCGGCGGCAACCAAACGGACGAAGACGTCGACGGTGCAGTGGACGGCAAGGAAAGCCCCGGCTTCGCCCTCCCGTTGCTGGTGATCGCACTCATCGTCATCGCTCGCCGCCGCTAAGTCGGGACTCTCCAGCGTTGTGACTAGACTGGTTAAGTAGGTCACAAGTCCCGTTACGGGCATGCGCTTGCATATCCCCCTGATCGCAATGCTGCTTGTGGCGCTTCTTGCGCCGCATGCTGCCGCCGCCAAATGCCCCGAACTCGTGGTATGGGCATCAGACGACGCGAAAGACGTCTATGAGTTGCCCGAGAACCTCAACGGCGGCATGGACATCCTGGAACTGCGCGTCGGCCAAGGCGGCGATGCATGCGACCGCGTGCTGCTCGGGGTCACCATCAATGATCCCGCTGCCGTCGATCCCGCTGCTGGTAGTGGCGCGCAGGACCCGGATGAGCCGTTCAACGTCGGCTCCCAGCGCGTCATCGTGTCACCTGTCACCGTCGACGGCGAGCCCGTCGTCCAAGTCCATTTCATCTGGGGGCTACGCACGCACACCGATGAGACGGCGCACCAGAACTGGGCCGTGGAACTGTACATCGACGGCGCGAAGGTCTCCGACACCATCGACGGCGACAACGCCAAACTCAGCGATGAGGATGATGGCGGCTACATGGACGCCTCCATCGACGGATCCCTGTTGGCCGGCGTGACCGCCTGGCTCGGTGCCACCGCACGCACCAGTGAATGGCTGCACGATGCCTACGCGGAGCACGATGGCCCCGGCTACGGCCCCGATGAACTCACAGCGAACGAGACGTACACCTTCGGCTACGGTCTGGGCGTCCCGCCCGCCCCTGAGCCCGAACCTGAGCCTGAGCCCGCACCGACGCCCGCTGCCAACGAGACCGGCAGCGGTGCATCAAAGCCGCCGGCCGGCGGGGCCTCCGAGCCGGCCGCAGCGCCCGGCGATGGCTGCGCCGACGTTGACTGCCACGACGAGCCACTAGACGACGGACCGCAGGGCAAACAGAGCCCCGGAGTGGGTCTGCCCCTGGTGCTGGCGCTGCTGGGTGCGTTCGCTGTGGCGCGCCAGCGTCGGTCCTGAGTCCGGGGGGTCGGTGGCCTACGCCAGGCTGCCGGCCTTCGCCGTCAACGCATCGACCTTGCTCAGGCGTTCCCAGGGCAGGTCGATGTCCCGGCGACCAAAGTGGCCGTACGCGGCCGTCGGCTCGTAGATGGGCCGGCGTAGGTCCAGTTCATCGATGATGTCGCCGGGGGCGAAGCTGAATTCGGTCTGCAGCAGGTCCACGATGGCATCGTCCGAGATGCTGCCCGTGCCGAAGGTCTCGACGTGGTAGCTGACGGGGCTCAGGCTGCCGATGGAGTAGGCGACCTGGATCTGTAGCTTGTCGGCGACGCCGGCGGCGACGAGGTTCTTGGCGGCGAAGCGCGCGTAGTAGGCGGCGCTGCGGTCGACCTTGATGCAGTCCTTGCCGCTGAAGGCGCCGCCGCCGTGGGGGGCCCAGCCACCGTAGGTGTCGACGATGATCTTGCGGCCGGTCAGGCCGGTGTCCGCGGCGGGGCCGCCGAGCACGAACTTGCCGGTGTGGTTGATGAAGTACTTCGCGCCGTCGTGGGGCAGCTCTTCGGGGATGACGACGTTGACGACGTGTTCCTTGAGGTCTGCTTCGAGGGTCTCCTGGTCGACATCAGGGGCGTGTTGCGTGGCGAGCACGAGGGCGTCGATGGAGACGGGCGAGCCGTCGCCGTGGAACCGTACGCTGACCTGGCTCTTGCTGTCAGGGCGCAGGTAGGGCATGGTGCCGTTGCGGCGGACTTCGGCCATGCGGCGGGTGAGTGCGTGGGCGAGGCTGATGGGGACGGGCATGAAGTCGTCGTCCGCTTCCCAGGTATTGCGTTGGGCGTAGCCGAACATCATGCCTTGGTCGCCGGCCCCGATCTTCTGGTCGCTGCGGGCGCTGGTGCCTTGGGCGATGTCGGGCGATTGGGGGACGAGGTCGATGATGGGGTCGATGGCGGTGCCGTTCCACATGCCTTCGTCGTCGTTGTTGTAGCCGATCCGGTCGACGGTGCGGCGGATGAGGTCGGGGAGGTCCACCTGCTCGAAGCCTTTGCAGGTGATCTCGCCACCGAGCATGATGCGGTGGGCCGTGACGAACGTCTCGCAGGCGACGCGGCTGTACGGGTCGAGACGCAGCATGGCATCCAGGACGGCGTCGCTGATCTGGTCAGCCACTTTGTCGGGATGGCCTTCGCTCACCGATTCGCTCGAGAAGACGAAATCGCTCACGTTCCGGCCGACCAGGCCCTCTACTAATAGGGTTTCAGTCAGGGAACGCTCACATCATTCCAATAGGAATAATCGAAAGGGGGAATGGAGAGAATTGGAGAAGGGTGTGGCCGCGCGCTAGGGCGGCCGTCGGAGCGCGACCTGAGCTTACAGGCGACCCCGTGCGAGCCCTTGCGGGCACGCATGAAGCCGCCTTTTCGTCGCTACGCTCCTCTAAAGGCGGCCACTCGCAGGTGTTGCAAGCAACACCTGCTCGGAACGACTGTGTGCTCGCTGCGCGCGCCTACAGTCGTCCCATGTCCAGGAGCTCGAGGCCCTGGACGCCTTCGAGCCCGTTCAGGAGCTCTTCCAGCTTGTCGTTGTTGCCCTCATCGTCTTCGACGACGATGGTGGCCTCGATGCACTTCATGCCGAACGCGAAAGGCTTCTGCGTGGCCGACTGCAACTTGGCGAAGGCCGGCATCGCGGCCTTGAGGTTGCCCTCAAGGTTGTCGAGGTCGACTTCGATGCCGTCAGGCATGACGCGGTATTTGATCAGGACTTCGCCCATGATGATGCCGACAATGGGCCCATATATCAGCGCCTCGGCGGACAAGGCTCTTGACCGAGGGCCATCATGGACGTTTGTGCGTCGTGTCTTACTGTTGCTCGTGGTCTGTTTGGCAGGATGCTTGCAGAGTGGAACCGCAGATACTGCCAGTGATGATTTCACGGCGGATTGGGCCATGGCGGCCCTTGCATCCGGGGACGGCCACGACCACACGGACCGCCACCACCACAACGCCACCACGCCTAACTTCCGGCCCGTCGGCCACGACCCCATGATCAGCGACCACTACGGCCAGACCGCCGGCGGTTACCTCTGTGGCGACGCGGCCGAGACCCTCGATGGCCGCCGGCTGGCCGCCGTCGAAAGCCGCAGCGACGTCGGGTTCGCCCTCGTGGACGTCACGGACCCTGCTGACCCCGAATGGCTGGGGGAGATGGTCATGGAGAACTCCTACATCTACGACCTCGTCGTTGTCCCAGATGGAAAGCATATCGTGCTGGTGACGGCGCATACCAAGGGTCCAGTGTTGCCCGCGGCCACATCCGTGGCCCCCCACGTATCCGTCGCCGGGGGGGTCTGGCTCGAGCCCGCCGCGGGCACCTCGGTTGCGGACGCCGCTGAGCCCACGCTGCGCTGGAACACCCCCTGCAGCAGCACCCCGGTGGCCTCGGACCCCATCCCTCGCGAAGCGGCGATCCTCCTCGTTGACATCAGCGACCCCGCGAACCCCGCCATCACAAACCACCACCGGCTCTTGGGCCGCGGCCACAGCGCCTTCGCCGTCGACCAAGATGGTCGCATGCTCGTCATGGCAGTCACCCTGGGCCCTGACCTCATCAACTCCTGGGTCCAGCTCTTCGAGGTCGACACCGCCGGCGACGTCGGCATCCTGGTGCCCCTGTCCAACTACCGCGCCCCGCTGACGGAGACCGACCAGGTACAGGGCAACATCTGGCACGACGGCTGGATCTCCGCGCATCCATCCCGCGGCTGGCTGCTGCACGCCGTGGGCGGCCACAACTACCACATCCTGAATGTCGACGACCCCCGGCAGCCGCGCCCGATCGCTGCATGGCGCGACGACGACCCTGCCGCCACCGGCTGGACGGGCAACCTGCACGGCGTCATCCCCATCTACGACTTCGCGCCCGGCTTCGACATCGCCATCGTCGGCCCCGAATGGGGTGGCCACCCCGAAGACCACCCTACCGGCATCATCCGCGTCCTGGACATCTCCGAGCTGGACGACGTCACGGAGGTGGGTGCTTGGACGCTGCCCCACGACGTGTTCTGGGAAGACGGGGCCACCTACCAGTTCAGCAACCACTATTACAGCGTCTCGGGCCAGACCATGTTCATCAGCATGTATCATGGCGGCATCTGGGCCGTCGATCTGTCCCCGATCAGGCCCGGTGGCTGGGCGAACCTGCCAAGCATCGGGGTCTGGCAGCCCACCGCCGACGTCCAGAGCGCCATCACCGTGCGTTGGGCACCCACGAACGAAGAAGTGTTCGCATTCGACGACACGATCGTGACCTTCGATTCCAACACGGGGCTCCACACCGCCACATGGACCCGCGAGCCCATGCCGGCCCCGGCGCCGTGGCCCATGACGCCGTTACAACTCTCTTGACCCAAGAGTTATCAGCAACCATGCCGGCTCAGGCGCATGCGTGGATTGCCCGTGGCCATCGTCTTGCTCGCAAGCCTGGCCGGCTGTGCCGGAACGACCCCTGTCGACCTCGATGAAACGTCCGCCCTCGAGCCGGAGATCTGGAAGGCTCCCGACTGGGCCCTTGATGCCCTGGCCAACGGCCCCGACCACGACCACTACGACTGGGCCCAACACGCGGGCCGCACCACGCCCAACTTCCAGACCCTGGGCCACGACGCTCTCGTCACCGAGCGCGCCGGCGGCAGCAGCGGCGGCTACCTGTGCGGAGAGATCGCCACAGACCTCGAAGGCCGCCGCATCGCCGTCACGCAAAGCCACTTCGACGACGTCGCGCTGGTCGTCGCCGACGTCACCAACGCCTCCGCGCCCGAGATGTTGGCCGAGATCGTCATTGATGGCTTCTCCACCTACGACGCTGCGATCACGGACGATGCCCGCTACGCGCTGATCGCCGTCAGCAGCGGGCCCGCCACCAGCCTGCTCGACCCGTCGCTGCCGGTCCCGGTCCAGGTCGGCTGGCGCGACGGCTGCGGCACAAGCCTCGGCCCCCTGGTCAAGGTGCTCCCGGTCGCCTCCGTGCTCCTCGTGGACCTCGCGGACCCCACGCAGCCGGTCATCGTCGACCAGGCCATCGTCCCCGGCGCCGGCGTGCACTCCATCAGCGCCGCCACCATCGACGGCGTCCACTACGTCGCCGCCTCCAGCACCGGCGTCGCCTCGGCCGCCAGCACCTTCGTCTTCTTCACCATCGAAGAGCAAGAGACCGTCGGTCCGACGCTTGCCCCCTACGGCTTCTACGAAGGCGCCAACCTGCAGAGCCGGGACGCCGGCTACGGCCTCGTCAACCTCCACACCGACGCCACCGTCCAGAAACACCCCAAGACCGGCCAAGTGCTTGCGTACCTCGCCGACTGGGATGGCGGGCTCATCATCGTTGAACTCGTCGAGCGCGGTGCCGTCATCTGGCAAGGCAACTGGGGCAGCTGGGGCCACGCCCAGACCGCTGGCGGTGGGAACTATGCCATCCACTCGACCACGCCGCTTCCTGAACTATGGGATGGGCGGCACATCACCATCATCGGCGAAGAGACCATCACGCCCCGCACCGGCATGCCCACGGGGCTCGTCCTGGTCATCGACACCACCGACCCCGCCAAGCCCACGGAAGTGGCGCGCTGGACCCTGCCCTCCGACATCGGCGGCTGGGATGCCTCCCTGATCTACTCGCCCCACTACATCGACGCCGTCGGCACCACCGTCTTCGTCAGCATGTACCACGGTGGTATCTGGGCCTTCAACGCCAGCGCCGAACACTGGCCCTACCCCCCCACCACCGGCGTCTACATCCCGAGCGAAGGCAACCCCGCCGCCCCGCCCGCCCAGGGTGGCTGGGCCGTCATGAGCTACGCTCCGGTCCTGTCCGAGGTCGTCGCGTTCCCAGACGGCACGATGGTCACGTTCGACAGCCGCGGCGGCGTCTACACGTACCGCTACGATGAGAGCCCGTACGTCGAACCGGTGGCGAGCTGGTTCGACCAATAGGTCCCGGGACGCGCCGGCGCCACGCGCCGATGCCTCAGCGCCGAGCTTTTAACCCCCAATCGGTGGCCGGCTCTACCCGGGGCGGCTGTGGACACAGTCGGCTCGCCGGGGACTCCGGTCCCCGAAAACCCGCCATCCCCCCATTTGGGC
>JBFIDG010000083.1:0-8642 GCA_041581335.1 Thermoplasmatota archaeon
ACCAGAGGACGCCCGCCACGGCTCCGATGGCCAGGAAGATCGCCGGCATCCCGAGCAGTGCGCCGAACGCCAAGGCAGTGCCGTGGTTGAGTCCGGTCGTGGCCAGGTCGACGAAGAAGCCGCCCACAGAGTACGCGATGCCGAAGAGCAGTCCGACGAAGGCGCCGAAGAGACCGAAGTGTTTCGCCGCCTCGGACACGTGCATGAGCGACAATCGTCGACCGGGGACAATGCGGTTTCGGTCGCTCGCATCAGCGCCCGGCACGGCAGGGCCGGGGCTTGGTCTCGGCGACCCCGGGGGGCTCTCGCTCACCGCGCCGGCGGCGTGAACCCCGCCCTGGCCTGCTCGGCCTGTTCCCGCACGACGCATCCTTGCGCGTGGTCGTTGACCAGCCCCATGGCCTGCATGAACGCGTACACCGTGGTCGGTCCGACGAATTTCCAGCCGTGCTGCTTCAGCTGCTTTGCCAAGGCCACGGACTCGGGGGACGTCGCGATGTGGCGGGCGGGTGTGCGGCGCAAGGGTTCATGGGCCCAGACCACAGCCGCCAGGGTCCCGTCCCCCACCAGGTCCTCGACGCGTCGTGCATTGTTGATGACCGCCTCGATCTTGCCGCGGTGCCGTACGATGCCGGCGTCCCCGAGCAACCGTTCGATATCCGCGTCGTTGAAGGCAGCGACCTTCTTGTGGTCGAAGCCCGCGAAGGCGGCGCGGAAGTTCTCCCGCTTGCTCAGAATCGTGCGCCAACTCAGGCCCGACTGGAACGCCTCTAGACTCAGCTTCTCGAACAAGCGCACATCATCGGCGACCGGGAATCCCCATTCCGTGTCATGGTAGTGCAAGAACTCCGGCGCCGCAAAGGCCCATTCACAGCGGGGCGATCCGTCGGGCCCAGGCATGGTCCGCATGTTGACTGGGGTTACGAATGCCGGCGTTTGACTTGCGCGGTCGGGGGTGGAGGGCTATCTAGAATTGTCTGGGCGCCCGCGTCGCCGTTGCGCGCCAAACCACAGAGCCGCCATCAGCATCGTGAGGGGCAACGGGGATTCTTTGACCGGTGAATTGTCCTTCGGCGTCAGCAGTCGTTCGTCGACCAGGTCTTGCCCCGTGGTGACCGTGACGGCGACACGACCGAACGATTCGATCCCCGTCTCCACGTCCTTGGCAATGAGCAGGACCTGCGCGATGGTCCCGTCAGGCAGGTCGCCTGGGCTTGCCACCACTGCGAAAGTCGCGTTCTTGCCGGGCCCCAAGCGAGCCGGCGGCGTCTGCATGGTGATCCAGTCGGCGTTCGTTTCAAGCGTCCATTCTAACCGTCGTTCAGCAGACGCGTGGTTGGCCACCGCGAACGGGATGATGGCGACCTCCTCAGGGTTGACCAGCCGCGCCGATGATGGCGTGTACAAGGATAGCCGGGCCACGCCGATGGCGTTGAGGTCGATGACCTCGTGGTAATCGGAAAGTGGCAGCTTGAACCAATTGTCCGCAAAGTGGATGGCTGGCTTGGGGGCCATGTCGTACACCAGCCCTGCGCTGGGATCGGTGATCTTGTGCTCCAAGACGAACTCGAACTCTAGGTTGCCGCCCTGGTCAGGAGGGAATTGATCGATGCCGGCCTGGATCGGCATGTTCCAGCTCACCATGTGGCTCCCCTGGCTCCACGTGTGCTCCTGGGTCTGTTCTGCGACGACAGTCCGCTCGTCACTCATCAACAACCGGCCGGTGACGCGCACATCCGAGGCTTCAGGGACCTCGAAAGTGGTCTCGCCGATCACCGCGCCGGCGGAGTCGAAATCCAGTCCAACGGTCCGATATGGCGCCAAGCCGAACCACCACCGCGCCGCGACATCCCGCAACGGCCCCGTGCTGGCGCTCGTACTGGACCACGGAGTGACGGAGCCGCTGCCCGGGGCGGGGTTCGTGTCGAAAAGAGGGTAGTCGAAAGCCGTCTTCAACGCCACTCGGGCGTGGTGTCCGCCCGGTTGCGGCGGATCATGCCAGTACACATGCATCTGCGCCGACGCCTCGGTCTCGTCTTCGGCGACGGTTCGCACGGTCACGGTCTCGAACGTGCCATGTTGGTGACTGAACGGCACTGTCACGGCGACGGGGAACTCGATGGTCTGGCCGGCGGGCACCATGACCTCGAACGGCGCCCGGATGATCCATTCGGCGGGACCGCTGGTCGTCAGCCGCACCATGTGGTCGGTCGTGCCCTCATTGCGGGCCGAGACATCGTACACGTACGTGGTGGCCGCGCCGTTGCTGCCCCGGAATTGGTGTTCAACGTACAATTCGATGTCACCGCGTCGCTCCGGTTCGATCTGGAAGATGAAGTCCTTGGCGGGGCCGATGGTGTCCCGGAGCTCCAATTCGTTGCTGGCGTACTGGCGTAGATGCTTGCCCACGAACGGCTGCAGGGAGATGCTGTCCCCCGCGCGCGGCCCAGCATCCAGCATGAGCTCGAGCCCCATCCCCGTCGATGTGAAGCTACCTTTCAGAATCGTGCCAGACAACACGTTCCCGTCGCGTTTTGCTTCTGAGCCGATGACGCGCTGAGGCATGGTGCGCTGCCCGTCCGGCGTGTCGATGGTGCTGTCGCGCACGAAGAAGAACATGTACTGGCTGCCTTCCTGCGTGATGAGCCAGGTGGCATTGAGAGGGTCCCCCACGGCTTTGAAGCCGTACTCAACCGGCGCCCCGGGGATCGGTTCCGATCCCGGCGAAGTGGAGGCAAGCTCCACCTCAAGGCGCACCCATCTCTCATCCACTTCGCTGAGCTCCATGCGGACCACGTCAGCCTGGGGGTGCCACCCGGCGGGCGCCGGAACCCATGTGCCTTGGTGTCCCATCTCGTGGTCGCCGGCAGGGTCATCCCAAACCACCGCTTGGGCGACCGGGATAAGGAGGAGAGCCAGTAGAAGATGCCGCACGGCCTTCACCCGGCGAGGCGGTTGAAAGCCGCTTGGGTCACGTTGTTGAATGATGCATGTCGGGCCACGACGGGAATTCGGCACGGCCTACCCGCCGTATGGCTCCAGGAGATCTGCGCTACGCCTGCAGCGACGGCACCCCCATAACCGCGGAACGGCCGGCGCATGTGGTGTTGTTCAGGGCTTGGGGTCGGCGCGGCCGCATCGTAAGGGTCTATGCCGGTCCCACGTCTCGCCGACGCATGGCGCGCTGGTGGGAGCACCCGCAATTGTGGTCCGACGACCCCAAGGTCGAGCGTAAGGTCGGCTTCCTGGACCTGTTCTATGACTTGATCTTCGTCGTGGCTATCGCACAGATCGCACACGGCCTGGCCAAGCACCCCGACCAGGCGGGGGTCATCGATTTCACGCTCCTCGTGCTGCCCGTGTTCTGGCTCTGGATCGGGCACACGTTCTACGCTGATCGCTTCGAGAACCGCGACATCAGCTACATCTTCTACACGTTCGTCAGCATGATCCCGGTCGTCGGTCTGGCAGTGTTCGCGCATGATGGTCGCGGCGATACCGCCGCCGGCTTCGCCATCAGTTACGCCGTCGGGCGTTTGATCCTGGTGGGCATGTACGCTCGCGCGGCTGTCCGCGTCCCGGCCGCGCGGCGTCCATCAAAATACCTCGCCCTCGGCTTCGGTGCCGGCGCCCTGCTCTGGCTGGGCTCCGCATTCGTGGCCGACCCCGTCACGCGGACCGGGATGCAGTTACTGGGGCTTGCCTGGGACTTCTACGTCCCCGTCCTCGTCGCCCCGGCCATGCGTGGCCTACCTGACTTCTCCGAACACCGCCTGCGGGAACGCTTCGGGCTCATCATGATCATCGTCCTCGGCGAATCGATCGCCGGCACCGCCAATGGCCTCGCGGATGTGCACCACTTCGCGTGGCGACACGGATTGACCGCGGTCTTCGCGATGGTCTTCGCATTCGGCCTGTACTTCACGTACTTCGAAATGGTGCCTCGCGAGAAGCTGCGTTCCTGGCGTTGGGCGTCCATGACGCGGAGCTACTTGCACCTGGCGCTCATCTGTGCGATCACCGCCACCGGTGCGGGCGTCTTGGCCACGGTCGGCCACGAAGCAGAGGTCCTCGCAGATGGCGTTCGGCAGCTGCTGGCAGGCGCACTGGCGGTGGCGTACCTCGTTCTCGTCGGCTTGAGTCGGACCCATGAGTATGCTTTTGCCGGGGCAGGGCGCAAGGGGACCGAGAGTGCACTGTGGGTCGCGATCGCCGCCGCCCTTGCCATTGGCCTGTTCGGCAGCGGGCTCAATTCGCTGCAAGTCCTGGGGCTCCTGTCCATCGCGGCGTCAGTCCCTTGGGTCGTTGGGGTCAATGCATGGCGCAGATACACGCGGGAATTGCCCAAGCAGGCCGAACAGCCCACGCAGGGTTAGCCTTCCAGGGGGCTACCGTCGCATTGCAAGGCGTCGATGAGGTTCCCGAACGGGTCGCACACGTAGAACGCGGTGGCCTCGGACGGGTCTGGGGCATGGATGTTGGCGACGATGCATCTGACGGCCATCCTGGGTTGCCCCTCGCCACGACCTTAGAAGGGTCGCAGTCAGCGATGCGGGTTCACTCCGGTATGTCGACGAAGACGCTGCCTGCTTCCTCCGACGTCTCGAAAGCCTGGATCGGCGCCGGCTCTTTGCCAAGGGCGATCAAACGATGGGTCCAGCGAGGCGTCGCCACACCGGCAAACGAGTTCACCCAGTCCAGGTTCTTACCTGAACAGACATCGAACTTGGAACCATGCCACGGGCATTGCAGCGTCGAGCCGGAGAGCGTGCCCTTGGCCATCGACCAGCCCAGATGGGCGCACTTGTTCTCGACTGCATAGGCGCGCCCTTCGACGCGTGTGACGATGATCGACCGCTTGTCTACTTGGGTGGCATAGATGGCACCCTCACGCACGTCGTCGGACCTTGCCACTTCGATGCGGACCACGGCATCGTAAACGGGGGTGGCTCGAAATAGGTTGGTGTCCGGTCCCATGGCGCCGGGGTTCACCTGGCCTGTCAAGCCCGCAGGATCTTTTCCATGGCCTTGCCCCGTGCCAGTTCGTCGATCAACTTGTCCATGTAGCGGATCTCTTGCATCAATGGATCTTCGATGTCTTCGACGCGGACGCCGCAGACGACGCCCTTGATGAGCGCCCGGTTGGGGTTCATGGCGGGCGCTTCGGCAAAGAAGGTACGGAAGTCGTTCTCCTTCGTGATCTGCTTCTTCAGGCCGGCTGCGGTGTACCCGGTCAGCCAACGAATGATCTGGTCCACCTCAGCCTTGGTCCGGTCCTTCCGTTCCGCCTTCTGGACGTATAACGGGTAGACCTTGGCGAATGGCATGGCGAAGATGTTGTGGGCCATTCAGGCACCTTCGACGTGGCGGACGAAACTGTCCAGAATGGATTGCCAACCCATACGCTGCATCTCCGCGTCATTCTCCGTCTCAGCATCAAATGTCTGTTTGATGTGGGTGCCGTTCTCCGTGGCTTCCAGGACCAGCTCGACCATGCGGTCGTCGTCCAACTTGTATGCCAAACGGTGCGGCGCATTGATGGCGGTGTACGTGGCCTCGAAGTCGAAGCCCATCGAGCCGTCCCGGGCCTCCATACGGCTGCGCATGCGGCCGCCCACGCGTAGGTCAACGTCGGCGCTGGGGCAATGCCAATCCGGGCTAGCGGCGTTCCACTGCATGATGGCGGCCGGCGTGGTGGCCGCCTTCCAGCATTGCTCCGGCGTCGCCATGGCGTCGGCTGCGACAGTGATCTTCATGCCGAGGGTATTGGGGTGCCGTTCCTTGAAGCTGGCGGCCGGGCGACCACAATGATCCTGCGGCTGGGCCCTAATGGGCTGGGTCAGGCCACGGTCAAGAGTTGCTCGTAGAACGCGCCGAACCCCCCGGCCCGGTCCACGAAGTGCAGTTCGAGGATCCATTCGCGCGGGTCCCCATCCAGGCCTGGCGCCCGCATCGGCTCGTTGTTGTCCGGGTGGATGTAGTTGCGCGTGGTCTCACCGCGCAGCTGCTCATGTGGGAACTTGCCCACGAGGTGGCCGGCGTGTGTGATGTGGTGCTCCCAGCCCCGCGCGGCGGCCAATTCGACGACGAATGCGAACAGCTCGGCGCCCGTGATGGCGGGGGATGCGTGGAAGTGCTTGGCCGCGCGTTGCCAGCATGCCTCGATGTCTGCCACGAGCCGATGCTTGTCCGGGTCGTCGCCCAGAACGAACGTGCGCCCAAGGTCCGCTTCCCAGTCCTCCAGGACCGGCCCAAAATCGAAGAAGGCCATATCGTCGGCTTCGATGACGCGGTCCGGCGGATTCTCGGCGTACGGTACGAGCGTGTTGGGCCCTGTGCGCACGATGCGCTTGTGCCAGTGCTTGTCGAAACCGAAATCAGGCGCTAGCGCCAATGCCTCCTGGTTCAACTCGGATTCCAGCAGGCCCGGTCGCACGAGGCCCCGCTCGGTGATGGCGTCGAACCATTGCACAGCTTGGGTCTCCGCGCGGCGCAAGGACGCGTGCACGTTCACGGCTCCGTGGAGGTCGGCGCCTGGGCAAGTAGGTTGGCAGTGGGCGGCGGCATCAGAGTCCGAAGTACCCGCGAACGCCCACGAGGACATTCGTCGTGGCGACGGATGCGAGGATCAATCCCATCACTCGGCTGATCACGCTTGCCCCGGCGTTCCCGACCAGCCGGTGGATGGCGCCCGCCGCGAGCATCAAGATCAACGTCAGCAATAGCACCGACAGCAACACCACGCCGGTCTGAACTTGTTCCCACAGGTTGAACTTGGCGTTCTCGGTCAACAGGACGGCCGCCAGCATCGCTCCGGGGCTCGCGATGGACGGCACGGCCAATGGAAAGATCGCGGCGTCGCGGCGGTTCTCGGCCAGCCGGGTCTCCTCGTCTGGCTTGCTTTCGCCAAAGATCATGGAGAGCGCGAACAGGAACAGAATGATACCCCCGGCGATCTGGAACGCCGAGAGCGGGATGGACATGGCGTTCAGGATCAACTCGCCGGCCACCACGAAGAACACGAGGACGCCCGCCGAGACCAATGTGGCCATCAATGCGATCTTACGCTTCTCCCTGGCATCGTGCCCCCGTGTCACCGCGATGAAGACGGGGATCGTGCCGATCGGGTCGATGACGGCGAAGAAGACGATGAATGTGGAAACCAGGTCGATCATGTCGCTGAGGCCGGCTATTGCCAGCAAGCGTGCGAATGTATCTCGGTGTTTAAGGACCGCATCATCAGGCCAACAGGAGGCTGCCTGGACGGCCAGCATTGGCTGGCCTGAGACCTGCTGCGATCACGCTGCGCCACGGAACCGCCAAGGGGCGCCCCCGGTCGCCCCCCCGGAAGCACATTTCTACGACGCCTCCGATGGTCCCTGCGCTGCCCATGGATCGACGCGCCATTTCCTCCATTGGGCGCCCCATGGTCCTCGGCGACAGGACGAACCAAGCGATCATCGCCACCGTGGCGCTAGCGGCCGCTGTCCTTGCCGCCCTCCGGCTTTGGCAAGGCGATCCGCTGCTGGATGCCATCCTGCGAGGCGCCGTCGCCGGCGTCGCCATCTTCCTGACGTGGGCGCTTGGCCGAGAACTGGATCCAGACCATCCCCTGTCCGCCTTCGTGGGTCCGGGCCTTGTCTTGGCCTACGCTGGGGCCAACGGCTCCGTCGGCGCGCTGTTCGCGTTCTGGGCACTGCTCGCCCTTCGCATCATCAACCGCACGCCCGGCCCGCCCGCCACGTGGCTTGATACTGCGTTGGCCGGTGGCTTGGCCCTCTGGCTCGTTCACCAATCGTACTGGGTCGTGGGCGTGGCCATGGCCGCGGCGTTCGCAGCCAACGCCTTGATCGGCCCGGCCGATCGGAAGCAGTGGATCGCCGCGGGGGCCATGCTCATCGGCACGGTGGTTCTCACAGGCATCCCCGACATCCAAGTCGGTGCTGGGGTCGATCCCCAGATCTGGGCTGCGATGGTGGCTGTCGCGTTCCTGATGGGGGTCGTCGTCTACGGTTCCCGCGAAGTCCGCGCCGTCGGGGACATCACGCAGCGACCCTTGAGCCCGGCGCGGGTGCAGGCCGCCCAAGCGTTCGCGGTGCTGGGCGCGTTCTCGATGGCGTTCAGCCACGGCCTCGATGGCCTCACCCTCGCTGTCCCTTTGTGGGCGGCCATGCTGGGCGTCGGCGTGTACCGCCTGGCTGCCTGGCCGTTCCCGGCCGGTCGCCGCCCGTAGAGCCCCCTGGGCCGTTCGCCTCTGATGGATGCCCTGGTGCGCCCATCGGCAACTACGCCCGGCCCCTTCAGGAAGTTGGTGCAGGGCGTGCGTTGAAGTCCACGCGCCCCGTCGCGCCATTGTGCACCTGCCCGACCTTGGCCAGCACCTGCTGTGCGACCCCCGCGTCGTCGACCGCGTCATCGAGGCCGCCGCCCTGAAGCCGGGAGACCATGTGCTGGATGCCGGGGCCGGAGAAGGGGCCTTGACGCGTCCCATCGCCGCAGCGGTCGCCCCCGGTGGAAAGGTCTGGGCTGTCGACGTGGACCCGACCATGGTGGCTGCCCTCATGCAGGACCCCCTGCCCGGCGTGACCGTCGTGGAGAGCGACCTCGTGGAGTGGCCATTGCCCGCAACACTCACGGCGGTG
>JBFIDG010000084.1:0-8526 GCA_041581335.1 Thermoplasmatota archaeon
CAACAGCGGCGTGCGTGGCCGCACCGATGAGCAGGTCGCCAAGGTGGCCCGCGCCCAGCAGAAGAACCCCATCGTCCGCGAGACGCTTGCAGACATCGGGCAGATCGCCCGCGACGCGGTCCCGGCGCTCCGGGCAGATGACTGGGTGCGTCTGGGGCAACTCATGGACAAGGCCCATGCCTGCCTGCACACCATCGGCGTCAACCACCCCGCCGTGCAGAACCTCATCGACGCGGTCCGCAAGGTCCCCGGCACGTATGGGGCCAAGATCACGGGTGCCGGCGGCGGCGGCAGCATGGCGGTCCTCACCGACAAACCCCACCGCGCCGCGACGGCGATCCAAGAGGCCGGCGGCACCCCCTACCGGGTCACGTTGGGGGGTCCGGGCGTGCAATGGGAAGAGATGGCCCCGGTCCCTTAGTCCCGTTTCGGCGTTTTCTCTACGCTCATAGCCTAGTTTCCAGGTCCCTCCTGTAAGATGGCTGGTTACAAGGCTCCAAAGAACGGGCAGATGCGGATGCGGGACGACCCGATGGACTTGTTCAAGCAGCTCGCGGTGACGTTTGCGGGCCTGCTGATTGTGTCCGCGACGATCCTGGCGGTCATCTACACCCAAGGCGATGAGATCCACGTGGAGATCGAGCGCAACGACGGCGGGGAAATGGCTGACAAACCGGCCGAGGCGCCCGCTGAGCCGGCGCCCGAAGAGGCCGATGAGCCGCTTCTGAACCTGACCTTGCCCGCCCCGTAGCGCCGAAAACGGCATCTAGGCCATGGTCTTGCGGTGATTGTGCCGCGCCCGGTGCTGTTGAAGCTCGGCGGAAGCGTCCTGACGGACAAAGCCTCCAAGCCACGCTTCAAGAAGACGGTGTGTCGCCGCATCTTGAGCGAGGTCGCCAAGATGGAGGTCCCGGTCGTCATCCTGCATGGCGCGGGCAGTTTTGGGCACCCGTTGGCCAAGAAGTACGGCATCGGCCAGCGTAGCATCACGCCTGAGGCCAGGGCCGGCATCAGTGAGACCCTCGCAGCCTGCGGTGTCCTGCATGCCGAAGTGGTCCAAGCGGCGCAAGAGGCCGGGCTGCGTCCGATCTCGGTGCCCTTGCATATGTTGAGCCAGAGCCAAGGCGGCGAACTCGTCGACCTGCCGACGGATGAACTTGCGCGCCTCATCGACGAGGGCTTCGCACCGGTACTGTCGGGCACCGTCATCCGCGATGATCGCCTTGGATGGCGCGTCGTCAGCGCTGATGAACTGATGGCCGCCCTCGCCCCCGACCTGACGCCGCGCTTGGCTGTCTTCGCCACGGACGTGGAAGGCGTCTATGACAAGGAACCCGCCAAGCCGGGCGCCGTCGTGCAACCGATCCTCACCCTGGATGGCCTGAACGACATCGATGCGGCCGGTGGCCGCGGCGACGACGTGACGGGTCGCATGCGGGGCAAACTGGAACGCGCCTTCGCCGTGGCGGCGGAATGCCCCACATGGATCGTCGACGGCACCGTCCGTGGCCGCGTGCAGGACGTCCTGAAGGGCAAGGTCGTGCCAGGGACGCGGATCCAGGCCTGAGTAGGGGGTCCAGCAGATGATCTGCCGTGTCGTGGCTCGCCCAGAGGATTCCATATGGTGCTCGGCACCATAACTAAGTACTCTGGCCGCGTATGGTGCCTTGCACCAGATGAAATCGAAGGTCAAGATCCTGGACCGCGGCCACTCGTGGACCGTCATCGACATGGAACTTGGCTACCGCATCTGCAACAGCTACCAGGACACCAAGGCTGCCGCCTCGCCAAGCCACATCCACGACGCCTTCGACCAAGTCGTCGCCCCATGCAGCGCCGAAACACCGCAGCAAGCGTTCCAGGCGATGAAGGCCTATCGGCAACGGCATTCTGGACTCGACGTGCAAGCCCTGGAAGCGGAGGTAAAGAAATGGAAGTGACACTGCAACGTACAGAGCCCGTTCGCGCCGTGATCGAACGCATGCAAGCCATCTACGGCGACCTGGCTGGTGCCCAAGCAGCGCTTGCAACTGATCCGGTCGCCCGCGAGGCAGTCTACTGGTTCAAGGAACTCGCCAACGATTCCGGCGTCCTGGACGAGGACGTCACGACCACCAGCCTCGTCGAAGTGGACCCTGCCAAGCTCTCCAAACTCACGGCCAAGCGCCAAGCTTTGCTCTCGACACTGCGGGGTTTGAAGCACGCAAGCATCAAGGACGTTGCAGAAGCTGTGGGTCGCAACTACAAGAACGTCCACGACGACCTGGCCGTCCTGGAGGATATAGGCTTCGTGCAGAGCCATCGCCACGGCCAAGATCGCATCGTGGAGGCCTTCGCCTCACAACTGACAATCACCTCGTAGCATCGCACTCGTCCCCTCGGACGCGAGTCGATCCCCGTCGTCGAGCCCAACCACCACTTCATAAAGCGCGCCCCGCACTTCCCCGCCTCGTGTCCAACGCTGCGGAGACCGAGCGCCGCAAGGAAGAGCACCTGCGCATCCCCTTGGAGCGTGACGTGCAGAGCATCCCGAACCCCTGGGACGCCGTCCGGCTGCGCCACGAACCCCTGCCCGGCATCGACAAAGACGACATCGAGCTGGCCGTCACGTTCCTGGGCATCCCCCTCGGCGCGCCCGTGCAGATCACCGGCATGACCGGCGGCGCCAAACAAGCCAAACTCATCAACGACCGCCTCGCCGCGGCCGCCGCCGAGCACCAGGTCGCCATGGGCGTCGGAAGCCAACGCGCCGCCATCGAGAACCCGGAACTCGCAGACACCTACCGCGTCATCCTCGACCACGACGTGCCGATGCGCTTTGCCAACCTCGGGCTGCCACAGATCCTCTTATGGGGCGAAGCCGCGGCCGGGCACGCCGAGACCGCCATCGAGATGGTCGAAGCACACGCCTTGTGCATCCACCTCAACACCCTGCAAGAAGCGGTGCAGCCAGAAGGCGACACGGAGGGCGCAGGCGGCCTCGAAGCCATCGAAGGACTCGTCAAGAGCCTCAAGGTCCCCATCATCGTCAAAGAGACCGGTGCCGGCATCGACGGCCGCACCGCCAAACGCCTCGACGCCGTCGGCGTCAAAGCCGTCGACGTGGGCGGCCTGGGGGGCACCAGCTTCTCTGCGGTCGAATACCACCGCGCCGTCGAACAAGGCGACGAAGCCAAGGCCCGATTGGGCAAGACGTTCTGGGATTGGGGCATCCCGACGCCCTACTGCGTCCGCCACGTCCGCACCCTATGCCCCGGCATCCCCATCATCGCCACCGGAGGCCTGCGCAACGGCCTCGATGCAGCCCGCGCATTGGCCTTAGGCGCTGATATGGCAGGGTTTGCGGGCGCTATTTTCCGTGCCGCAGCAGATGAAAAAGCCACTTCCGAGCTCGGACTCGTCTTAGAAGAGTTGAAAACAAGTCTCTTCTTGGCTGGAGTTCGTCACCCACCGGCCTTGTCGGAGGACCACGTGTTATGAACCTCGAAGCAGCCCTACGGCCCTACCTCCAACAGTTCTCGGACGAGATGGACAAATACCTCGTCAAGCGTGAGCTCAAGCCCGAAGAACTGTACGAAGCGGTCCGGCATCTGCCCATCCAGGGTGGCGGCAAACGCCTCCGTCCGATCATCGCTCTGCTCTCGGCCCAGGCCGTCGGCGGCGACTCGAAGAAGATCATGCCCTACGGCGTGGCCCTCGAGATCCTACACAACTTCACGCTCATCCACGACGACATCATGGATGACTGCGACATGCGCCGCGGCGTCGAGTCGGTCCACAAGAAGTGGGGCGTCAACCTCGGCATCCTCGCCGGCGACACCATGTTCAGTCTCGTCTTCGAGCTCCTCGACCGTCTCGACATCGATGACACCACGTACCGCACCGTCAGCCTCGACGTGGCAAAGCTGGCCCGCGAGGTCTGCGAAGGCCAGTACTGGGACATGCACTTCGAGTCGATGAAGAAGATCGACGAACTGCAGTACTACCACATGATCGAGCGCAAGACCGCCACCTTCTTCGAGACCGCGATGAAGAACGGCGCCGAGCTCGGCGGTGGCGACCACCAGCAGGTCAAGAAGCTGGCCGAATGCGGCCGCCTCCTCGGCCTCGCGTTCCAGGTCTGGGACGACTACCTCGGCGTCACCAGCACCGATGAAGCCCTGGGCAAGCCTGCCCACAGCGACATCGTCAACGGCAAGAAGACCCTCGTCTACGTCTCCACGCACACGAAGCTGGATCCCTTCGACCGCCGCCAGTTCGTCGACCTGTACCGCAAGGACGGCAAGACCCCCGAAGACGTCGCGGCCATCCTGAAGTTCATGGAGAAGTCCGGCGGCCTCGAATACACGAAGAGCCGCGCCAAGGAGTTCAGCAGCTTCGCCAAGGCGACGCTGGCCGATCTGCCCGAGACTGCGGCCAAGCGCCTCCTGACGTTGCTGTGCGACTACGCCAGCAACCGTGGCCACTGAGATCGTCCACCTCTGACCGGCAGGCTGCTGGTAATGGCCGGCGTTCTGGATGTGTCGACAGCACCAACATGCCTAGCGCGAGCTAGTGCGTTGCGGACGGGCCAAGGCCGGTCCTACTTGGGCAGGGTCGCCGTGACCGTGGTGCCCCGGCCCGGAGCGCTCTTCAGGCCGATGGTGCCCCCGTGGGCCTCGACGATGGCGCGGACCACGAACAGGCCCAGGCCGTTGCTCTTCAGGTCATGGGGTGCGGGGGTGTCCCCCGAGACGTACGCGTCGAAGATGTTGGCCTGCTCGTCAAGCGGGATGCCGACGCCTTCGTCCGCGACCTCCAAGGTCCATGCGGATCCCTGGTCCTTGACGGTGACGTCGACGCGGCGCCCACTCGGCGTGAAACGGATCGCGTTGATGACCAGGTTGTCGACCACCTGCACCATGCGCCCGGCGTCGACCTGGGCCCACAGATGGTCCGGGCCGTGGGCGACGAGGATGACGTTGAAGGACGATGCCGTGGCCTGATGGGTGTCCGTTGCGTTGTGCACCAGTTCCGCGACATCCGTCTGGACCTTGGCCAGCGGCAGCTCGCCTGCATCGGCGCGGGCCGTGTCCAGCAGATCCTGCAGCAAGGTCTGGATGCGCTCCGTCTGGCTGTGGATCTTGGCGACGGCGGTGATCTGGCGATCGTCCAGGGCGCCTAGCTTGCCTGCCTCCAACAAGCCCAGCTGCATGAGGATGGGGGTGATCGGGTTCTTGATCTCGTGGCCGGCGACGCCCACGGCGCGGGCCTGGGTCGCTTGACGGGCCTCCAGTTCACGGATCTTGGCGTCCGCCTCCAGGGCCAAGGCCTCGGCGGTGACGTCTTGGGCGACGGCGACCACGAACGGATGCGCCTCTTCATCGACGCGGGTCAACAACAAGCGGACGTGGCGCCCTTCGAAGGCCTTGGGCCTGGCACCGACCGTGCGAGACTTCGCCTTGCCGGCCATGAGTTCGTTGAGTGCCGCATCGACCTCGACCGGTTCCTGGAAGCGGTCGCTGACATCGGCATCCAAGCCGGTCAGTTGATCGAAGGTGGCGTTCGCCTGCTGCACGCGGCCATCCGCCTCGATCGAGGCGATGCCGAGACCAGCGTAATCCAGAATGAGTCGCTGCCGGGCTTCCGCGGCCGCCAAGGCCATCTCGGATTCCTTGCGCTGCGTGATGTCCAAGCAGACCCCTTGCAGGGCCGCCAGCGTGCCATCGTCCTTGAGGACCGGGCGGGCCCAGGTGTGGAGATGGCGCCATGTGCCGTCGGTGTGACGGATGCGTTCGTCGTGGCTGTAGGATTCGAAGTCTTTGAAGACGCGCTCTGTGGCGTACTTGACGCGCTCGACGTCGTCAACATGGATGCGTGTCAGGTAGTCCTCGTAGGTCGGCGTGTGCGTCTTGGGGTCGAGGCCGTAGATGTGGTACAGTCCCTCGGACCACGTGGCGTGGGGCTCCGTGATGTCCCAGTACCAGGTGCCCAGGTGCGCCAGACCTTCGCTGTCGCGCATCATGCGTTCGCCTTCTTGCAGGCGTTCGATCTCGCGGCGGCGGGTATCGATGTCGAGGCAATGCAGCAAGGCGATCTCGTCGCCGGGCTCGCCGCTCGGGATGCTCTGGATACGGAACCAGTGGCGGCCCTTGCTGCCGGCGAAGTCCGCTTCCAGGACCTGCGTCAAGCCAGGATGGAACGCGTGTTGGACCGCCGCCCGCAGTTTCGCGCGGTTGGCATCGGAGGTGAGTTCCCAGATCGGTTGGGTCGTCAGTTGCCCGGCCGGGACCGCAGCCAAGGAACGGCTGGAACGCATGACCAGGCCGTCGTGGTTGACGGCGAGCACCACGTCGACGCCGGAGGCCCACGCCTCATACGCCGGCAGCCACGTCGGGTCGGCTTTGGTCGTGTGGACCTCTTGGCCCACTCCCTCGTTCCCGCTCACAGCACTGACTCCGTCCCTCAAACGACTTCAACCGAACGCTCGGGGCGCTTGGGGACCAAGCCCCTTCGGCTCAGCCCGGAAGCGTGTTGCCGACCTGTTTGTTGGGGTAGCCTGCGGGAATGGGCTGGGTCCAGATGCGCGCATCGGCGTGGCTTCCTGCGACCGCTTCGCCGTCGCCGATGACGCACTTGGAGAGGCGTGCGCCGGGGTCGATCCGGACCCCGTCGCCAAGGATGCAGTCCTCCAAGACGGCGTCCGGCGCGACGGTGCAGCCTGCACCGATGATGTTGCTGCCGCCACCCAGGGCCCGGTGGGCCAGCAGCAGGCGTGCCGGGTCCCCGACGTCGATCCATTGCCCGGTGAACGTGGAGCCATAGAAGCCGTCCTCGAGGAGCTGTGGGAAGATCTCCTTCTCCATGGAGACGAGGCGTCCAGGTTCGATGAGGCCCAGGACGCTCTGGTCCAGGAGGTAGGCGCCGGCGTTGATGAGGCGGCTGGGGGCCAGGTCTGGGGTGGCGGGTTTCTCGACGAAGCCACGGATGCGGCGCGCGTCCTCGGCGTCCTGCTTGACGACGCCGTAATGGACGACCTCGGCCGGCTCGACCTCCTTCAATGAGATCGTGCCCACGGCGCCGGTCTCACGGTGCTGATGCAGCATCCCGACGAGGTCCATGTCGGAGACGATGTCCCCATTGAGGACGAAGAACTGCTCACTCTGCAAGTGCTCCTGGCAGTTCTTCACGGCGCCGGCGGTGCCAAGGGGCTCGGATTCCCGCACCACAGAGAACGTCAGGTCACGTTCACTCTCGGCGAAGTACGATTCCAGGCGCTCGGCCAGCCAATTGACCGCGACGACCACGTGGTCGACCTCAGGCGGCAAGCGGTCCAGGGCCCATTCGAGCATCGGCCGGCCGGCCACGGGGATCAGCGGTTTGGGCCGCGTGTAAGTCAGAGGGCGCAGCCGGGTCCCGAATCCCCCGGCCAACAGCAGCGCATCCATGGGGCGTCGAACGGCGCTCTGCACTTGGCCCTTGTCACGGGTTCTCGAAGAAAGCTGCCACCAATGCCTCGCCGTCTGGGCCGACGCCGCCTGCCATGAGGTGCATGACGACCCACGCCGGCCCACCGGGGCGTTGCATGAGGATCTGGAACGTGTCGTTGCGTTGCCCGGCCGCCGTCAGGGCCACCAGGGGCGCCACTTGTTCCGCCGCGCCCTTGTCCATGCAAGAATACAAGGTCCGTCCGCGCAGGGTGCGTCCATCGGCGTGCAGGAACGACGCCAACGACGGGCTCACCGTCAAGAAATGGCCCTCGGAGTCCAGGATGCAAGAGGCCTGGCCACGGAACTGGCCCTTGCGTCTGCCCCTGGTCTCACGGTGGCGCATGGTCTACTCCTGGTATTGGGACAAAGTTGGTTAAACACCGTGCACGACCCCACCCTCGGGCAGGGGGCGCAGGGGGCGCGAGGGCTGGGGGCGAAGGCCCCATGGAGGGTCCGGTCGGGCCGCAGCACCCAAAAGCAGGATGGGGGTCGCGCCGACGTGGCCGACCTCGCCGCCATCGCGCGCCGCTTCTGTCTGCAGAACGCCATCCAGCACGACGGCACGTGCCAGGCCAAGGGCCTCGTCGGCCGCGTCATGGGTGCCCACCCCGAGTTCCGGGGCGACCCCAAGGGCGTCGTGACGGCCCTGATGGCCGCCGGGGAGGCGGTCAACGCCATGGACCTGGAAGCCCAGAAAGCCGAGCTGGCCGCCGAAGCCCCCGAGCTCATGGAGGCCAAGAAGAAGGAGCGCCGCACCGGCCTCAAGCCATTGCCCGGCGCCGAGGACGTCAAGAAGGTCGTCCTGCGCTTCGCACCCAACCCCAACGGCCCGCTGAGCCTCGGCCACGGCCGTGGCGTCGCCATCATGGCGCAATACGCCAAGGACTACGACGCCGACATCATCCTGCGCTACGACGACACCGACCCCCAGGTCAAGCCGCCGCTGTACACGGACGACATCGATGGCTACGCTTGGATCCTGGAGGACTTCACGTGGCTTGCCGGCGCTCCGCCGGCCCGCACCGTCAAGGCCAGCGACCGCATCGAGGTGTACCAC
>JBFIDG010000085.1:0-8478 GCA_041581335.1 Thermoplasmatota archaeon
CTCGTCCACGAAGACGGCAGCCACTCCTGCCCCGGCGTCCCCTTGGCCGATCTGCCCCGCAATCAGCCGCTGCTGGTCGACGGCGCCGGCAACATCCACCACTTCCTCGTCGAAAGCACCCAGTTCACCTATCGCATGATGCCCGTCGACGGCGACTGGGTCGAACAGACCTTCACCCTGCCAGAAGGCGCCACCATGCGGGTCCATGACCAGAAGGTCAACGCCGTACTCGACACGGCGGTCTTCGCCATGCATGTCAACCTGCCCGAAGGCCGCACCGGCGACTACCTGTACCGCTTCGTCAACATCACGACGACGCCCGTTCTCCAGGAGATCAAGCAGGTCGGTGCCGCGGACACGGGCAGTGACAGTGGCCTCGGGGGCGACCGCCGCTTCGATTTCATGACCGTCGGCATGCTGCCAGATGGACGCGCCGTGCTGTCCTTCACGGACGACGAATTCCATCCGCCAGCGCTGGCCATCGAACAACCGGCCCAACAGTCGCCGCCATAACGCCCATATACCCGACCTGTGTCGGCGGCTCTTGCTTCCCTGGGAGACGCCCTATGACCACCGTGTACGACGTGCCGCCGACGCCCCTCATCGCTGAGGTCGCCAAAGAGCTGAACAAGCATGACGCGATTTCCGCACCCGAGTGGGCGCCGTTCGTCAAGACCGGTATTCACCGGGAAAAACCCCCGGTCGACGCCAACTGGTGGACCACCCGCGTAGCCGCCGTGCTCCGCAAGGTCTACGCAGAAGGCCCGATCGGCACCGAGAAACTCCGCCAGCACTTCGGCGGCTACCGCGACCGCGGCAGCATGCCGAACAAGGCCGCCAAGGGTTCCGGCAGCATCGCCCGCAAGGCGCTGCAGCAACTCGAAGCCGCTGGCCTGGTCCAGAACGTCCCGAGCCAAGGCCGCGTCGTGACCGCGAAAGGCCGCGCCCTGTGTGACAACGCAGCGCACGCCATCCGCGTCGAAGTCGAGAAGACCGCGCCCGGACTCAGCAAATACTAAGGTGACCATGGACGACTTGGAGGCTATCCGGCAACGGAAGTTGCAGGAACTCCAGGCCCGCCAGGACGCTGCTCAAAAGCAACCCACGAACGAAGCGGCCCAGGCCGCGGAGCAGGAAGCCGCCGTCGAGCGGCTCTTGCTGCAGATCCTGGAACCCGAGGCACGCGAGCGCCTCACCCGCATCCGCATGAGCCGGCCCGAATTCCATGACGGGGTGGTGAGGCAACTCATCGCCCTGGCACAATCGGGCAAGCTTGCTCGGCGTCTCACGGACGACGACCTGCGCCAAGTCCTGGCGCAACTGACTCCGCAAGACCGGGAAACCAAGATCACTCGCAAATAAGTCAACGAAGAGGACGAGACATGGCATCCAAGAAGCCCATCGCAAAGAAACTACGCCTACTACGGGCGTCGAAGAGCAACCGCCGTGTCCCGGCCTGGATCATCCAGCGCACGAGCCGCCGGTTCGTCAGCCACCCGAAGCGCCGCAACTGGCGGAAGAACACGTTGAAGCAATAGAGGTGTGAACATGGCTGAACCTGTTACTGAACTCGAACGCATTTACACGATCCCCCTGCGCAAGGCCCACCACGGCACGCGCAGCAAGCGCGCTGACCGCGCTGTCCGCGACGTCCGCAATTTCCTGACCCGCCACATGAAGAGCGACCACATCTGGCTCGCCGGCGAAGTCAACGAGACCCTGTGGAGCCGCGGCAAATACACGATCCCGAGCAAGATCCGCGTCCGCGCCACCCGCTTCAGCGATGGCGTCGTCGAAGTCACGCTCTCCGAGTCCGACTCCACCGGCTCCATCCGTGAGAAGATCCAGGAACGCCAAGAGAAGGCCGCGGAAACGCCGGTCCTGGCGCCCATGGGCATGGATGAGCACGAGCACGACCACCACGACTCCGAGGAGGCCGCTAACCCGGTCACCACGGTCGCAGGTATCGGCCCGGCCACCGCGGAGAAGCTCGCGAAGATCGAAGTCGAGACCGTGGGCGACCTCGCCCACGCGGACCCAGCGGCTGTCGCGGCCGCCCTCGGCAAGGACGTCGACGCGGTCATGCCTTGGATCGAGGCTGCCCGCGAGATGGCCCACGCCGTTTCCGACGACTCCGAAGAGTGAGCTCTTGTTCAAGCGCCTAGACCCGTACGGGAACCCCAATGTCGGGGTCTATGTCCGGGTCACCTCATCCCATCTTCTCCTACCTCCGGGTCTGACGGAGAACAACGTGAGTGATCTCTCTGAGGCATTCAAGTTGGACCCGATCGAGCTGACCGTCGGCGGAAGCACCCTCATCGGGAGCCTCGTCGCCGGTAACGAACACGGCTGGGTCGTCGCAGACATGGCCAGCAACGCCGAAGTGGCGCTCCTGAAGGAGAAGACGGGCCTGCCCGTCTACCGTCTGGAGTCCGCCCGCCTCAACGCTGCCGGCAACAACATCCTCTGCAACGACCTGGGGGCCCTGTGCCACCCCGACCTGTCCAAGAAGGCCATGGCGGGAATCGCCAAGACCCTCAAGGTCGAAGTCGCGAACACCGACATCGGCGGCGTCCCCACAGTGGGCACGGCCGGCGTCGCGCTCAACAAAGGTGTCCTTGTCCACCCGCTGGCCACTGACACCGAACGAAGATTCATCAGCGACCGCCTACATGCCCCGGCAGCCATCGGGACCGTCAACCACGGTCACGGGCTGGTGGGTGCAGGTATGGCGGCCAACGCCGCAGGAGCAGCCTGTGGCAGCCGGACGACCGGCATCGAACTGGGCCGAATCGAAGAGGCCCTCGGATTCCTGGAGTGAACAATATGAGCAAGCAAGCATTCCGCGTCGAAGGCGACTTTCAGATGGGCCGCAACCGCCAGCACTTCCAGCTGGAGGTCATCGGCAACGACGAAGACGCCGCCCGCGAAGCAACCTACGCCGAACTCGGCAGCCGCCATGGTACGGTCCGCCGCCTGATCTCCCTGACCTCGGTCACGGCGATCAAGACGAGCGAAGCCAACCCCATCACGCAGAAGCGCCTTCAGGCATAACATGGCTGACGGCCAGGATCTGATGGCTCAATTCGAGGCGGTCCAGCAGGCGCTCCAGCAAGTGGATGCGCAGCTGGGCCGCATCGAGGAGCAAGCCATCGACCTGCGCCGCGCCATCGCTACGCTTGAAGCTCTTGAGGAGAACGCCGGCGATCAGGAGACCTTGGTCCCCATCGGCGGCGGTGTCCATGTTCGGGCGCGTGTCAGTAGCGACCGCGCCGTCGTGAATCCCATCGGCCGCGGCTACGCGGCCGATGTGGACCTCGCGACCGCCAAGGCAGCCCTCGAAGCCCGCTCGAAAGAGGCCGAGGGACTGCTGCAGCAGAAGAGCCAGGAGGCCCAACGCCTGGCCACCACCGCGCAGCGCATCGCGCAGCAACTCCAAGCCGCTCCTTCCTGAACGCAGGCATGGTCTAATGGTATGACGGTAGCTTCCCAAGCTACCTGCCCGGGTTCGATTCCCGGTGCCTGCACTTTGCCGCCGTAAGGCGACGCCTGATCTTGAGACCGGTCCACGCGGCCGCGTCCGAACCGTCGGAGCCCCGGGATCTGTTCCGACCGTTCGCCAAGGCACCCAATGGGTCCGGCGTCGAGTCCAGTCTGTGTCCCAGCACATCCCTGTCCGTCTTCGCGTCCTTGACCTTGTTTCCGCGACCGTCTTTGTCGTCGGCGCCTACTTCGGCAGTCTGCTGATGTTCTGAGTCTCCCGTCACCGCTTTGAAGCGGGGCCGTGTCGCGCGCCCTATGTTCAAATCGCTCAAGGACCGCCTCAAGGGCGTCTCCGCTCGTCTCGAAGACGAAATGGAGGCCCAGCTCGAGGCTGAATTGGAGGCCGAACTGGCCGCCGAGATGGCCGAGCTTGAGCCCGCCGTCGAAGAGCCGGCCGCTCCAGAGCCGGTCGAGCCGGAGCCCGCTTCTGAGCCGACCCCCGAGCCGGCACCGTCGGCGCCTGAACCCGTCGCCGAGCCCGAGCCCGCCGCCGAACCGACGCCGGCCCCCGAACCTGCGCCTGAGCCCACGCCGGCAACGCCAGCGGCCCAGACGCCTGCGCCCACCACGCCCGAGCCGGCAACGCCCGCGCCTGCGCCTGCACCCGCCACCACGGCCACGCCCGAGCCCAAGCCGGTCGCAGCTCCCACGGCCCAGCCCGCACCGCAGCAGCCCAAGCCCGTCGTCAAGCAGCCCATCATGGGCCGCAAGCAGTTCACCGACGAAGAGATCGAGGCCCGCCTGGCCCGCGAACTGGCAGAAGCGGTCGACGTCCAGAAAGAGGTCGAGACCGTCGTCCAGTCCAGTGGTGCAAAGCTCAGCCGCTACACCATCAACGAGGAGGTCCTCGAAGAGATCCTGTGGGACCTCGAGATCGGGCTCCTGGAATCCGACGTGGCCTTGCCCGTCATCGAGGCCATCAAGAGCAACGTCAAGGAGCAGCTCATGTCCATGAGTGTCTCCGGCCGCAGCGCCAACGAGGTCGTCGAGAAGGTTCTGCGCTCCGCGGTCCGCCGCGTCCTGAACATCGGCTCCTTCGACTTCGACTCCTTCGTGCGAGAGAAGCTCGCCAGCGGCAAGAAGCCCGTCGTCGTCATGTTCGTCGGCGTCAACGGCACCGGCAAGACCACCAGCATCGGCCGCATCGCCTGGCGCCTCAAGCAAATGGGCCTCAGCCCCGTGCTCGCCGCAGGTGACACGTTCCGCGCAGGCGCCATCGAACAGCTCAGCCAGCACGGCGACAAGCTCGGCGTCAAGGTCGTCAAGCACTCCGCCGGCGCCGACCCCGCCGCCGTCGCCTACGATGCCATCGAGCACGCCAAGGCCCGCCACAAGGACGTCGTCCTACTGGACACGGCCGGCCGCATGCAGACCAACACCAACCTCATGGACGAGATGGACAAGATCCGCCGCGTCGCCAACCCGGACCTGGTCGTCTTCGTCGGCGACAGCCTCGCCGGCAACGACGCCGTGGAGCAGGCCCGCAAGTTCGACGAGGTCGTCGACATCAACGGCGTCATCCTGACCAAGGTCGACGTCGATGCCAAGGGCGGCGCAGCGCTGTCCGTCGCTTACACCATCAACAAGCCGCTGTTGTTCATCGGCGTGGGCCAGGACTACCCCGACCTGAAACCCTTCGATGCGCAGTGGATGGTGGATCGGCTCTTCGGAGACGAGGACGAAGTCTGAGTCGGAGAAGGCCGATTCCGAGCCTGGGCCAATGGCGACCCTGGCGAGCCCGCGGCGACGTCGACGAAGGATCGGTCCCGCGCATGGGGCTGGCGTCGGGGGCCAGCTCTGCGTCTGCGCATGGTGGCAAGGCGCCACAGAGAATCGCCCGTAGGACAAGCACTGCGCAGCAAGACTCTTCATGGAGCGCTGGGATGGAAAGACAATGCGCCTGCTAACGTTCGCCGTCATCGCCTCCCTAGCCCTTGCCTCTGTGCCTGTCGTCATCGGCGGAACGGCTTCGGAGCCTGAGATCACGGACCCACTGGGCGATGCGGAATTCCGTGGCGGCGCGCCGGCATGTGTCGAAGGCGAGCAGTGCACGGGCCCCGGCGCCGTCGTGGACTTCCTGAAAGTCTGGCTCGTGGAGACCGATGACCTGCTCACGTTCGTCATCCAGACCTCGAGCGCGGAAGCCGCCAAGGCCTACGGGCCGCACACCTTCGACGCCCACTTCACCATCGGCGACGACGCATATACGGCCGGCATGCACATCGCGGCGTCGGACACCGCTCCGGCCCCGGTCGGTGGCAGCGCCGCGGCGACACCGACGGGCGCGGCGTCTGCGGCCCGGATCGCCACCGACCAGTACGAATTCGACGTGCTCCGCGCCGACCTGGGCCTGCCGCTCCCTGGCGTCGAACTGGCTGGCCTGTACCTGACAAGTGAACTCGACCACCTCGCCTTGGGTCAAGCCACGGTCACTGACCGCGCCCCGAGCACGGGGGGTGTCTCGTACACATTCATGCTCGGTGCCCCTCCAGCCCCGGCCATCGTCTACGAGAACATCACGGCGTTCCCCTTCCTCGTCGAGACCACCAACGCGACGACCGGCGTCTTCCAGTACAACTGGACTGGTGACGCGGCGTTCAGGTTCGTGGGGGAGGTCCTCGGGGGCAACATGACGATCAACGTCACCGCCAGCAATGAGACCGTTTTCGCCTGGAGCGGCACAGAAGGCCTTGACGAGATGATGGATGAGGCGCACGTCTGCGTCGACGAGACCGTCACGCCCGTCCCCTGCCAATACGCGTTCACCTACACACTGACGGATTTCGTCGGCATGTACGGCATCGATCTTGTCACGGAGAAGACCCTGGGCGAGACCAACGCGACCGAAGGTGCGCCGGGTGGCCCGGCCGGCAACGGCACGGACGAAGGCGTAGATAGCGCCGCGGATGGCAAGGAGAGTCCCGGCTTCGCGCTCCCGCTGCTGGTGATCGCACTCATCGTCATCGCCCGCCGCCGCTGAGCCCCTCGCCTTCCCGTGCCCGCATCATCGCACGTCGTGAAGTCTCAAGTACCCCGGCGGAACTGCGGCCATCATGCGCGTCTTCGCCGTGGCCATTCTTGCGATACTACTGCTTGTTCCGCTGGCCCAGGCCGGCTCCGTGAGCGACCCTGAGGTCACGGACCCTGCCGGCGACGGCGGCCCAGCGGGCAAGGACATCCTGAAGGTCTGGATCGAGGATGAGCTCGTCCTGAACGGAGCGGGCCTGGAATCCCTCATCTTCGCGTTCGAGATCGCATCCGATGGGCCGGACCTGTCCAGTCTGTACGCGCTGCATGAGCGGGTCCGCATCGGCTTCAAGCCCATGTATGACGGCGCCCCCGCAGGCACTGAGCTCTACGTCTTCGGAGAGCCGAACGTCGGCACCACCACCCAGACGGGCGAATCCCGGTTCCTGTGCCGGTTCGGCATCGCTGCCACGCAAGGGGGCAGCCAAGACACCGCAGCTGAGCAGACCCTCGAGGTCGGCGACTGGGATGGCAAGACGTTCCGGTGCCTGCTGCCGCTGGACCTCATCGGCGGTGCCGCGGCTCGCGGCGGCACGCTGGCCGACATCTGGGCCAAGTACGAACTGGTCCAGCGCGGCCCCAATGCCGGCGGCGACGCGGCCGGTGTGAACACCCACGTCCTTGACCGGGCCCCCAATGCCGGCTTCGGTCGCGACTACATGGTCAGCCCGCCCATCCCAGAGGCACCGAGCATCGTCTACAGCAACATCACCGCGTTCCCCTTCTCCAGTGAGACCACGGACCCCACGACGGGTGTCTTCCAGTACAACTGGACCGGCGACGCGGCGTTCCGCTTCGTCGGGGAGGTCCTCGCGGGCAACATGACGATCAACGTCACGGCCAACGGCGCCCAAGTGTTCGCCTGGAACGGCACGGACGGCCTGGATGCCAGCATGGAGGCTGCGTTCGCCTGCGCCGATGAGAGTGCCGCTCCGGCACCGTGTGCCTACGCGTTCATCTACACGCTGACGGACTTCGTGGGTAGCTACGGCATCGACCACGCCCCCGAGAAGCCCGTCACGGAAGGCAATGTGACCGGCGAGACCCCGGGTCAACCAGGCGGCCCGACGGGCGGTGAGCCCGCTGCCGGCAACGAGACGGCGGAGCCCGTGCTCGGGGACGATGCCGGCAAGGAGAGCCCCGGCTTCGCGCTCCCGCTGTTGTTGCTTGCACTCATCGTCATCGCCCGCCGCCGTTAGGTCTCGACTTTCCAGCGTTGTGACTAGACTGGTTAAGTAGGTCACAAGTCCCGTTACGGGCATGCGCTTGCATATCCCTCTGATCGCAATGCTGCTTGTGGCGCTTCTTGCGCCGCATGCTGCCGCCGCCAAATGCCCCGAACTCGTGGTATGGGCCTCAGACGACGCGAAAGACGTCTACGAGTTGCCGGAGAACCTCAACGGCGGCATGGACATCCTCGAACTGCGCGTCGGCCAAGGCGGCGACGCCTGCGACCGCGTGCTGCTCGGCGTCACCGTCAACGATCCGCTCGCGGTGGATCCGGCCGCCGGCAGCGGTGCCCAGGACCCGGAGCAACCGTTCAACGCCGGTTCCCAACGCGTCATCGTCTCGCCCACCGCCGTGGAGGGCCAACCGGTCGTGGAGGTCCACTTCATCTGGGCGCTGCGCACACACACCGATGAGACCGCGCACGAGGGCTGGGCCGTGGAACTGTACCTCGACGGCGAGCGGGTCTCTGACACCTTCGCAGGTGACAACGCCAAACTGAGCGATGAGGATGATGAATTGACGCCGACCATGAAGGTAAGGCGCAGTTTTATGTATGAGCAGTATGGAGAGCTGATCGAGGAGATGTATCAGAGGTAAACTCTTATGGCTAATACCATCGTAAATGAATCGGCTGCATCGTCCAGGGCTCTGGAACGGGTGCGGACCGAGGTTTTCAGC
>JBFIDG010000086.1:0-8440 GCA_041581335.1 Thermoplasmatota archaeon
GACCAGGCGACGCGGATCACAGCCCTTGGGACCCGTCCGGGTTCATGACGGCTTTGCCAGTGCGGCTAGCCGGCCGTCGAACGTCTCGGCCGGGATGCCGAGGCGGCGGCAATGCCACAGCACGACGGCGTCGACGAACGAGCCCGCCTCGCCGATCAACGCCACCGCTGCCCTGGCGTCGGTCTCGTGGACCATCTCGACGTTGGGCCGCTGCACGAGGTCGGCGAACGCCTGCTTGGATGCAGCGCGTCCGAGTCGCGCCGCCGCGAGGCCGATGAACTCGGTGGCGACTTCACCTGGTAGGACGATGGGGCCGCGGCGAGCCAGTGCCGCAAGTGCCTCCGCGTGATGTTCGTCCGTGCGGTCGTAGATAGCGTAAAGAAACGATGTGTCGGCGACCCTTGGCCAGCCCCCCTCAGTCACGCATCTTCTCCTCAAAGTGCATGGCGGCCCCGCTGGCCGCGTCGTCATCGTCGTCACCGCGGCGGCGGACTGGCACGAACGTCGGGACGTCCGAGACGTCGTAGGGCTCGTTGGGCGGCGTGATGGTCACGTCGATCTCCATGCCGGGGCGCAAGCCCGCGCGCTCAGCGTCCTCCTTTCGAAGCCGGATGGCATAGCTGTTGCCCCAACGGAGGATCTTGCTGGAGATGTGCACGTATCATCATTGATGATACGCGCTATTTTTGATTTGCGCGCCTACAACGCGAATTCGATGCCCTGCGCCAGGGGTAGGTCGCGACCCCAGTTGATGGTGTTCGTCTGACGGCGCATGTACTGCTTCCAGGAGTCGCTTCCCGATTCCCGTCCGCCACCAGTCTCCTTCTCGCCGCCAAAGGCGCCACCGATCTCGGCGCCACTGGTGCCGATGTTGATGTTGGCGATGCCGCAGTCGCTGCCTGCGTGGCTCAGGAACTGTTCCATCTCACGCATGTCGTTGGTGAAGACGGCGCTGCTAAGGCCCTGGCGGACGCCGTTGTGCCATTCGAGGACCTGGTCGAAGTCTTCGTACTCGAACAGGTACAGCACCGGCGCGAAGGTCTCGTCTTGGGCGAGCGGGAAGTCCGGGAAGCTGGGGCATTCGAAGACCGTGGGTTCGACGTAGCACTTGCCCAGATCGGGGCGTGCCTTGCCACCGGTCAGCAGCTTGGCGCCTTGGCCCTGGGCGGCTTTGACGGCGTCGAGGAACATGGCGACGGCGCCTTCGTCGATGAGGGGACCCATGTGGTTCTTGGCGTCGAGCGGGTCGCCGATGTTGAGTTGCTTGTAGGCGCCGACGAGGCTCTTGCGGAAGTCCGCGGCGATGTCCTTGTGGAGGAAGACGCGGCGGGTGCTGGTGCAGCGTTGGCCGGCGGTGCCGACGGCGCCGAACAGCACGCCAGTCATGGCGATGGCCATGTCGGCGCTGGGGGTGACGATGATGCCGTTGTTGCCGCCTAGTTCCAGGATCGTGCGGCCCATGCGCTTGGCGACGACCTCGCCGACACGGTAGCCCATGCGGCAACTGCCGGTGGCGCTGATGAGTGGGATGCGCTTGTCGGCGATGAGGTTCTCGCCGATGGGGTCGGCGGTGCCGTGGACGAGCGCGGCGAGGCCGGGTTGACCGGCTTCTTCGCAGACATCCACGAGGGTCTTGATGAGCGCGACCGCCGTGAGGGGGGTCTTCTCGCTGGGCTTCCAGACGATGGTGTCGCCGCAGATCAGCGCCAGGGCGGCGTTCCAGCCGAACACGGCCATAGGGAAGTTGAAGGCGGTGACGACACCGCAGACGCCGAGCGGGTGCCATTGTTCGTACATGCGGTGCAGCGGGCGCTCACTGTGCATGGCGTTGCCGTAGAGCTGGCGGCTCTGGCCGACGGCGAAATCGCAGATGTCGATGATCTCTTGGACCTCTCCTAGGCCCTCTTGGAGGCTCTTGCCCATCTCGAGGCTGACGAGGCGCCCAAGGGGGTCTTTCAGTTCGCGGAGGCGTTGGCCCCAGAGCCGGACGACCTCGCCGCGCTTGGGGGCCGGGACCATGCGCCACTCCTGGAACGCGCGTTGGACGTTGGCGACGGCCGCATCCAATTGCTCGGGCGTGGATTCCTCGATGGTACCCAGGCGGCTGTCGTCGACAGGAGTGTAGACCTCGCGCACGGGGCCGCCGCCGACCCAGGAGGCGCCGTCGTAAGTGCCGGCGATGGGGCGGCTGGGATCCATGCCGAGTTGCGCCAGAAGGGCGGCGTGGTCGTGCATCGTCGTCTGCGTCATGACCGGGGCACCCATGCGACACGTTTCAAAGGCTTGCCCACGGTCCACCATCGTGGTCCGGCCAGCGCCTGTCGATTACTTGCAACCTGACGAGACGCCGATCATCCAGACGGGCCGGCACGGCCTGTCCGTCCTTGATGAGGTCTTGGCCGCGACATTCGCCGCCGCCATGCCCATCACGGCGGTGCTGGTCCTCTCCATCGGCTTCTACCCGAAGCTGTTCATGCCCGTCGCGGTGCCGGTCATGAGCGTCGTCGCCGTGCTCTACATCGGCTTCCTGATCGCGCGGGTGTGGCGGGTCCAGACCAGCGTCTATGTCATCACGGACGAACGCGTCTACAAAGCCCACGGCCGTATCCGTTTCTTCGGGTCGCAGACCACCTATGACAAGCTGACGGACATGCACGTCAAGCAGAGCCTGTTCGGCCGCATCGGCGACTTCGGCACCGTCCGCTTGGAGACCGCCGGCACCGGCATCCAACTGGAAGGAGTGCGCGACCCGTTCGGCTTCAAGCAGCAGGTCGAGGATGCCCGCGCCTCGTTCATCCGGACCTTGGTCGGAGAGCAGCGGAAGACCAGCCGGGCTCAACAGGCCGACGCAGCGCCGACGGTCGCCGAGGCGAAGCTGTGGGATGGCAGCATCAGCGGCGTTTCCCTCCTGGGCAGCCTGCTCTCCGCGGGCTTCATGGTGCTGGGTGGCTTGATCGCGTTCGTCGCGGCCGCCGCGATGCCACAACTGGCGCTCGTCGGGGCGATGCTGACGGGCTTCGGTCTGCTCATGGCCGGAGGCATCCTCATCCGGTACAAGTTCACGAAGTTCCATGTCGGCTCGAGGGGCGTCGTGGTCACCAGCGGCTGGCTGACCCGCCGGCGCGTCGAGACGACCTACGAGAAGGTCACGGACGTGACGGTCTACCAGGGTCTCCTGGGACGGGTCCTTGACTTCGGCAGCATCACGATCAACACAGCCGGCAGCAATGCCGCCCCCGTCGTATTCCAAGGCGTCCATGGCCCAGAGAACGTCAAAGAGATCATTGACGCGGCCCGGCGCAGCTCGGAGAGCCGATGACCGATCTGCTGTCGGAGTTCATGGGACAGCCCGAGGGCGTGGTCCGTGACGGCAGCCTCGTGGTGCGCCCCTCGCTGCGCGCCGCAGTGGAGCGTTTCCTGGCCGCCTTGCTCGGCGTGAGCGTGTTCTTCGTCCCGGTCATCTTCGGCCTCGTCATAGGAGGCGACCGAGAGGTGGAGGCCGGGTTCCTGGGGGGCCTGGACCTGACCTTCAGCATCGCGCTCCCGCTGCTCCTGAGTGTGGCGCCCGCGGTGCAGTTGGCGTTCACGCGCTACGTCTTCGACGACGAAGGCATCCGTGAGCGGGTGCAGCTTCTGAGCAAGACCGAGAAGCGCGTCAAGTGGGAGAAGGTTACGGCACTGCAGCATCGCCGCACCATCCTGGACCGGGTCTTGGGTGTCGAGCGCCTGGACGTCATCGCGTACGGTGCTCGGGGTGCCACGATCCACCTGGTCGGCCTGCGTGACGCGGCGCCCTTGCGCGGCATCGTGGCCAGGCAGATGCGGGCTCAGGCCAATGTCCAGCGCCTGTTCTCCAACGACTAATCCAGTAGCATGCCCGGCGTGGCGGCATCATGTCGCCGTTCGACTTCGTCGATCAGTTCACCCAGGTGGCGCCGGGCATACGGGAGCAGCGTAGATTCCTCGTAGTCCACGTAGTCACGCAGCACGAACTCGGTGTCCTCCAGCACCTCGCGCAGGGGCCGCACGAGTTCCACCGCTTCGCGAAGCGCCACCATCTGGTTCTCGATGGCGCCGGCCTCACGAAGGGCGCGGGCGATGAGGTCATTGTGCATGCCGCCCAGGTGATCGGCCAGGACGCGCAACAGGATGTCACCTTCCAGCCCTACGTGGGGCCGGATGATCTGCTCATTGGCGTCGATGATGCGGAAGGCCAGGTGCTCCAGGTCTCTGGACGTGGCCGGCCGCCCGAGCCGAGAGGCGATCTCGTCGGCGATCCGCAGGATGCCCATGTTCTCGGCCGAAAGCCGGTCGAGGGCAGATGGACGCATGTCTGGACCTCTGTCGGCATGGTTCATGATGCGTTCGCGGAGGGCACGGGCCCAGGAGGGAACGGGCCCCAGGCCGCGACGACGCCTGGTTCAGCGTCTGGGAGCGGGCTCGCCGCTCCAGGCGTCAGTGTGCTCGACGTCCCGTTCGGCCTCGGCTCGCAGGATGTCGCTGCGCGTGATGATGCCGAGGATCTTGCGGCGATCAGCGGGGTCGACGACGATCAAGCGGCCGATGTCCTCGGTGAAGATGCGGTCGCGGGCCGTGTAGAGCCGATCGTGCGGGAAGGCGGTGATGAGGAGCCCGCTGACCAGGTCTGCCAGCGTCTCCTCGCCGCGTCCTTCGTGCAGGTGGCGGGACAGGTCGCGGCGTGTCACGACGCCAAGGACGAGCCCTTCTTCGTCGACCACAGGGAACCCTGTATGCCCTTGGTCGAGCATCTGGTTGAACGCCTCACCTGCGGTCATGGTGCCGATGAGCGTGTCCACCTCGCGGCTCATGACGTCCTCGACGCTGACGGAATCAAGAGGGGATTGCATCCGGTCATGTTCGTACAGGATGCCGCGTTTCGTGAGCCGGACCGTGTAGATGCTATCCTTGCTGAGACCCACGGACACGGCGTCGGCGGTGACGGCGGCGAACATCAGGGGCAGGATGATGGTGCGGCTCCCGGTCAGTTCCATGAGCAGAACGATGGTCGTAAGGGTGGCGCGGCCGGTGGCCGCGTAGAACGCCCCCATGCCCACCAAGGCGTAGGCGGCGGGTGGGGCGGTGAGGGTCGGCCAGAACGCGTTGACGGCGACCCCGAACAGCGCGCCGTAGAGCGCCCCTTGCATGAGGCTGGAGCTGAACACACCACCGCCACCTCCGCTGCCGATGGTGATGCTGCTGGCCAGCGGCTTGGCCAGGATGAGCAGGATGAGCAAGGCCGCCACGAGCACCGATGGGTCGCCTTGCAGGATGGCGCTGACCGTGCCGTAGCCTGTACCGAAGACGTGATAGTGGCCGACATTGCCCAGCAGAGCGCTGCGTTCGCCGATGCTGAAGATCATCAGGCCCATCAGACCGACGAGCAGACCGCCCAGTGCCGGCTTTGCCCACTCCGGCATGCGCAGTGCTTCGCCTTTTTCGTTGGCCCACCCCATGACCCTGATGAAGAACACGCCACCCAGGCCGCACAGTACGCCGAGCACGAGGTAGTTCAGCAGTTCCCAACCAGAGACGAGGTAGAAGTCCTGGGGAATGAAGAAGGCAGGCATGTCGCCGAGGAAATAGTGGCCGACGGTGACGCCGATGACCGTGGCGATGACGACGGGGATGAAGGCATGGGTACTGAACTCGGGCAGGATCAGTTCCATGGCGAACAGCACGCCGCCCAGCGGCGCGTTGAACGTGGCGGCGATACCGGCGGCGGTACCTGCGCCGAGGAGGACCTTGATGTCGCGGGGCCGGAAACCCAGCCGCCGACCCAGGCTGCTGCCGAGGGCCGCGCCGATGTAGCCGATCGGGCCTTCACGACCGGTCGAACCACCGGTACCGACGGTGACGGCGGACAGCACGGCATGGCCCCATGCGGTGCGGCCTTTGATGATGCCACCGCGGGCCTGCACGGCGGCCATGACCTCCGCGATGCCTTGGCGTCGGATCTCCGGGAACGTGGCACGCACGAGGCCCACCAGCGCACCACCGGCGGTGGGGACCAAGAACACCAGTGCCCCCCAGGGGCTGATGATGTATCCGGTCTCTTCGGCGGTCGCGGTGAAGCTGCCACGGAACGCGAGGTTCTCGATGGCGTTGATGAAGTAGCGGAACGCGACGGCCGCGAGGCCGGCAAGCGCCCCGATCAAGACGGCCGTGCCATTGAGCGCCGTGAAGCGCCGCGTCACCAACAACGGGGCCACACAGTGGCCCGACCATCATAAAGGACCGGATATGCTACAGGGTGGTCTGGGTGGCCCATTCGGCGCCGGCCTGGCCCGGCGCCCCTTCGCACCACATGGTGCCCCCGGTGTCGGCGAAGACCACGCCGCCGTCGGCGGCGTACTTGCTGAACGTGGGAAAGGGGACGAGCGGCGAGAGCCGCATGACGTCATGGAAGGACCGTGCCGGACGCAGGCGCTCCGGGAGCATGTGCGGAGGCAGCACCGCGTAGGGAGAGGACCAGCCACGCAGCCTGCGCAGGTTGGCCTCCAGTTGTTGGACCTGCCAGCGCCGTTCCTGCATGGCCTCGTCCAGCTTGAAACGGTGGCTGGCGGCGTGGCAGTCGTGGCAAAGCATGTACAGGTTGTCCCAGCGGTATGAGAACGTCACGGCGGTGTGGTCGCCTGCTGCGCGGACGAAGGCGACGGCGTCGGTGATGTGCGCCATGTCCAGTTGGACATCGGGGGTGCGTTTGGTCGGGCGGGCCTTGCAGTTGCGGCAACGGCTGCCGTCGCGGTCCATGATGGCGGGGCGCCACTTGGCCTGCAGGGGGGCACGGTAGGCTTGGTAGGGCTCCGGGTCGCGCCAGCGGCGTTCGTGGGGCACATCCCCCTATCTGGCCCTAGGATTCAAGGCGTATCTGGAGAGGGGAGTGTATCTACGCCCGACCGACCGGCAGCCCCGCCTCCGCACGGAACCGGTCGGAGGCTTCCTGGAGAGCATCCCATTGTGCGGGCACCAGGACCGCCTGCAGTGCCTCGAACAGCTGTTCTTCCTCCCACCGGATATGCAGGCGTAGATCTTCTGCTACATTGCACAGGGACTGGAGGTCAGGAGCGGCGGTCCGCATCGCATCCAAGGCATGCCTCAGCCGGGCATGGTCGGCTTGCAGGCGTTGCGCCAGCTCCTCCAGATCCGCACCGTCGATGAGTGGCAACAACAGCTCGTCCTCCTCGGCGAAGTGGTCCATCAGCGGACCCGCAGCCCACGTCACGAAGTCCTGCCAGACCGTGTCCAGCGGCTTGGCCGAGGCATGGTGCTCCAGGATGCGCTTGGCATCGATGCAATGGTTGAGCGCGACGAAGTGGTCCCGGCTCAGGTCCTGAAGGGCAGCGTGACGTTGCACGTGCTGTCATGGCTGGGCGTCCGTTTAGGCCCTGCCCGTAAGATACCGCGAAGCACCCCGCGGGCGAGGTCAGAACAGGCGTCGCGAGGTCTTGAGATCCGGAGTCACCCGGTCGGCGGCGCAGCAACGGGCAAAGCGCTTGCCCATGCGCAGCGCGTGGACACGTGTGAATCGGATGCCGTCGACGCGGGGACAGTCGCTTGCGTGCACCAAGCCAGTGGGCGAGATGACGTAGTGCACGGACCCGCCACTTGCGTGCCCAGACAAAAATCGTGTGCATCCGACTCCGAGTTCCAAACGCCTGGCCGGGCGCCCCAGCGCAGGCACAGGCTGGCCCGTGACGACGGCCCCTCGGCCGCGGCTTGGCATTTAGGCATGACCGGACGTAGCTTGCGGCCCCGAGGGCAAGGCGGCGGACGCACCAGCGGCCCGGGCCGCACCTTGACGTCATGCGACACCCCTGTGTCCACCATGAAAGAACGACGTGAATGGCTCACCTGGACCCTCATCGGGCTCCTTGCGGTGGTCTTTGCTGCTGCCGGCATCACCAAACTGCTGGCCATGGATCCTAACCCTGCGAACTTCGCAGCTTGGGGCTACCCTTCTTGGTTCCTCTACGTGGTCGGTGCCGGAGAACTCGCTGCGGCCATCCTGCTGCTCTGGCGTCCGACGAGTGGCCTCGCCGCCATCCTTCTGATCGGCGACATGGTCGGAGCCGCCGCCACGCACGTGCGCGCCGGCGAATGGAGCATGCTGTGGGTCAACGCAGCCCTGCTGACGCTGGCAGCTCTCGTAGCGACCCGTCGCCGCGAGACCATCCAGGCCAGCCTGGATTGGATCCAACACCCACACATGCCGGGCCATCATCACTGAAGCTGGCCGCTCGAAGAGAACGGACCAAGCAGCTCCAGGAGAGCGCGAAAGTGGGAACGCTCCGAGCGAAGCGGTCATACTCACCGAACAAAGAGGGAGGAGACTCCGAGCGAAGCGGTCCTACTCAACGAACAAAAAGGGAGGAGACTCCGAGCGAAGCGGTCCTACTCAACGAACAAAAAGGGAGGAGAC
>JBFIDG010000087.1:0-8398 GCA_041581335.1 Thermoplasmatota archaeon
GAGTTCACGTTCTTCAGCGCCCCCTGGAACCCCTCGGTGGACATGTTCACCACGGGCGGCATCTTCGGACCCAACAAGGGGAGCGTCTTCCCGCACTGGATCCTGTTGTACATGACGCTCAGCATCCCGCTGGGTGCGTTCGTCCAGAAGTCGATGAAGTTCCTGTCGTGGCGCCGCCGCTGGCAACCCCAGCACCCCGACGTCCATGAAGACTAGGACCGTCACCGTCGGCGGCCTGCCCGGCACGGGCACCAGCACACTGTGCAAGCTCCTTGCGCCCGCACTAGATCTACCCTACACGTACGCCGGCCAGCTCTTCCGGGACGAGGCGAAGGCCCGAGGCCTGAGCTTGGCCCAATTCGGGGCGCTGTGCCAGGAAGACCCCGCCGTCGACCAGGTGCTGGACGACACGCAGATCAAACTCCTCCGGCAAGGGGGCCTCATCCTGGAAGGTCGCCTCAGTGGCCATCTGGCCCAGCGCGCAAGCATCCCGGCATTCAAGGTCTGGATCGTCTGCGACGACGACGAGCGCATCCGCCGCATCACTGAGCGCGACGGCAGCGACGCGGAGACCCAGCGCGTGGCCACGTTGGCCCGGGAAAGCAGCGAGGCGGACCGGTACCGGCGCTACTACGGCATCGACCTGGCTGACCTCACACCCTACGACCTGGTCCTCGATTCCACTGACCTGACGCCCGAAGAACTGCGCGACGACGTGGTCGCCGCTCTCCGTACCGTTTAAGCGGCGCAATGGGTCGGCCGCCTGTGCGCTCCGGCCAACTGCCTGCAGAACGCCCCCGCAAGCGGCTAGTGCGAATGCAAAGCACGACCGACCCGCACTACGGCAAGAAGCCCGCCGACCGCGACGTCGCCGAGCTGATGCAAGCGGGCGTCGTCGTCCTTGACAAGCCTTCAGGCCCCACCAGCCACCAGGTCGCCGCCTGGCTCCGCGATGCCTTGCAGGTCAAGGTCACGGGCCACGGTGGCACCCTCGACCCCAAGGTCACGGGCATCCTGCCGACCACCATCAATGATGGCACGAAGGTCGTGCAGAGCCTGCTCACCAGTGGGAAGGAATACGTCGCCGCCATGCGCTTGCACGAGGAACGCGACTGGGACCAGGTCCAGGCCCTGGCCAAGAAGTTCACCGGCAAGATCGAGCAGACCCCTCCGGTCCGTTCGGCGGTGGCCCGCAGACCCCGCATCCGCCGAGTCTACTACCTCGATATCCTGGAGCAGGACGGCAAGGACGTCCTGTTCCGCGTCGGCTGCCAGGCCGGGACATACATCCGGAACCTGTGCGTCGACATGGCCCGCTCCATGGGCACGCGCGGCCACATGCAGGAACTCCGCCGCACCCGCACCGGCCTGTTCGGCGAGGAAGACCTCGTCAACATGCACGACGCGCTGGATGCCCGGATCTTCATGGAGCAGGGCGACGATTCCTGGATGCGCAAGGTCGTGCGGCCGATCGAGGACGTCACCAAGCACCTCAACAAGGTCATCATCCGCGACTCCGCCGTCGATGCGCTCTGCCACGGGGCGCCGTTGGCCGTCGTGGGCGTCACGCAGCTCGATGCCGGCATCGAAGCCGGAGAACTCGTCTCCGTCGAGACCCTGAAGGGCGAACTCGTCGGCCTCGGCAAGGCGGAGATGACGAGCTCGAACATCGTCAAGGCCGAGAAAGGCATCGCAGCAGCGATGGAAAGGGTTGTCATGCGCCCAGGCACGTACCCACGTGTCTGGAAGCGAAAGTGAAGACCCCCTGGATCGGAGCCGTACTGCTCATCGTCCCAGCGTTGGCCCTCATACTCATCCCGGACTACGGGGCCGACGCCGCCTTCACACTCCCGCTCCGCGGCGCCCGGCGATTCCTGGCGGCCTGGGGTGTCGCATGCCTGGGCGCGGCGATCTACGCCTTTACGACCCGGGCGCCTTGGCGTAAGGGCCTCGGCATGGCACTGATGTTCACGCCGTTGGCATTCACGCTCTGGAGCATTCTCAACAACCTGGCCCCTCTCTTGGCCGGCGGCAAAGAGATCGTGGCCATCACGCCCTACCAGCTGAGCACCGCGTACATGCGCGCCATCCTCATCGACCTCGGCTACGCCGGTGCCGGATTCCTGCTGTGGGCCGGATGGCAGCCCCGGGACACGCTGCGCGCCATCGCCCGACGTTTGCAGGACACTGGATTTCCCATGGGTCGTCGCAGCGAAGCCGCATCCCTGCGCCTGGGGTTCGGCTGGTTCCCGGTGCTCCTCGTGGGCGCGATCCTCGTTGACCTTGCGACGCGGGGTACAGCGCTCGTCAACAATGACGAATCCAGTATCTGGAGCCTCGCCACGCCATGGCACGTCATCATGATCAGCCTCGCCGCCTCCGTGGGTGAAGAGACGCTGTATCGCGGCGTATTGATGGTCAGCGCCGCTGTGCTGTTCGGCGCCCGTCGGGGCGGAGACCGTGCCAAGGTGGCGTGGGCCGCAGCCATCGCCCTGCAGGGCATCATCTTCGGCCTCGCCCACGCCGGGTTCGGCAACTATGCCCATGTCTTGCAGGCCACGCTCTTTGGACTGGTCTCTGGCTTCGCGGCGTATCGTTTCGGTATTTGGAGCGTCATCACGCTCCACTTCCTAGTGGACATCTACGCCATCGGGGCTGACGTCGCCACGCCGGCCTGGCAGGGTTTCCTGGTCACGCTGCTCATCATCAACGTCATCTACTCCGGCGTCGCCGCTACCTCTTGGTGGGCCGCCCGCCAGAAGGCCCGGGCCGCCGTTTGATGGCCAAGTAGGACAAAAAGGCGGGGTGCTGCATGTGCGATGCTTTAGCCCATGGCCAAGAGACCGCAGGTCATGAGCCGGCGCAAGTCGGCCGAGGTCGAAGCCGACCAGGAAGAGCACGCGGGCCCGGTCCACCGCACCCGGTCCATCACGGTCCTGAGCGTCCTGGCATTCATCCTCGGCCTCATCATGGCCCTTGGCGGCCTGCTCCTCGCCGAATCCGCCGTCTTCGTCGGGGGCATGCTTCTCGCCTTCCTGGGCCTGATCGCCATGTCCATCGTGCGTTTCTTCGCCTTGGCGACGAACCAACAGATCGCCGCCACGCACGACGAGGCAAAAGCGACCCAACAAGCCCTGGCCCGGATGGCGCCGGTGAACCCGCGACCGCAACGGGCCCGCCCGGCCACCAAGGAACACCTCGTGCGGGCACAGCGGCTCGTCCGGTGTCCCCGTTGTCGGCATCAACAGCCCTGGACCGCGGGAGCCCTGGTGTGTGACCGCTGTGGGCTGCAACAGGTCGAGGCGCAGCACTGAGACATCAAAGGGAAGAGGGACGCCGAGGGGGCCCGAGAGCAAGGCTCTCGGGCAGGCCGCGAAGCGGCCGGACCCACGGTGCTGCAATGAGCGCAGCGAATTGAGCGCCGAGGGGGAGATTCGGAGCGGAGGCCGCGCAGCGGGCTTCGCTTTCGTTCTCGTCATCGGCGGGCCGATGCCCAAAGGGAAGAGGGACGCCGAGGGGGAGATTCGAACTCCCGCGGGATTGCTCCCACGAGCTTTCCAGGCTCGCGCCTTACCGGACTAGACTACCTCGGCTGGAGGCAATTTCCGCCGACTCGAGTGTCCTACTTAAGCGGGCCGGAGCGCGACCATGGGGTGCACCGCACGGGAGCACGGGCGGGTCCAACAGACTTCTCTTTAACGCGGCACCGGTTGGAACGGACGTGGCTTGGCTATGGCGAGTGATGGCCCCATGGGCTGTCCCGCTGCTGAAAGTACGGTTGCGGACGACGACGACGGGCAAGGAGCACGTCCCGAAGCAGGGCGCAGCCATCATCGCAAGCAACCACTTGTCCGCCTTGGACCACCTCGTCTTGCCGACGGTGACGAAGCGCGTCATCTACAACATCTCGAAAAAGGAACACTTCGAGAAGCCCATCAAGGCGTTCTTCATGCGCAACTGGGGCGTCCTGGAGCTGGACCGCGGCGCAGGCGATACCGCCGCCCTGGACAAGGCCAAGGAGATCCTGCGGGACGGCAACCTGTTCTGCATCTACCCCGAGGGCACCCGTTCCATCGACGGACGCCTCTACAAGGGCCGCACCGGGATCGCACGCATCGCCCTCGACGTGGGCGTCCCCATCATCCCCGTGGCCATGATCGGCACCTTCGAGGCCAAACCGAAAGGCCACAAGGGCATCAAGAAGGGCGTCAAGACCCAGGCCGTGGTCGGCGAACCCCTCGATTTCTCGCAGTATTTCGGCATGCACGAGGACCGGGACGTCTGCCGCAAAGTCACGGACGAGGTCATGCAGGCCATCGCCAAGTTGTCAGGCCAGGAATACGTGGACAAGTACTGCCCGAACCCGGTCTACGACGCCAAGAAGAAGGCGGAATCAGGCACCGAGTAGGGACAACGGGCAAGTAGCGACGCGGCTGTCGCAGGCCTGTGCTTCTTGGAGCCCACAACAGCATCGCCGGCGGCCTGCACAATGCGCCGGCGGAAGCGAAGTACGTCGGCGGCGAGTGCATGCAGATCTTCTGCAAGAACCAGCGCCAGTTCGCGGCCAAACCCATCACGGACGAGGACGCCGCGTTGTTCAAGGCGGCCGTGGCCGACGCGGGGCTCCGCAAGATCATGGTCCATGATTCGTACATCATCAACATGGGCAACCCCGACGATGAGAAGCGCGAGAATGCCCGCAACGCGTTCAAACTCGAACTGGAGCGCTGCGAGACACTCGGAGTCGATTTCCTGAACTTCCACCCCGGCAGCCACGTGCATCCGAGCAAGAAGATGCGCGACGACCGTGCCACGCGGTTCGCTGCATTGGACCGCATCGCGGAGTGCCTGAACAAGACCGCCGACGAGGTCCCGGGCAACGTCAAACTCGTCATCGAGAACGCCGCCGGCCAAGGAAGCAACGTCGGCACCACTTGGGAAGAGGTCGGCTACCTGGCCGACGCCTTGGACGACAAGCAGCGCCAGGGTGTCTGCGTGGACACGCAGCACAGCTGGGCCTGCGGCTATGACTGGTTGGAGCACTACGACGAGGTCTGGGAGGAGTTCGATGATCAGGTCGGCCTGAAGCGCCTCGTGGCGTTCCATGTCAATGACTCCAAGCAGCCACTCGGGGCCCGGGTGGATCGTCACGACAACATCGGCGAAGGCCACCTTGGGGAGCCGTTCTTCCATCGCCTCGTCAATGACCGCCGCTTCGACGACGTCGCCGGCTACCTGGAGACCGAAGGCGGGCCAGAGGTCTGGAAGAAGGAGCTCGTGTACTTGCGCAGCCTCATCGGCACCGTCTAGGTCAGCGGAGCCAGGCGATCACGAGCCAAACCAGCAGCGCCCACAGCGCGAGCACCAACACCGCCCCGGCGACCTTGAGGCGCCGCGACGTGTTGGCGGCGGATGTGCTGCACTCGGCCCAGACGTCGGCGGGGATGATGCGCCGCATGACGGCGACCCCCAGCCCGATGATCAACAGGTCGTCCAATTGGCCCAGCCACGGGATGAAGTCCGGGATCAAGTCGATGGGGCTCACGGCGTAGGCGACGATGACGAACGCCAGCAGCCGCGCCAGCCCTGGCGTGCGCTGATGTGCCAAAGCAGCGGCCAAGGTGGCCGCGTCATGTGCCAGGCGATGCCCGGCGCGCATCGTCACTCGACGACTTCGCCGACGGCCATGTTCCCGCTGATGCGGATGATGCGGACCGTGATCTCGTTGCCGACCTTCTGCTGGGGCACGACGATCGTGTAGCCGTCCATCTCGGCCATGCCTTGCCCCTTGTTGCCGACCTTGCTGATCGTGATGGTCACGACGGCGCCGTCGCGGACACCGGCACCCGCGGCGGCCTTGCGGACACCCTTGCGGGCCTTCACGGGGTGGTGGGCACCGCAGGCCTCGCACTGCAGGAGCTGCACGCGCTCGTTCTTGGTGAGCTTGGTGTCAGGGCTGCCGCATTCGCTGCACTGGACGTACGTGGCGACGTAGTCGTCGAGGCGGGCCATGACCTGGGGTTCGGTGACACGGCCCGTGAAGACGAGACGGTCGCCATCGATCTGGCCGGCGGTGGCGAGCTGGGACAGGAGGAACTTGGCAAGGTGGTCTTCGTCGCGGCGCACGGCGGCCAATAGGTCGCGGAAATTGCGCAGCAGCGTGAAGCGGCCTTCCTTGATGATCTCGGCCGGGGGCAGGGCCCACCGTTCGCCGCTGCTAAGGTCCTCGGGCAGTGCCGAGCGGGCCTTCTGTAGCAGGGCCTTGTACTCCTCCAGGGTGCTCACGGGGCGCGCCAGGGGCTTGCCCTATATGAGGGACGGGGAAGGAGACGCCGATTCTATGCCGAGACCTGCGCCTCGATGGCGATGCCCTTGCGCGCCATGGAGGCCTTGACGAGGCCGAGGAACATGGGGCCCGGGGCGTTGGGCCGGCTGTTGAACTCGGGGTGGAACTGGCCACCGATGAAGTACGGGTGGACGTCCTTGCTCAGCTCCATCATCTCCATGATGGGTTTGTCCTCCATGCGGCCGCTGAACACCAGGCCCCCGGCTTCGAGGCGGTCGATGTAGTCCGGGTTCATCTCGAAGCGGTGGCGGTGGCGCTCACTGACGACGTCCTGGCCGTAGATCTCGCGCGCGATGGTGCCGGGCTTGAGTTGGCAGTCGAAGCTGCCAAGGCGCATGGTGCCGCCCTTGTCGGAGATGTCCAGCTGTTCCGGGAGGATGCAGATGACCGGGTGGGGCGTGTCTTTGTCCATCTCGGTGCTGTACGCGCCTTCGAGGCCGCAGACATTGCGCGCGTATTCGACGACGGCGAGCTGGAAGCCCAGGCAGATGCCCATGAAGGGCACCTTGTTCTCGCGGGCGTATTGGACGGCGCTGATCTTGCCTTCTGTGCCGCGGTGCCCAAATCCAGGTCCGACGAGGACGCCATCGGCGTCACGGAGGGAGGCCCAGGCTTGTTCGTCGCCGGCTTCGAGGGCTTCGCCTTCGACGAAGTCGATGTTGACCTTGGCATCCATCTCGGCGCCGGCGTGGCGCAGGGCCTCGCTGATGCTGAGGTAGGAGTCGGTGAGGTTGGTGTACTTGCCCACGAAGGCGATGGTGACATCGTGCGTGGGGTTGACGAGGCGTTCGACGAGGCGCTTCCAGGCAGTGAGGTCGGGTTTTTCGGCCTTGAGGCCGAGCATCTTGACGATGTTGTCTGCGACGCCCTGTTCTTCCAGGACGAGGGGGACTTCGTAGATGCTGCGGCAGTCGTGGGCGCTGATGACGTTGGCTTCCGGTACGTCGCAGAACAGCGCCAGCTTGGCACGGGTCTCGTCTTCGAGGGGGCGCTCGCAGCGGCAGACGATGAAGTCCGGGTGCAGGCCGACGGCCTTCAGGTCGCGCACCGTGTGCTGGGTGGGCTTGGTCTTCTGCTCACCCACCGTGGTCATGGTGGGCACGAGGCTGGTGTGCAGGAGGACCATGTTGTCGTCGCCGACCGCGCGGTGCAGTTGCCGGACCGCTTCCAGGAACGGCGCGGATTCGATGTCGCCGACGGTGCCGCCGACTTCGACGAGGCAGACGTCGGCGCCGCTGCGCTCGCCCGTCGCTTGGATCCATTCCTGGATCTCATTGGTGATGTGCGGGATGATCTGCACGGTCTTTCCGAGGTAGTCGCCGCGGCGCTCCTTCTGGATGACGTGGCGGTAGACCTTGCCCGTCGTGATGTTGTTGTAACGGTCCATGTGGATGTCAAGGAACCGCTCGTAGTTGCCAAGATCCAGGTCCGCTTCGCTGCCGTCGTCGAGGACGAAGACCTCGCCGTGTTCGAAGGGGTTCATGGTGCCCGCATCGACGTTGAGGTACGGGTCGATCTTGATGGCCGTCACAGAGATGCCGCGTGCCTTGAGCAGCCGTCCGATGCTGCTCGTTGTGATGCCCTTCCCCAAACCGGAAAGGACCCCGCCGGTCACGACGACATATTTCGTCTTAGTCAACGGGAACCGCTCTACGCACGTACCATATTTGGGGGTGCCGGGAGCGCAGATAACGGCACCCCGGCGAGCAACGCGAGCGGACGCTCCGGTCCGCCAGGAGCATACCGGGGGTCCGAAGCCTTGCGTGCCACACTGGGGTGGACGGCCAGAACCTGGAGTGTGGGGCTCGCAAGCGTTGCGGCCCACACCGCCTGGGACGCCCGGGACCGCCGGTGCCGTGCTCCCAAGCCGCCCCCGATACCCGCACTCGGAGGCGGCGGCCACGCGGAGACCAGGCCCCATCCCTTTTTCCCGGAGGCGCCGTCCCCGCATCCGTGCCTGTCCAGAGCGTCGTTTTCAAGTCCATCGAGGCCCGCCGTTTCCAAGAGCGCCCCGAAGGCCCGGTCCAGCTGCGCGTCGACCACAACAGCCAC
>JBFIDG010000088.1:0-8386 GCA_041581335.1 Thermoplasmatota archaeon
AACGGGGCGGTAGATCAGTTGGAAGATCGCGTCCTTGGCATGGACGAGGCCGGGGGTTCAAATCCCTCCCGCTCCACTCTCTCTTTCCGGCAAGCCGGGAGCCTTTGCCCGCGTGGGCGTGCCCACCGTGGCCCGTCCCGCTCAACAGGGGGAAGTGGCCTAGTTGGTAGGGCGACGGACTCATAATCCGTAGGTCAAGGGTTCAAGTCCCTTCTTCCCCACTTGGATGGCTTACGGCCATCTTCTTGGGCCGAGGGCTTCAACCCTCGGTCGCTGGCCGCGCAAACGCGGCTCGCTCCGCGCATAACGCGACCGTCGCTCCGCTGCGTCGCGCCGTGTCCAGGCCCCTTCATCCCCACCCAGACCATCTTCGGCGGTCCACTTCGCGGCGACGGGATTGGGTCCCGTCACTGGCCGGGCAAGCCCGGCCCAGGCGCCCAACAACATGCGGTTGCATCGCGCCATCGTGCTGTGCGTGCACTCGCCTTGGGCTAGGAGCAGGTCGGCACCACTTGGCGTGCGGCCACACCGTGGCACGGATGGCCGACGGTCGGACGGCCATGTCAGAGGCGCCTACCCTGGCATCCCCACGCCACGCGGCCGCTGTCGCTGTCCGGCCTGCCAAACACCCTTGGATGTGCTCAGCGACGGGGGCACGTCGCCGCGATGGCGACCCCGGCACCTGAGGGGTCTAAGCGTCGTCGCTGACGACGCCGCGGACGACCTGCCATTTGGTGCCGTAGTGGATGACGCCGCTGTCACCGTCTTCACCGATGCGGCGGAAGACGCCTTGCAACTTAGCGCCGCTGCGCAGCGTCGTGGGGTCGACGTCGACGATCTGCCCGGTCAGGATGGGGCCTTCCGGGGTCTGGACGAGGGCCACCACGTAGGGTGTGTGCCCTTCGTACCCAGGAGCTGGCTTGTGGACGAGGGTCCATTCCAGGATCTCGCCTTTGCCGGACAAGGACTTGGGCTCCATTTTGCCTACGCTGGCGCGGCGGCACGTGGGGCAGATCTCGCGGGGCGGGAAATGGACCGCCTCGCAGACGGTGCATTGGCTGGCCAGCAGGTTGTAGCGCTGGGGGATCTCCCGCCAGAAGCGCGGGACGGTCATTCGATGGCCTCCAGGACGGTGACGACGGCGGTGGCACCGGTGCCGCCGGCATTGTGGGCGACGCCGATGCGGGCACCTTCGACCTGGCGGGCGCCGGCGGTGCCGCGTAGGTGCCAGGTCAGCTCGCAGATCTGGGCGATGCCCGTGGCGCCCGCCGGGTGGCCACGGGCCTTGAGGCCGCCACTGGGGTTGACGACGATGTCACCGTCGTAGCCGGTCCGGCCTTCGGCGGTGGCGCGACCCCCTTCGCCTTTCTTGACGAGCCCGAGGTCTTCGATGGCGAGGATCTCACTGATGGTGTAGGCGTCGTGCACTTCGGCGACGTCGATGTCTGCGACGCTGATCTTTGCCTGGCCGTAGGCCCGGCGGGCCGCCTCTTGGGTGGCGCGCTGCGTCGTCAGGTCGGCGCGGCTGTGCAGGGCCAGCGTATCGCTGCCTTGGCCGGCGCCGGCCACCTTGACGCTGCGGTTCTTGTAGCGGTCGACGATGTCTTCGCTGCACAGGATGACGCAGGCGGCGCCGTCGGCGGACGGGGCGCAGTCGAAGACGGTGAGGGGGTCGGAGACCATGGGGCTGCGCAGCACCATGTCGGCGTCGATGGCGCGCTGGAACTGGGCCAATGGATTGTTGACCGCGTGGAGGTGGTTCTTGACCGCGACGCTGGCAAGGTGTTCGCGGGTCGTGCCGTAGGCGTGCATGTGGCGCTTGGCCAGGAGCGCGTGCAGGGCGACGTCGGTGGCGCCGAAGACGTGCTCCCATTCCTGGTCGATGCCGCTGGCTTGGATGCCGGCCTGGTCTGTGTCGCTGACGTCGGTCATCTTCTCGATGCCGCCGACAACGACCAGGTCCGCGACGCCGCTGCGGATGGCTTGCACGGCTTGGCGGAACGCGACACCACCACTGGCGCCGGCCGCTTCCACACGGGTCGCGGGCAGGTGCAGGTCGGCGAGTCCTGCGCCGTCGAGCAGTAGGGGGGCGACGTGCTCTTGCCCGAGCAGTTTGCCCGTGCTCATGGTGCCGACGAAGACCTCGTCGATGTCTTCGCCCTGGACGCCGGCGTCCTTGATGGCGGCGAGGCCGGCCTCCGTCAGGAGATCGCGGTAAGAGCGGTCCCAGGCCTCACCGAAACGTGTGTGGGCCGCGCCGATGACGAAGGCGTCCTTCACGAAGCACCCCCCATGACGAGTTTGCCACGGAACTTGGCGTAGGTGGCGTAGTCGATCGTGGTGGTGTCGTCGAGCTGTGTCTGGAGCAGTTCGGGGGCGCTGCGGTCGTATTCGCGGATGCGCTTGGTCACGGTGAGGTCGAAGGCGTCACTGCCTGCGCCGCTGCCGTAGCCGCACAGGAAGATGCGGTCGCCGGGTTCGGCGTGGTCAAGGACGTTGGCCAGGCCCAGCATGATGGCGCCACTGTACGTGTTGCCGATGGTGGGGGCCAGGAGGCCGTGGGCCCATTGTTCGGCCTTGAAGCCGAGGGTCTTGGCGACGTTGACGGGGAATTTGCCGTTGGGCTGGTGGAAGACGCAGTGGTCGTAGTCCGACGGCTTGGTGTTGCGTTCCTCCATGAGGCGCTTGCTGGCTTCGGCGACGTGGCGGAAGTACGCCGGCGTGCCAGTGAAACGTTCGCCGTGGCTCGGGTATTTCTGGCCTTCACGGCGCCAGAAGTCCGGCGTGTCCGTGGTGAAACTGACAGTGTGGTGGATCTCTGCGAGGAAGTTCTTCTTGTCCCCGCCCAGTAAGAACGCGGCGCCGCCGGCGGAGGCGCTGTATTCGAGGGCATTGCGGGGAGCGCCTTGGCTTGTGTCGGCGCCGATGGCGAGCACGGTCTGGGCCATGCCCGAGTTGACGAGGCCCATGCCGACCTGGATGGCGGCGGTGCCGGCTTTGCAGGCGAACTCGAAGTCGGCCATGGTGAGCCAGGGGCCGGCTTCGATGGCGGCCTGGACGATGGTCCCCGTGGGCTTGACAGCGTAAGGGTGGCTTTCGGAGCCGACGTAGATGGCGCCGATCTGGTCGGCTTTCGTCGGGGCTCGGCGCATCGCTTGGCGGGCCGCTTCGACGCTGATGGTGGCGACATCCTCATCGGGGCCGGGGACGGATTTCTGCATCACGTTCAGGGCGCGGCCGATGTTGGCGTCATCGCCCCAGACGCGAGCGATCTCGTCGCTCTGGATACGGTAGCGCGGTACGTATGCGCCATAGCTCGTGATACCGACGGCCATCAGTGTCGCTCGACCGAAGTACCTTAGAAAAACTTGGTGAAGTCCACGACGGCGATTGCCGATAAATCAGGAGGGCGGAGTCAATCCATCAGCACGATGGACCCGGTCCGATGCGCCTGCACTTCGCCGTCCACGTCGATCAGCAGCCGACCCTCGTCGTCGACGCCTGCGGCGGTGCCGATGATCTTGGTGCAGAAGTCGCCGTCGGGGTCGATGCCGACGCGGCGTCCGCGCAGGGCATCCCTGGCCCGCCAGGCGTCGAGCACATTGGCGCGGTGCCCTTGGCGAAGTCGGTGCAGCCAGGTCTCGATGGAATCCAACAGGAAGCCTTGCAGGTCGGGCATACAGCTGTCGACGCCCAGGACGTCTTCGAGCGTGACCGCTTGTCCGTTGAGGGGGTGCGGCCAGGCGACGGTGCTGCCGTTGACATTGATGCCGATGCCAGCGATGACGTGGTCGATCGTGTCGCCGACGGATTCGGCCTCGACGAGGATGCCAGCGATCTTCTTGTCGTCCACCAGGACATCATTGACCCACTTGATGCGGGGCTCGGCGCCGGCGACCTCCAAGACGTCGGCGACGGCGTTGCCGAGGGCCATGGTCAGCATGCCGGGGTCGAAGGCCTCGCGCAGCAGCAGGGAGATGTAGAGGCCGCCTTCGGGGGCGTGCCAAGTGCGGCCGTGCGTGCCGCGACCTTCACCCATGCGCGTGGCGACCACGACGGTCCCCGTGGGGGCGCCTTCGGCGGCCATGCGGCGCACCTCATCTTGGGTGCTGTCGCAGTCTGCGACCTCGACGACGTTCCATGCCATGGACGGGGCACGTCCGCGGGTGGTCTTGGGCGTTATGCTCGGCGGCGCAGCACGGCCACGATGGCCAAGGCAGCGAGGCCGATGGCGACGGGCAGCGGGGAGTCCTCGCCGGCGTTGTCGTGCTCGTGCTCACCGTGGTCGTGTTCATGGCCGTCGCCGGCCATCTCGGTCACGGTGTGGATCTGGGCACCACGGTTGGTCCAGACGACGGTGTCGCCGACCTCGATCTCGAGGTGCTGGACGTCGTAACCCCAGTCGTTGAAATCCGCTGGCTCGATGATGTCGACGCTGTGCGTGCGGACCTTGCCGTCCGTGTCGGGCATGACGTGGACCATCCCGGTCATGTTGGGGTGCGGGTGGCAGTGGTACGAGTAGCCGGCCGGGTTCTCGTCAGGGAATGTCATGGACCAGATGCCGCCGGGGGCGATGTCGCCGCTGTCGAAGGCGGAGACCGCCGGGACCAAGAGGAGGGCCCCGAGGGCGAGGAGGCTGAACAGGCGCATATCCGGACCAGTGGATGGGTCCTTTTTGAACCCACTCAAGCGGGCGGGATGCCGCCGCCGTCCGTGAACAGCCACGCCGGGTCGGGCCGGTAGTTCTGGAAAACCACGGTGTATACCGTGAAGCTCTGCTGCAGGGTGAGGCTGGCACCGACGCCTTGGAAGTCACCCGTGAAGACGCGGATGTAGAGCCCCTGTGTGTCCAGGTGCTTGAACTGCAACGTGGCGTTGTCGGCGCTGACCATGAGCGGGCTGTTGCCCGTCGCGACGGCGTAGTTGTCGAGGCCTTGACGATGGTCGTCTGTGAGCATCAGGCGCAACGAGGAACCAAGCGGCTGCGTGCTCTCCCACTCCATCTCGACCTGCACGTAGGTCGGCGGGGTGTCGATGTCCCCGTAGCGTTCGTCTGCATCGTCACCCACGACGCCCGTGAGGTCGTCCGCCAACTTGCAGACGGCGTAGCCGTCCTGCGGCGTGCGGAGGCCACATTGCAGCAGGCCGGTCCATTCCTTGACCGAAGCGGTCGGCACCGGGATCGGCACGGCCTCCATCTTGATCTGGACCAAGCCGCCGTCAGCCACGACCTCGACGTCGATGGACTGCTCGATGTAACCGGCCTTGTGCGCCATGACGCGGACGGTACCCGGCTCCGCCATGGCGAACCTGAAGCGCCCTTCACTGTCGGTGAGGGCCGTCAGATTGTTGCCAGTGATGGTGACGTTGACGTCGGCCAGCGGCGTGATGGCATTGTCCACCACGATGCCATCCAAGCTCAGCCCAGTGCCGCGCGCGTCGTCGAGCGATCCTCCTTCAGGCGTGCTCGCCGAACACCCTGCCAAGAGGAGGGCGGCCAGGATCGCGATGGCACGGAGCACAAGAGGCCAGCCTCGCCGGCGCATCATAACCGTTCCCGTCTCAGGATGACGGGACTTCGCAGAGTTCGATGAGGACGCCACCGGTCTCCTTCGGGTGAAGGAACGCGATGCGCTTGCCCTCAGCGCCGATGCGCGGCACTTCATCGATGAGCCGGACGCCCAAGCCTTTGAGACGAGCCAACTCGGCTTCCAGGTCATCGACGCGGAACGCGATGTGGTGGATGCCGGGGCCGCGCTTGGCCAGGAACTTCCCGACGGGCGTATCTGGGCCGGTCGCCTCGAGTGCCTCCACGGTGCCCATGCCGGGCAAGGGGAAGAAGCGCGTCTTGACCCCTTGGTCGGCGATGGTCTCGTCGTGCTCGGCAGGGATTCCGAGGATGTCCTCGTAGATGCGGCTGGCGTCGTCGACGGAGGCGACGGCGACCGCGATCTGATCGATGCCCAAGATGGCCATGGCCGGTGGCAGGCGGTGGCGATTTTCAGCCTATGGGGCGGCTGCGGCCTCGTCGGGCAGCGCTCCAGGCGCTAGCCCATCAACGACAACGTGCTCCGACCGACGGCGCGCAGGCGCGCCAGCGCCTCCTGGAGTTCGTGGACCCGGGCCGAATCCCCTCCCACCACCAGCACGTCCATGCAGGTTTCCGGCTCGCAGTGGGTGTGGACCATGCTGATGACGACGTCATGGAACGCATGCCGCACGGCCGAGATCCGGGCTTCGTCGTCATGGGCGTACCGGAGCGTGATCGAACCGTGCACGTGACCGTCCTGCGGGCCGTGGCGACGGTGCAAGAGGTCCCGCGCGGCGGCGCGTATGAATTCACTACGACTGTTGTAGGCCCCACGCCCTATGGCGGCGTCGACCTCGTCAAGAAGGACATCTGGGAGGCTGAGACTGACTACGGCCACGGCCATCGCCACAGGACCAGATTAACAATCCTTTGCCATGTTTTCATAATCGACAGCCCGTGGCTTCGTAGTCGCCCAACGGCTGCCGCGCGACGCCGTTCATTGATCCACCTACCCGCTTCATGGCGACCATCCATAAGTCGGCGCACAAGAATTAGCAACCCCCACGCAGCGCTAAATATCCCAGGCGATCCCCCGCCCTTTCATGAGACCCCTCCTGGTGCTGGCGACCCTCCTGCTCAGCGGTTGCGCAACCACGATCCCCCAGACACCCGAAGCGCCGGCGGCGGCCAACATCGGCGTCATCCTGCGCGACCACGGTGAGTTCCAACACTACAATGCGTCCACGTTCCAGACCCTCCGGGAACTTGTGGACGCCTTCTGGCCCTACACGAACGCCCCGCCAGAACTGCTCCAGATCGACGCAGGGACCTGGTACATCGACGCCGCGCAGCCATGGAATGACGAACCGCACATCCCGGGAGACCTACGGGACGCCTGGACAATGCAAGGACCCCGCGCAGCGATCCCGGTCCGCGACGCCATGAACCTCTCAATGATCCCCCACGAGCTGGAACTCGACCATCTGGTCTACTTTTCGCCGGTCGGCAACGGCAACGGGATGGGCGACCTCTACGAGCTCTTCGGCCTCGCCGTGTATCGGAAGTACCTCCTCATGGACAACCATAGCCCATTCTGGTCGCACACGGCGCCGTACTGGGAGTTCATCCAGGAAGAACTCGAGGCGCGCGGCATCACCGTGGCATTCGCCCACAGCGAGGACGCCCACATCGTGCCCAAGCATACGTTCAACGGCGCGGCACAAGCCATGGTCGAAGCGGGCGTCACGACGGTCGTCAGCGTGTACCAAGGCGCTCTGGGTAGCGACTTCGACGCCTGCATCAAACGACCTGAACTGGAGCACGCGCTGCGGGCGGCCGGCTTCAAAGGCACCATCCAGCACCACGAAGGCCACCTGGCCCTAGACACCCGCTGGGCCGACGGAAGCGCACGCGCCACCGCCGCACGGATCGCGTCGTTGCCCGGCGACTGGCGCGTGTCGATCATGGACGTACATCATGGGTTCCCACCCAACGGTCGCAGCCTATGCCACGACCGGCATGACCCATACCACGACGCAGCACGGGAAGCCAGCGACCTCTTCCGAAGCCGGCTGCGCCACCATCTCGACCGTGATGTCGAGGTCATGACCGTCTACAACGAGTTCGCCCACGACCGTGGCGACGAATACGTCAGTCCAGACGAAGCGTTGGAGCGCTTGCTGCCAGACCACGAGGCCATCATCGTCGTCAGCCCCTACTTCATGGGCGACGGCATGGATCTCTTGATCACGCTGCGCGAATCTCTCGGATTCGAGCGGGTCAAGGCACCATACCATGATGCCCGGTACGAGAGCCAACTGACCCGCGACGGCACCTTGGTCTGGGTACTGAGCAGCGACCACGCACAGGCAGATCGGAAGGCCGTCCTGCTGGACAAGATCATGACGATCCTGGAGTCCGCATGAACCTCCAGGCCCTCACGATGCTCGCCATCCTCGTGGCAGGTTGTGCCGCCCCGGGGCCGCTTGCCGGCGAGGGTCTTGGCTCATTAGACCCCGGGAACCGATCCGGCGGCCTTGGCCAGGTGCTGTTCGTCGTGGTGGACGACGCCGTCCGACCCATCGCCGGCGCCGTGGTGCAGGTGGGCGAGCTGACGTCCAGATCCGATGAAACCGGCACGGCGACCATGGTGCTGCCCGAGGGGCCCCATTCGTGGCAAGCTGTCGCCGACGGACACGATGACGCCCAGGGCGTCGTCGCCGTGACCGCGGCGAAGCAGACAGTACGGGTCACCATGGCCCAGCTGCCCGCCGACTGGGTCGCCCCGCAGCAGAGCGTCCACCGCACGATGGTGGCCTGCGCCGTCAATGTCCTGGTACCGTTCGGCCATGCCTG
>JBFIDG010000089.1:0-8314 GCA_041581335.1 Thermoplasmatota archaeon
ACCACGAGGCCAAGCACGTGCGCCGGCGGCAGGGTCACGTTCTGCACCGGCACGGGGACATCCGGCATTCCGTCGTCTTCCACTGTATCATTGCCCCCAGAGCCGAAGCAACCCGTGAGAGCCATGGTGAGAAACAGCAACGCGACCAGTTTGTGCATGCGACTCCATTGGAGTGGGGCTTGTTAGGGTTGCGTCCTGCGTGACGCAAAGCGCGCGCTCAGGAATCAAGAAAACAAAAGAAGGGAGGAGAAAGGGAAGAAGGAACTCAGACGACGTCTAAGCCGCCGCAGACTTGCGGTGGTTCGGGTGCCAGGCTTCCAAGGTTTCCTTGTCAATCCGGGTCAGGATGTCCTCGTCGACGGTGGCCAGGAGATCCCAGGCCAGGTCCAGCGTATCTTCGATGGACCGGTCGTCGTCGTGGCCTTGGCGCACGTACTGGTTCTCGAACAGTTCGGCGAATTCCAGAATCTGCAGGTCGCGCTTCGAGAGAGCGTCCTTGCCGACGATGGCCACGAGACCACGCAGGTCACGGCCTTCGGCGTACAAAGCGTAGCACTGGTCGCTGACCTTCTTGTGGTCGTCGCGGGTCTTCTCGCCACCGATGCCGGCGTTCATCAGCCGGGACAGGCTGGGAAGCACGTTGATCGGGGGGTAGATGCCCTTCCGGTGAAGTTCACGGGAAATCACAATCTGGCCTTCGGTGATGTAACCGGACAGGTCAGGGATGGGGTGCGTGATGTCGTCACCGGGCATGGTGAGAATCGGGAACTGGGTCACGGAGCCTTGGCGGCCCTTGATGACACCGGCGCGTTCGTACAGGGACGCCAGGTCCGTGTACATGTAGCCAGGGTAACCACGGCGGCCAGGCACTTCTTCACGAGCAGCACCAATCTGACGCAGGGCCTCACAGTAGTTCGTGACATCCGTGAAGATGACGAGCACGTGGTAGCCGAGGTCGAAGGCCAGGTACTCCGCCGCCGTCAGGGCCAGGCGAGGCGTCAGGAGACGCTCGACGGCCGGGTCGTCAGCGAGGTTCTGGAAGATGACGGCGCGTTCGAGAGCACCGGTGCGCTCGAACTCGTTCATGAACTTCTTGGCTTCCTCGTTGGTGATGCCCATGGCAGCGAAGACGACAGCGAACTGTTCGTCGGTGCCGCGCACCTTGGCCTGACGGGCCACTTGCAGAGCGATGTCGTTGTGGGGCAGACCGCTACCCGAGAAGATCGGGAGCTTCTGGCCACGGACCAGCGAGTTGTTGCCGTCGATCGTACTGATACCAGTCTGGATGAAGGCACTCGGGCTCTGGCGGCTGTACGGGTTGATGGCAGCGCCGATGATGTCCCGGTACTCGTCCGGGATGATCTCGGGGCCACCGTCGATGGGGCTGCCTGCACCGCTGAAGACGCGGCCAAGGATGTCCTTGCTGAGACCGAACTTGATGGTCTCGCCAAGGAACTTGACGGTCGTCTTGTCGTTGTCGATACCGGAGGTACCCTCGAACACCTGAACGACCACTTGGTGTTCGCTGGTGTCAAGGACCTGGCCGCGGCGGCTGCTGCCGTCGGGGAGTTTCAGGTCGACGAGCTCGCCGTAACCGACGGCGTGCGTCTTCTCGACGAAGACAAGGGGACCCTTGACTTCGCGGATGGTGCGGTATTCTTGCTGGACCATTAGGCAACGACCTCCTTCTTGCCGGCGTTGATGTCTGCGAAGGTCTTCTCGAGCTTCTTGTTGACGGCCGCGATGGCGGTCTCGAAGTCGGCCTCGAAGCGGGAGCGGGCCAGGTCGGTGGCGACGGGCAGGCCGACGAGGTCGCGGGCCTGGGCGCCGTTGACGAGCGCTTCCTGGGCCAGCGCATCGAAGCGCAGGATCGTCTTCCAAAGACCGTAGTCCTTCTGCAAGCTGCTGCTGGCGTCGACGGCGTCGAAACCATTCTGCTGCAAGTACACTTCACGCAGGAGACGCGCGGTCTCCAAGGTGACCTGTTGTTCGGTCGGCAGCGCGTCGGAACCGACGAGCTGCACGATCTCTTGCAGTTCAGCTTCCTTCTGCAGGATCTCCATCACGTGCGACTTGACCTCGTTCCAGTCGGCGGCCACAGTCGAGCTGTAGTATTCGCCGAGGAACTCAGGGTACAAGGAGTACGAGTTGAGCCAGTTGATGGCGGGGAAGTGGCGGCGCTGAGCAAGCTTGGCGTCGAGGGCCCAGAACACCTTCACGATACGCAGGGTGGCCTGCGTGACGGGTTCCGAGAAGTCACCGCCGGCGGGGGACACGGCACCGATGACGGAGACCGAGCCTTCCTCGCCGTTGAGGGTCGTGCAGCGACCAGCGCGCTCGTAGAACTCGGAGAGACGAGCGGAGAGGTAAGCAGGGTAGCCTTCCTCACCAGGCATCTCTTCGAGACGGCTGCTGATCTCACGCATGGCTTCGGCCCACCGGGAGGTGGAGTCCGCCATCAGGGCCACGTCGTAGCCCATGTCGCGGTAGTACTCGGCGATGGTGATGCCGGTGTAGCAGCTGGCTTCACGGGCAGCCACGGGCATGTTGCTCGTGTTGGCGATGAGGCAGGTGCGGTCCATCAGGGGGTTGCCGGACTGAGGGTCCTCAAGGTGAGGGAACTCGTCCAACACTTCGGTCATCTCGTTGCCGCGTTCGCCGCAACCGATGTACATGACCACCTGGGCGTCAGAGTACTTGGCCAGGGACTGCTGGGTGACCGTCTTGCCGGATCCGAAGGGACCGGGGATGGCCGCCGTGCCGCCCTTGGCGATGGGGAACAGACCGTCGAGGATGCGCATACCGGTGTTCAGGGGAACGGTGGGCAGCTGCTTCTCGGCGTAGGGGCGAGGAGCACGTACGGGCCACTTGTGCATCAAGCGGATCTCGGTGCCGTCGTCCATCTTGCCGATGACGTCGTCGACGGTGAAGCTGCCGGATTTGATCTCCTTCAGCTTGCCGCCCGCCTTGTTCGGGGGCAGCATGATCTTGTGGAGGACGGTGGTGCTTTCCTGCACGGTGCCGACGACTTCGCCAGGGTTGACGTGGTCGCCGGGCTTCTTCGTGGCCGTGAAGTCCCACTTCTTCTCGTGGTCGAGACCGGGGACGTCGACACCACGAAGGATGAAGTCGCCCATCTGGTCCTGAAGAGCTTCTAGCGGGCGCTGGATCCCGTCGTAGATGCTCGTCATCAGGCCAGGGCCGAGTTCGACGACGAGGGGCAGTCCGGTGTTTTCGACGGGCTCGCCGGGCTTGACGCCGGACGTGTCCTCGTACACCTGGATGATTGAGTGGTCACCCTCAATTTGGATGACCTCACCCATGAGGCGTTCATCGCCTACGCGGACGATATCGTACATCCGAGGCTTGATGCCAACGGCTGTCACGACGGGTCCGGAGACGCGGTACACAGTTCCTTTTGCTTCTACCATAGGTCGACACCGACTGCTTGCTTGATCTTCTCTCGAAGAGTGTTATCTTCCTCCATTCCCACAGCGACAAGGGTGGGTCGGACGGAGGTGGCGATTTTGTCGCGAAGACGCGGCTCCAGCGTTTGCACGCTGGCCGTGTCCATGACGAGGATGCTGACATCTTCGTCGGCCATTGCCTCACGGACGGCGCCCGCAAGGGCGTCGCCTTCAGCGGTCCAGATCTTGCGGATCCCAGCCAGGCGGAAGCCCAGCGTGAAGGATTCGGTTCCGGCTACTGCGAGTTGCGTCATTGGATGAGCTCCCGGAGGCGTTCTTCGTTCAGGCCTGCGGCCTTGCCACGCGCCAAGGCGCGCAGCGTCACGACCTCCTGGTCCTTGCGGGCCAGGAAGACGAGGATGGGGATGATGGACAAGGGGTTGGCGTGGCCGAGCTTGTCTAGGCTCGCTTGGTGCCACTGCTTCAGCGCGGTCTGGAAGGGTGCCAGTCGGCCAGCGTCCTTGCTGGCGCTCGCGGCTTGGACCAATACCTCAGGGAGGCCGATCTCCGCCAGGAGATCACGGAAACCGGTGAGGTCCTCAGCCTGCGAGAGCCGCATGACCTGGGCGACCTTGATGGCACTGCCACCGGGGATGACGTACGGGGAGAAGTCGCTCTTCTGTCCCGTCGCGACCCAGCGAGCTGCGTTCTGCAGGTTGCGCGCGTCGATCTCTTGGCGCACGAACTGCCGCATCTCCTTGGTCCCGCGCTGCTTGGAGGATTCTAGGCTCTCCAGCAGGAAGTGGAAGTAGGCTTTGTCCAGGGCGTCCTCGTACGCCGAGAGTCCGGCGTCCGCAGGGACCTGGGCGAGTACTTTGGCCCATTGCGCGGCGACGCCACCTTGGCGCGCGAGCGCCTTGGCGATGTCGTCCGGCGTGCGCACATCGTCGGCCAGCAGAGGCTGGAAGATACCGTACGTGTCGAGGTCCTCTAGAAGGAGTTCCTTCAGGAGTTCGTCCCGACCGGCCCCGGCGTTCTTGCCACGCATCACGGTCTTGATGTCCGCGATCAGGTGGCGGGCCAGGTATAGGCTGACCAGTTCCCCGCCGCCGCCGTCCAGCATGTGCCGGACCGCCGCATTGGTGCGCTCTTCGTTGACGGTGAGCGCCGCTTCGATGAGCTCGAGTCCAGAGAACCGGGCGGACAACTCGTCCACGTCGGCCTTGTACGTCGACTCCTCGATGTACCGAGTGATCTCACTCAGGTCCATCTTGAGGAGTTTCTCGTACTCCGACCGGGGGATGAGCTTCGCTCGGCGTGCCTGGACACGCGCCACTGCGTAGGGGTAATTCGTCTTCTTCGCGCCGATGTGCAGGGCCATAGTGCTCAACTGAACAATCCTGCTTCTTGTTTCAGGACGTCGCGCCACATATCCGCAAGCTGCGTCTCGTAGCTCAGGTCGAGGCGGTTGGCCCCGTCTTCGCTCTCGACGACGATGCCGCCGATGATGTCCGCTTCGCCGCCGTACGTGTACGTGTCCTGTGCCTTCAGTGCGTCCGCGTCCTTGGCCGCGCCGAACACGGTGCCCTTGGCGATGACGCCTTGGGCCGTCTTCAGGAGCGCGGTGATGTGCTTCTTGCGCGTGGCGGCCGGCAGGTCGCCGAACCCTTCCAGCACGGTGCTCCACAGGTCAGCGCGGAGCTCCGCTTCGGTCGTCAGGACCGATTTGCGGGCTTCGAATTCGCTGCTGCTGCGGATCTGTGCGTGGAGCTGGGCGGCGTCGCGCTCGGCGGCCATCATGCGTTCAGCAAGGTACGCGTCGGCTTTGTCTTTGGCTGCAGCGAGGATGCGGGCCACTTCGGCGTTCGCCTCGTCCAGCTTGCGCTGGGCTCGGTGATCGCCGTCGCGGCGCACTTCCCCGATGACCTGCTCGAGTCCCATGGGTCACTCCGCCTAAACGGCGGTGCCCATGTTGAGCCAGAGCAGGATAGCCGTGACGAGGCCGAAGATGACGATGGTCTCCGGGATGACCGTCAGGACGAGGCCTTTACCGAAGTTCTTCTCGTCTTCGGCGGTGGCGCCAACGGCGGCCGCACCGATGCTCTGCTGGGCGAGCGCGGTAGCGATGCCGGCGAGGCCGACAGCGAGACCGGCGCCGATTGCGATAAGTCCGTCTCCGATTCCGATTGCCATGGTTTTGTTCTCCTTGTTTTTGGGTGGGAAAAAGGGGTCTATGGGGAGCGGCGTCCGAACGGTTTGTAGGCCCGTCCGCCGCCCTCGTAGAACTTGCCGAAGAATTCGACGAACTGCAGACGCAGGGACTGCAGGCCGCCAGACAGCATCGCCAAGGCCGTGATGAGGACCATACCGATGAGGTAGACGATCCAGCCGGCGATGCTTTGGTAGTCTCCGCCTCCGATGACATCGAAGCCGATGGCGGCGAAGGCAAGTGCCATACCCGCTTTGCTGGCGCCGATGGCGGCCAGACGCGTGTAGGACAGGATGTTGCCGACGAAGCCGAGCACTTCGATGACGGAGACGAAACCAGCGCCGAGGACCTTCTGGGTACCGACCCAGAGGAGGCCGAGGCCGATGACGAAGGTGCCGACGCCAGCGGCCGTGAGCCAACTGGGTCCTGCACCGAGCCAACCGACGATGGCGCTGATGAGGCCCACCTCGAGAATGATCCAGGAGAGCTTCTCCTGGATGGCCAGGGTGACGCCGTGGCCGACCGCGATGTTGCGGATGCCGAGCAGCAGACCCAGGTTCAGGTGGACGAAGGCGATCAGACAGCTCCAGGCGAGAAGCGCGAGGATGTCGTGGATCTTGGAGTAGTAGCCGAGTTGCACGTAATCGCCGACCTTCAGGTGGGTGGTGCCGTGCGGCTTGAAGATGTCGAGGGGGCCGCCAGCGGCTTCGGTCGTCGTGGCGTGCGTGGTCATGCCGCCCGAGGTGCCCAGGTGGGTCGTGGCGTTGCCGGTGGCGTTGCCCGTGGCGTTGCCGTGGGTGCCGCCGTCGGTGGCCGTGCCGTGGTCGCCCGCAGCATCCGAGCTGCTGTGGCCACCGTGGTCCTCGACCGACTTGTGGATGAGTCCCGTTGTGGGGAAGCCGGCCGTGTGGGCCAGGACCTCTTCTTTGCCGTAGATGATGGCCTCCCAGCTCATTTCGCCGTGCTCCAGGGCCTCATCGGAGACCACGAAGTGGATGCCGAGGGCTTCGCCGAAGACGAACAGACCGATGACAAGGGCCATGAAGCCACCCATCGCCAGGGCGCGACCGACGGCCGGGCCGCCGATGCCGAAGACCTTGTTCTTCTTCAGGTAGATGCCGAAGAGGAGGATGGCCAAGCCCACCAGCACGTCGCCGACCATCAGGCCGAAGAACAGCGGGAAGAAGATGAGCATCAGCTTCGTCGGGTCGAGCTCCTTGTAGCGGGGGCGACCGAGCAAGCCGAGCATGAACTCGTACGGCTTTGCCAGACCCTTGTTCTCCAGCTTGATCGGAGGCTCGTCCTCGGGGCTGGAGTGGTGGTCGTCGCCGTGGCCGTGGCCTTCGTGCTCGTGGTGGTGATGGGCCGCGTCGCCGTGGGGCGTGCCGTCATGGCCCATCGGGCCATCGCCGAGGTTCTCGAAGTATACGGCATCGCCGAAGCGCGCTGAGATGGCATTCTGCAGGCGGTTGGCCTGCTTGATCGGGACCCAGCCTTCCACGTGGAAGGTGGTCTGGGTCACGGCGAAGCTGAGGGGCACCTGGGTCTGGGCGACGGTGGCCGCCAAGTGTTGCTCGAGGGCAGCCAGGCGTGGGCCCCACTGCTCGCGGTGGCCTGCGATGCGCTGCTCGGAGCGCTCGAGGCGTTCCTGCGTGCGGCCGATGAGGCTGTTGAGGTGCTCGATGCGCCGGGCAGGCGTGCCTTCGGCGCCCGGGGGGATGGCCGCGGCGGTGAAGCCATGGGCTGCCAGGACCTTGTCCGCGCCCTCGGCGTCGGCCTTGGCGACCGCAAGGACCATGGCGCTGCCTTGCAGGCCGATGTCGTAGGAGATGCCGGCGGCGTCGAGCGCCGCGCGGGGGTCGGACCTGACGAAGCCCATGTAGCCCTGCACAGAGCGCAGGCCTTGGAGCGTGCCCAGGTCTGCATCGATCCCGGCAAACGGTGCCAGGTGTGCTGCCTCGGCGCGCATGGCCGTGATCTCGGAGCGTTCGTGGGCCGCGTCCTTGATGATCGGGCTCAGTTCTGCCTCGGCGTCGCCGACGAGGGCCTCTGCATCCTGGGGGGCCATGTCCTTGCCGGGCATGTCTTCGGCGTCCAGGGCCTTCATCAGGCCGCGGACGCGGAGCAGAAGCTGGCTGGAGTTGTCGCCGTGCTCAAGGGGGGTGCCGATCGTGGTCGTGCCCGTCGGGTCCTGATAGTCCTCGATGTGGACGACCTTCTCCTGGTGCATGACCTGGATGACCTCCTCCATGCGGCCCTTGTGGCCACCGAGGAGGATGCGCGTCATCCGTGCCGGCTTGAACATCCTAAAGGCGCTCCTCGAACAGGCTCAGCACGCGGTCGGTCACGCCTTCCACGCCGCCTTCGAACTTCTTGCGAAGGTTCGTGGCGTTGCGCTTGCCCTTCGAGAGGGTCTTCTTCGCTTCCTCGTCAGCCGTGGACCGGGCCTCTTCGATAAGGGCCTGGTACTGGCTGTCAGCCGCTGCCTTGCCTTGGGCGAGATTCTTCTCGGCCTGGCGGCGAGCGGCCTGGACACTGGACTGAGCTTCGGCGTCAGCCTCAGCAACACGTGCGTTGGCCGCCGCTTCGGCGTCCTTGATGCGCATCAACAGTTCGCTCTTCAAAGACCGTCACCTGGGGTTAGTCGCGGCCAAACTGGGGGGGTATATGACGGCTTGGGCCACCTTTCTGTTGGAGC
>JBFIDG010000090.1:0-8302 GCA_041581335.1 Thermoplasmatota archaeon
GGGCAAGCGACGTCGTCGATGAGACGCGCCAGGGATTCGGGGTCCTCGTTCTGGGCCGTGCCTGCGCCGACGAGGCTGACACCGTATTCATCGGTGCCTTGCAGGTAGTAGTAGGTGTTGAACACGGGACCCGTGGCGTACGGGACGCCGCCGTGGTAGTTGTAGGCGTACATGTCGGTGATGCCCGATACGTGGAAGACGCCTTTCAGGGCGGGGTGTGGGAACTTGGCGATCATGCCGTTGGTGGGCGTGGAGTCGTAGGACTTGCCGCCGGTGGCGATGTTGCCGTTGCTCCATTCGACGTTGGCGTAGTGGTCGACGACGAGGTTGAGGTCCTTGAGTTCCCGGTCGCCGCCGATGCTGAAGCAGCCTTCGGAGTGACCGGTGCCGCGGATGCCGCTCAGGACGATGGCGTAGCCGCGGGGGACGTACTCGTTGATCATGTACTGGCTGAAGGCGTCGCCTCCGGTCTCGGCGGTGTCGCCCCAGTACGGGCTGAAGTTGATGAAGACCGGCACCGGCTGGTCTGTGTCGGGGCGGAAGACCGCGTGGTGCATGCGTTGGCCATCGTCCATGGTGACCCATTCTTCGACGACAGGTAGGATGTCGAAGATCTGCTGCGACAGGTCGCCCAGGTCGTAGACGGGGGTGACAGGTTCGGGGACCTTGTCGGGGCCGCCATCGGCACAGCCAGCCAGGGTCACGGTGGTCATGATGGCGATGATCGCCAGCGCGCGCATAGGGTTGAGCCGGCGCGAGGACACTTCAGGGTTGCGGCGGCGGCGCCATGCCCCAGGCCCCGCGACTGCTTCAGTAGCCCTTCGCTACGGATTTAGTAGCGACTGGCAACTAACAGGCGAAGCACGGCGTCGCTCGGGGCTGGTCCTCGCGGGCGTCTGCCGGAGCCAGGGAGAACTCCAACTCGGCGGCCAACGCCGGATAGTACAACATGGAGCGGTATTGCCCCGCTGTGATGCTGTGGCGCGCATCTTCCCCGAAGACGATGCGCAGCTCGGCACCGGCCGGGATGAACAGGTCCAGGGGGTATGCTCCCAAGGCAAACTCGGCGTACCCCGTCGGGACCCCTGGTGCGTCAAGGCCATTTGCATAGGCAGCACGGAGCACAGCCTCACCCACCCACTCGCCATCCAGGTAGAAGATGGCCGTGAGGACATCGGACGGGGCGGCGATAGCGCGGACATGCACGACCGGAGACCCCGTGATGCGCGTGTCCTGGTCAAAGGTGTGCGTGACGAAATAGTAGCATTCCGCCGGAGTCGGGCAGTCGATGTCGTATGTGTCGATGGCGACGCGTTCCGTGTCTTCCGGCGGCCAGACATCCATCTCTCGCCACAGGCCATCCGTGCCTTCCACGTCCCAGGCGGGCGCGTCCCAGAAGCCGAGGTCCTTGCCCTTCAGCTCCGTTTCGAGCCAAGCGATGAATGTATGGTTCCAGTCGGCGCGCATCGGGTAGACGTGGCCGGAGTTGAACGTGTCCTGGTGCAGCCAACCCTTGACGCGGATCTGCTCGGGGAGGTTGCTGATCCAGGGCAGGATGTGATCAGGCTTCACGTTCCAGTCCTGGAAGCCGTGCACGAAGAAGATGGAACCGTTCCACTCGGAGTCCCCGATGAATCGGGTCCAGTCGCGCTCCTGCCAGTAGGCGTCCTTCATGCCGTGGGCAGCGCTTCCGGTGCCACTGATGGCGTGTTCCACCATCTCCGTGCACCCGTAGGCGTCGATGGTGCCGAACGGTTCGCCGGCGGGGTGGCTGCCGTCGTTGCCATAGGTCTGCGCGTAGCGGGGCGTGAAGGTGAGCCCGTTGAAGTACGGGACACCGTTGACGTAGTTGTAGCGGTACATGTCCGTGATGCCGCTGACGTGGAAGGCGCCCTTGAGGGCGGGGTGGGGCATCTTGGCGATGAGCCCGTTCTGGGGCGTGGAGTCGTAGGACTTGCCACCGGTGGCGATGGCGCCACTGCTCCACTCCACGTTGGCGAAGTGGTCGATGACCTCGTAGAGATCCTTGACCTCGCGGTCCGAGGCGACCTCGAAGCAACCCTCGCTGTGGCCGGTGCCCCGGATGGCTGACAGGACCACCGCGTAGCCGCGGGGGACGAGGTGTTCAATCAGGTAAAGCCCGAAGCCGTCGCCGCCCAGTTCCGCTGTGTTGCCCCAGTAGGGACTGAAATTGATGAACACCGGCACTGATTCATTGGTGTCCGGGCGGAAGATGGCGTTGTGCATGCGTTTGCCGTCGCTGGCGGTCACGAAGACCTCCTCGACAGGCAGCACGTCATAGATCGCCTCCGACACTGTGTCGATGATCACGCCAGGCTCTGGGTCCGCCGTCGACGGGGGGCTGGCGCAGCCGGCCAGGGCCAAGCTTAAGAACAGGAATACAACGGAGACGACTCGCACAGATTCCGACCTTGGATGGGCTGCATAAGGGTTGTGTGCGCTCAGGCGTACAAGGGACGGCGCAGCCCCTGGCATGCCTCCTCGTACCATGTGGCATCCAGCTCCATGGTGTACATGTCGATCGGCACCTCATAGGTGCTGATCAGGGCAGACAGTTCGGCAGCGAACGCATCGCACGAGACCCCGGCGGCCGGGAGCAGCCGAAGTTGGGCGTACCCTGCATCCAGGACCAGCCACGCCGACCCCGCATCCAGCGTGGCCCGGGCGATGGCACGGTAGGTCCGGGAGGCGATGTTGGTCACGGGCACCCGGGCCGCTGCGTTCCACGTCCGGTCCTTGGCATCGATGACGCTGTAGGTGAACGTGGCGAGACCCGCCATATCAGACTCCGCGGCCCGGGCCGCCTCGGGCAGCAGCGCCTTGGCCTCGAACTCGATGTCATACGACGGCCCCGGGGCACGTCGGGCCAGCAATTGGATCTGACAGCCGCTGTCAGCCGCCAGCGTGCCAAGACGCGTGTCTCGGGCAGGCAGGACAACGACGACGAACCGTCGCCAGGACATCCTGCATCCATCCCTCTGCCCCCATATGGGCTTTGGGGGCCGGAATCCTGGGCTATGCCCTAGAGACCTGAAGGTCGTCGCGCCCGCCGGTGCCTTGCCGCGGCCCCGAGGCCACACGCCTGGCCTCCCCGATCACAGGACGAAACCGAAGCCGATGTAGGTGCAGAGGACCATGATGGCGGCATGCCGCAATCCTGTGCTGGCGTTGCCTGAGCCCATGATGCCTGCAAGCATCCCATTGCCGATCGCCTGGACACTGGCGGCGATGAAGTAGAACTGACGGTAATCGTCCTCTCCGACACCGCCTAGGTTCAACCCACCGTCCCCCATGTCAAGATCGGAGTTGGCGGTCGCTTCACCGGCGCGGATGATCTCGGGCAGGAATTGGCCGACCAGGACGCCCACCACGAACAGGAACACGAAGAACGTCACGTAGATGACGGTCGTGTAGACACTCATGTTGAGGTTGCGCTCGCGCTCCAATGTCTTGATCTCCCGGGCATCCCGGGCGGCGGCGAGCAGCACATCCGTGGTGCTGCCACCACTGCGCCCGGCCTCGAGGACCAGGTTGACACTGCGCCTCAACAAGGGCGTGTTGACACGGTCTGCGAAGTGTCCGAACGCCTCCTCGAAACTGACGTTCCAACTCAGTTGGTCCGCCAATCGTTGGATCTCGGAGCTCAGGTCACCATATTCACCGCGAGAGGCGATCTGTACGCTCTGGACAAGCGTCAGGCCACCCTTGTGGCTGCTGGCGAGATCCCGCAGGAAATCGGGGAAACGCGCCTCCATGTTCTTGATGCGGTGCCGGCGCCGTCCTGCATAGACACCATAGGGCGCCAGGGCGACGATCATGCCGAAGGACGCCAGGTGCATCCAGGCATCTCCATGCATGCCGAAGACCGCGGTGCCCTTGTTGACCATGACCGCCATGATGAGCAGGATGCCACCCACGGTCGCCGACGCGGCGATGATGCCGGTGGCCATCTTCTGCTCATGGCTCTGGACCTCCTTGAACAGCTCGACCTTGTCCTCTTGCCGGGCCAAATAGAAGCTGATACCGACGCCCACGAGCACCGCGACGACCATCAAGGCCAGGACGGCGACGACGCTGCCGCTCTCGTTCACGGTCTCAAGGACGCTGAAGATACCGGCGCCGAAGATGACGATGAGCAGCACGAACACCAGAAGCAGGGTGAACGCCACCATCGTCGGCATCAGCACGGACTTGGTCTTGCTCGCGTAGCCGCCACGCACAGCCGTGCGCGGGTCCGACAGAATCGCGAAGATGCTGGGCAGGCCCCGCGAGATCTGCAGCATCGCGCCGCTCACGGTGAGTGCGGCGACGATGAGCATCGCAGAATCGGTCGAGCCGAGGGTCACGGCACCCACCGCCAACTCGGCATCCAGGATGCCGATGTAGAGCGCGAAGGCGCCGATCAGGACCCCCAGCTGCAAGCCGGCCCAGAACAGGATCCGGGTCGCAGCGGTGCGATCAGGGTCTAAGGAGACGTGCAGGCTCTGCCAGTGGGCGTAGGCGCTGTTGAAAGCGTAGAGGACCAGGAAAAGCGCGATGGCACGATCCGCCTGGCGACCTGTGAGGTTCAGTTCGATGAGCCCCATGCGGCCGATCAGGCCCATCAGGAGCAGGATGGCGCCGAGGACCGTCAGCAGGTTGTGCAGGGCACTGCTGGTCTTGATCTTGTTCCAGCGGCTCAGGTGTTCGACGCGCTCGTTGCCGCGACTCCGACGGGAGACGAAGCGGAACTGGTCGACGCCGTAGCTCGCCGCTTGCGCGCCGGCCAGAAGGAACACGGAGATGCCCATGGCGATCATGCCGACCCAGGCGATGGCACCGCTGTACAGGATGACGCCGACGCCACCGATGACGAGGATGCTCGCGAGCAGCAACGCGATCGCGGTGAAGCGCTCTAGGAGCCTGCGGCGCTGCATCTCCCGGCGTTCATCAGCCATCTTCAGGCCTCCGGAGTGGACACTTTGACGGTCACAGCGAACCCGAGTTGGGCCAGCGGTAGCAGAGCGAGGACCATGACGTAGCCGATCTTGAGTGTCTCACGGGCATCGCCACCGAAGCTGGCCATGACCGAAAGGATGACCAGCAGAAACAGCGGCGCCGCCACGACGACCACCACGAACGACTCCGCAAGGACCCCGAGGCTCTCAAGGAACTTCTCCTGCACCTGCCGATTGTCCAGGATGAACTGCTCGGCTTTGTTGATGAAGTAGTCTTTGAGGTCGCCACCTGTGCTGAGCGTCGTGATCGCGCCCTGCAGGAAGTCCTTGAACCGTTCGCTGGGACTGCGCGTGATGGCCCTGTTGAGGGCCTGCAGCACATCCATGCCGAGCATCTCCATGTCCCGGTGGATCCACGCGGCCTCATTGCTCACCTCGCCGTAGATCGGCTGCTTGCTCAGGCTGGCAAAGATCCGGTTCGGGCTCGCTCCGGCGCTGCTCATCGTGGCGATGAAATTGATCGCGTAGGGCAACTTGGCGTCGATGTCGCGGGCCCGTCCGCTGGCCGCCATATCCGGCAGCACGACGTTGATGAAGTACACGATGCCGGCCAGTACGGACGGCATGGGGATCAAGTACAGGAAGAGCGCGCCAGGCAACGGGAACACGCCGATCGCGCCGAGGATGGCCAAGAGCAGGACGAAGACGACACCCAGCCCGAAGACGACCGCCGTCGTCAGGTATGCCGACGACAGGTATGCCTCGGGGCGGATGTAGATGTGTGCTTGTTGGAGGCTCATCTGCAGACGTGGGTTCTCAGCGGCACGCCGACGCGCGAGCCCACCGAACCACCGGTACGCGGTCCGTTGGTACTTATTCAGCGCCATCCGACCCCTCCCGTGGTTCCTGTTGCCATGGCACGGCCACGGCCTCGTCGCCCTCCTCATCATCCCATGGCATCGCCGGCTCCGCCTTGGCCGCCTTCTTCGATGGCGGCGGCGGCAGACGGCCCTCGCTAGGAGATCCGTCCCCCTCGCCGTACATGGACATGGTGTCGCCAGCGTGGCTGCCTGCCGCGACGGCCGGATCGATCACGAAGCCATCGTCGGCGATGCGCCGCAGCACCTTGTCGGGGCGCTGGTAGTACTCGTGGACCATCTTGGAGAAGTCGCGGAAGTGAGTGATGTTCTTGGAGCGCATCCACTCGAGGACGAGCATCCGCTGCTCCCATTCCTGCTGGAACTCATCCTCCGACCAGCCTTTCTTGTCCTGGATCTGGTCGAAGACACCCGAGTGCCCGGTGAAGACATGGCGGTCCGTGATGGGGTCCCAGTAGAACACGGTGTTCGTCAACAGATCGTCGGTGTCCGGGTCGAACCCGATGATCTCGACGACCTCCTTGACGCGGCGGGTCAGCTTCGAACCGACCTTGACCTGTCCCTGGATGACGATGGTGTCCAAGGTCTGGAGCATCATCCGGGGCACGTTGATGGGCGGGTTCTCGAGACGGTATACGGCGGATTTCGCGCTGTCCGCGTGCATGGTCGAGTACACGGCGTGCCCCGTGGCCATGGCCTGGAACAGGGTCAAGGCTTCGGCACCGCGTACCTCACCCACGAGCAGGTACTCGGGGCGCTGACGGAGTGCCGCCTCAAGCAAGCGGTACATGTCGATGCTACCGGCGCGTTTGCCGGTCGCCATCTCGCCACCGAAGCCGCTGCGGGTCACGCCAGCGATCCAGTTCTCATGCAGGAGATTGATCTCGCGGGTGTCTTCGATACTGACGATCTTCTTCTCGGGCGGAATGAACTGGCACCAGGCATTCAGGCTCGTTGTCTTGCCGCTCGCCGTTCCGCCGGCATAGATGAGACTGCGGCCTTCTTCCATGACGAACCAGAAGTACGCGCACATGGGCGTCGTCACCGTGCCGTAGTTGATCAGGTCCGGAGGCGTGAAAGGTTCCTCCCGGAACTTGCGGATCGTGAAACTGCTGCCACGGCTTGTGACCTCACGACTCAGCGTCGCCTGCAGACGGCTGCCGTCGGGCAGCGTCGCGTCTAGCAACGGGTCCGCGATGCTGATGTGTTTGCCGCTGCGTTGCGCGAGGCGGATGACGAACGAGTCGATCTCCAGGTCGTCCGCGAACATGACGGTAGAGCGGATGCTCTCGTGCTGCCTGTGGAAGATGTATATCGGGATCTGTGGCCCATCGCAGGAGATGTCTTCCAACTGCTCATCCCGCATCAGGACGTCGATGGGGCCGAAGCCTAGGAAGTCCCGGATGAGGAAATACAGGATCCGCTCGGTGGAGATGTGGTCGATCAAGATATCATGGTCGACGATCGCCTGTTGGACTGAATCACGCAGGTACTGCCCCCAATCGACGTCGGAGCCGCGACGCCCATCCAAGGTGCGGATCAAGGTGTCCCGGAGGAACGCCATGATCTTTTCCTCGTTGGGGGTCAGCGTGGGCTCGATGATCTCGTAGATGTACGTGTTCTGTTCGCCATCGAACGCCAGGCGGATGTATGCGCGGTCCTCTTCGATGACCCTGAAGCTGACCTCCTCCATGGATGGGGCAAGGGCAGGGATGCGGGTGATCGGACGGTCGGGGTCGTACCCGAGGTCTTCACCGACGGTAGCGACCTTCTCCATGTGGGCTTCGAGGATGCCTTGCGCCTTCTCGCGGCGCTTGGCCTCGGTGAGCATGCGCTTGGCTTCGTTGCGCATCCGCTTGGCCTCGTCCTTCGCTTGGCTCCGGCGCGCTTTCTCCTCGCGCTTGCGGGCCCGTTGCAGGAACCCTTCGTCGTCGACGGGGGCCCCGCCGCGCTGGCGGATGGGCTCACCTGCGCCCGCTTCATCCAGCAGGCCGGGGGCCTCGCCGTCGACGTTGACCGCCTCTTCGTCCTCGTGCTTGCTCACCAATGCCAGGGGCGCGGTGGTGGAAAGGACGTCTCCGCCCTCTCCGTCTTCGTCGTCCAGCATCGATGGATCGTCGGCGCCGAGCCCGGCGCCGTCGTCGAGGTCCGCTTCGTCATCCTCGGGTTCCGTGGCCCATGGTAGGTCGCTGCCCTGGTCTTCGGAGCCCACGCTCGCGCCGCCCTCGGCAGAGGGGGCTTCCGCAGACGCGCCGTGGCGCTTCGCGTGCAGGGCATCGGCGAACTGATCGTCGTCTGGCATTTCCGCCTCCCCGGGCGCACTGTGCTTCGCGTCACCCTTGCCACCTAGGGATTCTGCCAATTTCTTGTCGTCGTCGTTCTGTCGGGAGGGCATGCGATCACCTAGGTTTCGATTCTGAGGTTGACCCGACTGCGGGTCAGGTCGATGGAGAGGTCGTGGTCAGA
>JBFIDG010000091.1:0-8298 GCA_041581335.1 Thermoplasmatota archaeon
GCGCCCGAGTCGGCCAGGACCCGCACCGAGAAGTGGCGGGCATCGTCGTAGCGTTCGACGATCATGTGGTGGATGCGGCGCTCGCGCACCAGGTCGGCGCGGCGGTGGCTGACACGGTCGGGGGTCCGCTGCTGCAGCATGGCACCGGTCATCTCGGTGGCGGCCGCTTCGACCTGTTCCCGGGTGACGTCCGTGTCCGTGACGCAATGCGCCAGGTATTCCTTGTTGTAGGCGCCCGCCTTGATCTCGGCGACCTTGTCCTTCTCCGCCGGCTCGAGGCCGATGAGGCCGACGCCGGATTCAGGCGTCGTCGCGTTGACCGCCTGCACCAGCACGTCCAGGTGGTCTGCGGGCAGTTCGCGGATACGGGGCTGGTTGACCTCGACGACGAAGGGCCGGCCGGTGCCGAGCATCAACGCGTCGATGTCTTCGCGGCCGGAGCCGTGGAAACTGTAACTGACGCCGCCGAAGGCCGGGGCGACGATGTCGCAGATGACCTGCTCGACGCTGGATTCGTATTGCCAGCCTTTGTCCTCGCACTTGTAGCAGCCGGGGCCGTTGCACTCCTTGCACGGCCAGTGGGTCTGCGGCACGTCCCGGCGGTGCTTGGTGTAGCGGCCCAGCAGGTAGATGCTGTTGGGGATGACCTCGACGGTCCAGAAGCGGGTGTCGAGGTTGATCTGCACGTCGGGGCGGGCATCGGTGACCCACTGGGTGCCTGTCGCCTCGGCAAAGAGCGGGGCCAGCATGCGGTTTGTCTCCGTGCGGATGCTGTCGCCGATCTCTGGGTTGATGTCCTTGTGCTCCTTCTCGACCGCTTCACAGGCGATGGGGAAGATGGTGCCGAGCTGGAACGTGCTGAACTTGTACGGCTTCACGGCCTCGATCAGCGTCGCAAGCCAAGTGTCCGCGTCCGCGAAGCGGCCTTCGCAGACCTTGCAGTCCGCTTCGGCCACTTCTGGCAGAGACTTCTCGCTGCGGTATTCGGCGCCGGCCGGGCGCTGCGCGTCCGCTCCCTGAGCTCCGATGATGCGTCGGCCGAGGCAGCGGTCGCAGAGGTCCACGGCGTGGCGACGGGGCCTGGTGTTTCAGGGTTTGGGCTTCTGTGAGGCAGAAAGTCGGGACTTGAATAACGGAAGCACGATTACCAATCGTCATGGCCTCGGAATCAACCACCGCCACGCCTGCCCAGATGGTCGCCGCCCTTCATGACATCGGTGATTATCGCGAGGCCCTCACCAACCGTGCGGCGGGAATCATTTGGATTCTCTGGGGCCTGGTGCTCGCGGCCGTCGGGCTGCATTCCACGGTCTACTTCCTGGGAAGCCCCGGGACCGGGTGGGCCGACGGTGCCGCGATTGTGGTCTTCGGCGCCGCCGGCGCAATCGCTACGAACGCCGTCTGGCGCAGCCAGGCGTTGCGGCGTGATGACGAGCACAGGGCGTGGGTCGCTTGGCTCGTCGGAATCGGGGTGCCGATGGCCTTGGGCGCCGTGGTCATGCTTTCAAACGAAATCGTTACCCTGCCCGAGGGCGCGTTCCCCCTGGCACCGGTCCTCCTCTTGTCCGCCACGGGGGCCTTCACGATCAGTCTGGTGCAACGCCACCACGTCTGGGCCACCCCGGGCTTCATCGCCGCGGGTGTTCTCATGGCCCTCTTCTTGGCCGCCCGCTTCGTGCCGGTTGAGCGGCAGCCGTGGCTGGATACGGTTGGCAGCGCCTGGCTGGCCATGATTGGCCTGTTGGCATTCGCCGCCGTCGGCCTCGTCCATGTACGCCGGGGATGACATGGATCTGCCGGACCACCTTGTTGTCATCCACCAGCCGGCACGGCTGAAGATGATGGCGCTCTTGTACAAGCGAGGCGACGTCGGCGCGGCGGGTGCTCGAGAAGCGCTGCGCATGACGGCGGGCAACCTCGAATCCCACGGCAAGCGACTCAGCGACGCGGGGCTCGTTGCCGCCCGCAAGGTGCTCAAGCCCGCCGGCTTCGAGAGCCGTTATCGCATCACGGCAAGCGGCATCGCCGCGTTCACCGAATACCTGAGTTGGCTCGAAGCATTCGTTCAGAATCAAGCATAGCCCGGCTCATGGTTGTTGCTCTCCTTTGCTGGAGTCCAGCATCGCCCGCGAGTCCCCCGTTTGCTTTGGCTCAGAAGCCACCGTACGCGGGGATCAGCTCACCCAGTTCGAGGGTCAGTTCCCATTCCTTGCGGCACGGGCACTGGACCTTGTCTAGGCACATGGCGAGGTACTTGTTGTCCTGGGTGTCCTTGAACTTCTTCAGGTACCCGACGACGCGCTCGTTGCATTCGGGGCAGTTGTGGGCGCCACGGTCCTGGCCGGCTGCGATGACGTCGGACTTGAGGATACCCGTGAAGCCTTCCTTGCGGGCGACGGCGTCGCCTTCGAGCAAGGCGTGGACGAGGGTCCACAGCCACGTGGTGCGGTAGGCGCCACGCTTGTACAGGGCGTCCACGACGGTGCGGCCCTGGACATTGGTAGGGTTCAACGAGACGACATTGCTGTGCGGGGCAGCTCGGATGATGGTCTCCGTGGCATCGGTCAATGCATCGGCTTCCGTCAGGAACGGTGGCTTGCACATCAGGTACGCCTTGACGCTGACGCCGTGGTCCTTGCAGATCTTGGCGGCGCGGGGGAACGTGTCGAAGCCGTGGCCCTTGTTGATGGAATCACGCAGGATGCGGTCATTCTGGGACTCGACGCCGATGCCGACCTCGACCTTGGGCACAAGGCCGACGAGGTCGTCGAACGTATCGTCTTCGATGAAGCCAGGCAGCGATTCGAAGGCGACCTTGCGGACACCGGGGCCTTCGCGGCCTTCTGCGCCTTCGAGTCCGACGTTGCGGGTGCCGATCATCTCGAAGATGCGCTTCTGGGCTGCCGGCATGACCTCGTGGCGGTCCACGAAGGAACCGCTCGTGTAGATCTTGACGAGCTCCTCACCTTGGTACTTCTTCCAGCCCTTGGCGAACTGGATGACGAGTTGGTCCTCGCTGACCTTCTGCCAGGCCGATTCATTGGCGTAGCCGCACATGGTGCAGCCGCCGGCGAGGGCCCATGTGCAGCCACGGGTCTTGAGGATCACGACGAGGGCCTTGCAGGGACGGCCGTCGATGACGTCGTCCTCCGACCAGCAGCGGATGTACTCCTCGAGGCTGCCTGGGTCGTCGCGCATGGGGATGTTCTTGCGCAGGCGGCGGGCCTCGGCGTTCAGTTCCTCGTTGACGAACTCGTAATCGACGGCGGCGACGGCGCCCGTTCGTTTCTTGTCAGGTGCGCTCATGCGGTGACCTCCTGCGGCTTGGCGGCTTTCTCGTCGACCTTCACCAAGTGCCTCAGCTGCACGCCGACGCCACGCTGCATGTGCTTCATCTCGCCGGCGGTCATGTGGGCGACACCGCAGCCGACCATGGTCTCGCCGCGCATCACGACGACCTCGTCGCCGGGGCGGACATCCGGGTCGGCGTCGATGATGCCGGCTGCGAACAGGCTGCCGGTCTTCTTGATGTCGAAGTCTCCTTGGAAGACGCGCTTGCGCCCGTGGGCCGCGACGATGGCGGCGCCGGGGAGGGTAAGGCTGAGCATGGCGCGGCCGAGGTTGGTCTGGCCAAGTTGTTCGCCGGCTGCGTCGATGAGCTTGACGTAGGGCATGCGGCCACGGGTCGTGGCGCCCTCGGTGAGCTTGGCGGCGACGTCGGCACCGAAATGCATGCTCATGATGCCGCGCAGGTCCGTCAGTTTGCGGGCCTTGGCTTCACTGAACATGTCCTTGCTGTGCATGCCGGCCTCGGCAGGGTCATCGCGGATCTTGTTGAGTGCGGCACGCAGCTCCTTGCATGCCTCGATGCCGCTGGGGCGGGTCTCGGCGGTGTGCAGGGCGTTCTCTGGCAGGACATCGCGGAGGATGCTCCACGTCTTCGCGTCCGTGTGGCAGATGACGTGGGTGTACGTGTGTTTGGCCAGCAGCGCTGCGACCTGCTCGCGGATGATCGCCTCTTCGTCGCGGTTCCATTGGCCCGTGACGGGGACATCGTACAGGTGCGCTGGGTAGGTCTCTTCCAGTTCCCGGGGCACGATCCCAAGCGGGCTGGTGATCATGACCTCGTGGACGCGGTGGCGGATGCCGGAGTCGTCCAATGTGCGGTTGAAGTAGCGGTGGGTCTGGCTGAGCTTGTAGGGCTTCTTGGCAGAGCACGGCAGCAGCACAAGGATGTCCACCGGCGGTGGCGTGTATTCGTCGCGGATGCGCTGGCGGAAACGCTCCACCTCGGGCATGAACATGGAATCCCACGTCATGCACGGCACGGGGTTCGTGTCGTGCACGGGGCTGCGGCTCTCCAGGTGCTCGAACTGGTCGTCGAAGCGGCGCAACAACGCCACCGAGTCGGGGCTGTTGTGGGCGCGGCGCTCGGCCAAGTGGCGCAGGCGGCCGGCCTTGATGGCGGCGCGGACACGGGCCAGTTCTTGGCGGGCCTGGTCCAGGTTGAAGGCGACGAGGTCGTCGGCGGCGGCGCCGAAGATGGCCTTGGCGTCAGCGTGGCTCAGGGTGCCGTCCGGCGTCAGGGCCTCGCCACGGGTGGCGGCCAGGAGCGGCATGCTGGCGTCGAACAGGTCGACACCGATGTAGGCATAGACCGCGTAGTCGGCCGGCTTACCAAGCGCGGGGGCGTACAGGGCACGGCCCGGTGTGGCCTTTTGGCAGGCCGTGGCGAACGGCTCGACGAACTTGCGCGGGTCGGCGGCCCAGCCGCCGGCGTCATGGAAGACCGCCAGGTCGTCGCCGACAAGCAGCACTTGAGGCGTGCCCGTGGGGCCGGGCTGCGGGGCGCGCAGGACGAGGTCACCCTCGACGCCGCGGGGGTGGAACCAGGTGCCGTCGCTGATGATCTCGATGCCCTGGCCGGTGGCGTGCTTGCGCAGCACCACATCGGCCCAGTCGGGCACGCCGAGGGAGGTCTCAGGAACGATCAACGTGGGCGTTTCCACGCTGACATCGCCGTGGCGCCATTGTAGGAGGCGGCCGCTACCAGAACGGGCCTTCACTTCGAGCACAGCTGCGCCGACGGGTCCTTATTAGAAAGGTTTGGGCTCTAACGGACCTTTGGGACAGTGTCCTTCGCGCCGGCGTGCCGGGGCTTGGTGTCGAGCTTGGCCGTCAGGCTGGCCTTGCTCGGGGCGCGGTAGCCCTTGTGGACGCTGCAGTACTTGGAGCCCTGGCGGCTGTTGCGCTTGCATTGCAGGCTCTCCTTGGTGTATGCCGCGCATTGGCCGTTGCCGGCACTGTCGCCGGTGCCAGGCTTGGTGTCCTCGCCGGCCGCGGGCTTGGTGTCAAGGAGGTCCTCGAGCGCCTGCGGGGCGTAGGTCTGGTGGCTGCCACAGTACTCGCTGCCATCCTTGCAGGAGTTGCGGCACTGGACGCCGTCGCGGGTGATGGCGCCACACTGGGGCTGGTACTCGGCCTCGGCGGCAGGCTCCGGCGTGAAGACGGCCTCAGCGGCCTTCTTCTTGCGGCCCAGCAGCTTGCGCTTGGGGGCAGCATCGTCGACGGCGTCGAAGGACGGGCCTGCGTTGTATTTCTCCGAGATGATGCGGTCCACGAGGCCGCTGTGGAAGCGCTCCTCGTGCTGGCGCCCCGAGACGGACTTGGAGGTGTAGAGGACACGCCGTTCGCCGTGCGTCGTCTTCATGCGGCTCTCGTTGACGCCGCCGAGCTTCGTGTCGTAGACGCGGCGGGTCACGGGGGCCTCGCGGGGGCGGCGGGCGCGGGCCGGGGCGCCACGGCTCAGCCGATCGAGGTTGTCCACTTCGAAGTGGATCTGGTCGATGGAGGCGTCGTGGCGCGCCTGGTATTGGCGGGCCGGCTCTTCCGTGAAGGTCGGTTCGGGGGCGGCTTCGTGGAACTCGACGCGGCGCACAGCGCCACCGTTCACGGGCTCGAGGAGACTGTCTCGAGGGGCGCTCTTGCTGCCCTTACCGGCCTTGATGGTCGTGCTGTGCTCCGAGATGGGCTTGCGCATGACATCCTGGGGACCACCTGGGCGTCTTTAAAACGTGTCCTGAAGCACCATGGCCGTGTCGCAGTGTGGGCAGACGTGGTGTTTCTCGTGGGCGGGCACCTCGACGGAGCGCCGGCAGCGTGGGCAATCGGCCTCGAAACGCACCGTGCGGCCGTCGATGGCCTGCCAGTGGCCGCACTTGCAGCGGGCCGCGTCCTTGTTGGGGTTGTAGGCGACCATCTTGCCGCAGCGCTGGCATTTCAGCTCGGGCGCATCGATGAAGCGCAGCGCCTCGCCACAGGCCGGGCAGTCCCCATCTTCGCCCTTGGGGATCCGGACATCGGCAGCGCAGAAGGGACACGGGGTGGTGGCCAACGCATGATGAGGCGGCGGCGCGGCAATGAGGCCTTCGCTCAGCCGCACCAAAAGAAGAAAAGCAAGGGCTGCGTAATGACAACCATGGCGCGGTCCGGCATGGACCCTGAATTGGAGACCTGGCTCAAGGCGGCCAAAGCGGTCTTTCTTGCCGAGGGCTTCAAGCGGGATCCGAAGGCCTTCCGCAAACCCGGGCAGGTCTGGAGCTTGGTGCGCCAGGAGCCTGATGAGATGCAGACCCATGTCCGTGCCTTCACGGATGGCCGCCTGGAATCCGAAGTGGAGCTCTCCAACAAGTACGTCCAGCATTTGTGGAGCCACCGTCGCGGTGCCCACGTGGAGATCGGGGAGATCCTGGAGAAGCACGGCATGCCGACGCGCCATGTCAGCGACACCTTCGTCCCCATCACGGGCACCAAGGAAGGCAAGGTCATGCCCAAGGGTCGGCTGAAGAACCACCACGCGGCCATGTTCGTCATGGTGGGCATCGGCTTGATGATCGGGCGGGCCTACGTCAAACACGTCGTGTTGAAGGCGGTCCCTAAGGGCACGAAGGCCGTTGTCCAGGTCCTGCGCAGGACCTGAGCGGCCGCAACGGGCATCAACGCCCCCACGCTGGCCACCTTGTGCGCGTCCTCGTCGTCAACCGCGATGACAATGCCTCCACGAACATCCGTGACCGCCTGCTCGACGGTGATTGGGTGGACACTGGATCCAAGTTCCGCGGTCACCCGATGCACCAGCGCGGCTACGACGTCATGGTCGAAGTGGACGGCCCGGTCGTCACGGACGAGGACCTCCAAGGCGACCTCGCACGGCTCGAGTGGCCCATCGATGCAGTCTGGTTCCTGAGCCGCCACCGCGCTGCCAGCGGCCAGCCGAGCCTGACCGTCCACCCGATCGGCAACCATGGACCGGCCAAATATGGCGGGCGCGACGACACGCCGGTCCCTGCCGCGGCCCGCGACATGGCGGCGCTGCTGAGACGGCTCAAGGTCCACCGCGATGCCGCCGCCCTGCCGCACGAGGTCACCTACGAATCCACGCACCACGGGCCCCACATGGACATCCCAAGCCTGTTCGTCGAGATCGGCAGCGACGAAGCCTGGTACGATGACATCCCTAGTGCCGAAGCGTTGGCGGCCGCCGTGACCGATGTGCTGGACGCTCACCACGAAGCTCCGGCGCCGGCGCTGCCGATCGTCGTCGGCATCGGCGGCGGCCATTATGTGCCCCAGCACACGGACAAGGCGCTGGCCGGGGAGTATGACTTCGGGCATTTCCTGCCGGCCTACGCCGTCGACGCGGAGGCAGGCCCCGAGCGTCTCCAGAAGTGCATCGAGGCGACGCCGGGTTGCAGCGGGGTCTACGTGCACAAGAAGGGCCTGAAGGGCCCGCAGCGCCAAGCCGTCAAGGCGTGGTGTGAGGCGTTGGGGGTCGATCTGCTGTGAACGACTATGAGATCGAAGCTCCCCCTGGTGGCGCCTCGCACGCCGTTGGGCCGATGAAAGCCGGGCCCTGGCTCGAGACGACGGCCAGTGCTGCAGATGCCCAAGCCGCGCTCATGTCTGCACTCAGCCGCTGGCAGGTACTGGAGGCCCGCCCCGGTGCGGTCCGGGCGACCCGCGCCAGCATGACCCTGGGCACGTGGAACGGGATCACGGCGGAGTTCAGGACCGAGACGCGGGGCGAGATGACCATCGTCTCATCAGAGGCGGGCCTGAACAAGGGCGTCATGGGCAAGCTCCAGCTATGGGACGGTGCCAATGACCGGGGCCGGTTGTGCCACGGAGTGCTCCGAGCGGCGGCGTCGCAGTCGGGGGGCGTGGTCCGTGGATATCGCCGCGGCCGCATGGCGCTCTTGCTCGCCATCGTCGTCGCGGTCGAGGTCGCGCTGTTCGCCA
>JBFIDG010000092.1:0-8250 GCA_041581335.1 Thermoplasmatota archaeon
ATCGCATCGTCGGGGAGTGCCCAACGCCTGGCAAAGCCCTTGTGGCAAGGCTCAAGGCCAGGAGCGCCCAGTGAGGTCCATGGACATCCCGATGGCAGGCGCCCCGCCGGCCGCCCGCACCGGCGTGCTGACCGCCGAACGCAAAGCCGAGATCGACGCCCTGCTCGCCGCGCACGACCTGGTGCTCTTCATGAAGGGCACCCCCGACGCGCCCCAGTGCGGCTTCTCCAACCGCGCTGCCCAGGTCCTGACGGCCCTCGGCCACCCGTTCCACGCCGTGAACATCTTCGAAGGCAACCCGATGCAGAACATCCAGGAGATGGCCGAGTACGCCCAGTTCCCCACGATGCCCCAGGTCTGGGTCAAGGGCGAACTCATCGGCGGCTCCGACATCGCGCTCGAGATGTACGAGTCGGGCGAACTCGCCGAGATGCTGGCCGAAGGCCAATAGAACGCCGGCCGTTGCTGACGCTCCCGGAGTACCCGTTACAAAGCACAGCGGGATCGCGCTGGGTCGATGCCGGTCCGCACTGCCTTGACCGGTCGAACCGTCCCCAAGACCGGTGCGTGGCCACCTCTGGACCCCGCTGCACAGCCGCGCCTGTCCGGCCTACCTCAAGGTCCGCGTGTCCCCCTGCGGCCAAGAGCGCTGCCCAGGCCCCTTCCGGGCGGGCGGCCAACTTCCCCCAGGCCTACGGCGCCAGCCCTAATCCCTCGGCCGCAGCACGACTACCCATGCCCGAGCCACGCATCACGCTCCGCGAACACCCTATCGAGTCGTGCCCCCAATGCGGCAGCCCCCGCGTCGGCGACGTCCGCCCTGACGACGTGGGCGTGGAAGACGAGTTCGCCGCGGAGGCATACGGCCTGCGGCAATGCCACGGGTGCGGTACGGTCCTGCAGGTCGAGGTCTAAGGCGCCGCACGGCTGACGACGCATCCTGCACTTCGCCAAGCCCCGTGCCCTACGCCTTATATCGCGGCCTCGGCTGGCACGCCCCATGGCCCGGGAGATCCCCGTCGAGGAGCACCTGGAAAAGCAGCTGGCAGCGGGCCGCAAGGTCATCGCCAACGATGCCCAGAGCCGCGCTCTGTTCGCCCAGCTCAAATCCGAGTGCCCTGACGTCGGCGAAGACGACATCGTGCGCAGCTTCGCCACTCCGGGCTTTGGTACCAAGAACGTCGAAGCCGCCGTCGTAGCGACGGTGCGCCAGAAGCAGTTCAACGCCAACAACCCTCGCCCCGTCTACAAGGACATCTTCGACCTGCTTCTTCCGAAGAAGCTCGTCGCGGACATCCGCGATGACCCCGAGTACCGCGCCCAGTTCGCGGACCTGCTTGGCGAGATCGAAGAGGAATTCGACCCCGACGGCGGCATCTCCGAGGCAGACATGCGCAAGGAGATCGAGGAAGCCCTCGCCTAGATGCAGGGAGTGTTGAGCGCAGCGATACCGACCGCTTCAGGTCGCGGAGCGGCCTGATGCAGATCATCCGGTCACCGGAACCCGACGTCGCTCGGCAGTTCCTGAGTGACGAACTTCTGAGCCTCGCCGAAGAGCGCGGTCGCTTCGTGCAGGTCATCGCCGAGTGCATGGTCCAATACCAGGGCCGCGCCCGCTCGATGCTGCACCGCGGACAACGCATCCTGCTCCTGAAACCCGATGGCACCTTCTTGGTCCACGCGGCCACCAAGGCCAAGCCGGTCAACTGGCAGCCCCCTGGTGCCAGCTTCAATGTGGGCATCGAGGACGGCCAGGTCGTCCTGACCGCCTACCGTGCCAAGCCAGAGGAGATCGTCAAGGTCATCTTCTACGAGATCAGCCTCCTGCTCGCATCACCCCTGGAGGACCGGGAACAGCTCGACCTCGTCGGCTCCGAAGACGACCTTCAGGCCCTGCTCTTCGCGACCCCTGAACTGGTCGAGGCCGGCTTCGTCCCCCGCCGGCGCGAACGTGACTCCAAGCGGGGCTTCTACGACATCGACGGCGACGACGCCGAGGGACGCCGCCTGGTCATCGAGATCAAGCGTGCCACCGCCGGCATCAAGGAGGCCCAGCAATTGTGGCGCTACGTCGATCCGCTGCGGCAGCAGAACCCGGACGGCAAGCTACGTGGCATGCTCATCGCGCCCCGCGTGGCGGACAAGGCCCGTGCCTTCCTGCGCGACCACGACATGGAGTGGAAGGAGCTGGATTGGGAGACCGTCCTGCCGCAAGTGGAGCGCATGCGCCGCACCGGTCAGGTCGGCCTCGGCAAGTTCGCCTAGGCTTCGCCGTCGTTGACGTAGCTCCAACCTGCGGGGGGGCGTTCGTCGTAGAACACGCTGACGTAGACGTCGAAATCTTGGTCGACGACCACGCCTGGGTCGTCGTCCGTGATGACGATGACCCGGAACCTGTCCGACATACCGAATTCGACGATGTCCATGAAGTCGATTCCGAGGATGACGGGCGACGCGCCACCGGCGATCTTCGCCAGGGTCAGGTCGTCGCCACCACTCACGCCGACGCGTAGTTCGCCCTCTACCGGATTCTGCCAGTCATAGACCAATTCCACTTGCACCCACTCCGGGGTGGCTTTTGGTTCGTGGAACCAGGAGAAGTCGTCGGTGGCGACCCCGTTGACGACGCCGCATGCATGGAGCGACAACAGGCCACCTGATACGGCGCACGTGATCCGCCCTTCGTGGTGGGCGGTCTCGTCCTTGGGCTTAGAAGCGCCCGTTGCGGCGGGCTCTGCTTGCGTCTGGCTGGGGGCCGATTGCGGCGTGGCTTCCTCGTGGCCGGGCTCTGAGGAATCTTCGCTGGAGGCGACCGGTTCCGATGCTCCGACGCATCCTGAGAGCAGCAACAGGATGAGGACCAACCATGGGCGCATGCAGGCGCATGGCGCTCACGACAAAAAAATATGGGTGAAGGGAAGAGGGGGGTCGTGCCTTGTTCAGGAGGGCGGGACCGGTTCGCCGTCCGTGGAGAACTTCCAGCCTTCCGTCGGCGTGAAGCCGTAGAAGGTGTGGATGTACACCTCGAACTGCTGCTGGACCTGCATGCCCCACAAGTGGGCCAGGGTGCCGGAGGTGTAGGTGAACACACGGGTGCAGATGGACTGGTCAGGGCCGACGGGACCCCACGAGCCGCTCGGGGCGACCAGTTTCTCGGCGTTCAGGCCGTAGATGAGGGGGCTGGGGCCGTCGGCGCGGGTGTACTTGACGTCGCGGCAGTCCGGCGGGCCGACGACAAGGCTCAGCTCGTCGCCGCTGCTCTGGGTGCTGTCCCATAGCATCTCTGCCTGGACGTATTGCGGATCGGCGCCGATGTCGCCGTGGGGGAAGTTGACGTCCTGTTGGCCCACGCCGTTGCAGGCGTTCAGGCCGACGGAGCCGGCCATGTTGGCGGTGCCGGCGCGCAGGCTGCACTCGATGAAGCCGTTCCAGACGATCGGGACGGCGAAGGGGAGACTGCTGGGGTCGGACGTCAATTGGACGCGGACCACCGGCGGCTTGGCGACGCCGGCTTCGACCTTCTGCTGGGCCTGGACCTTGTCGTAGCCGAGCTTGCTGACGTCCATGAAGTAGGTGCCGGGCTCGAGGTCGGAGAACAGGAACGCGCCCATGTCGTTGGAGGTGGTCTCCAGGTCCAGGGCCTTGATCTTAATCGTGGCGCCTGCGATGGGGACGATGGCCTCATCCACGACGACGCCGCGGATCAGGCCCGTGGTGGCGGTCGCTTCGCCTTCGAGTTCTTGGAAGGCTTCTTCTTCAGAACCGGCCGTCTGGGCCGGGGCACTGTCAGCACAGCCGGCGAGGGCCGTGGCCAAGAGGAGGAACGCTACGAAAAGCCGCATACGGGCCATTCCCGTCCCCGATTCTTGAGGTTTGTTGTGGGCCGGGTCGGCTTACGGGGTGTAGGAGCCGTCTTCGGTGAACCACCAGCCCTCGTTGGGGACCGCGTTGTAGAAGATGGTGATGTACATCTCGAAGGGTTGCTGGAGCGTGACGCCGAAGCCCCACGTTCCGCCCGCTTGGGTCTCGGGGAGGCCACCGGCGAAGACACGGAAGCTGATCTGCTCGTGGTTGTCGCCGACGGTGTTCTCGTTCCAGTAGGCCGCGTCGCCGTTGATCATCTGGGGGCTGGGGCCATCGCTGGAGCGGCTGCCGCCGAAGTTCTGCAGCGCCAAGGAGTCCCCGAGGGGCTGGGTGGTGTCCCAGATGAGTTCGGCCTGGGCGAAGTCCGGCGTGCCAGAGATGTCGAGGTAGGTGATGAAGTCGTCACCGAGGTCGACGCCGACGATGCCGGGCACGGCGCAGACGGCGGCGCGGACGGCAGGCGTCACGACGCTGCACTGGATGAAGCCGTTGAACGTCAGTTCCTCGATGGTGGGGACGCTGCCGGGGTCCTCGGTCAGCTGGATGCGGACCACAGGGGGCTTGTCGACACCCGCTTCGACGGCGACGGAGGCCTGCACCTTGTCGTAGCCCATCTTGCTGGTCTCGAGGAAGTAGCTACCCGGCTCCAGGTCAGCAAAGACGAATGCGCCGTTGGCGTTGGACGTGGTGTCCAGGCCGAGGCTCTTGATGGTGATGGTGGCATCGGGGATCGGCACGATGGAGGCATCGACGACGACGCCGCGGATGACGCCGGTCGTGGACGTGGCGCCCTTGTCCTCGAAGTCGGCGAACGTCTCTTCGTCATCGGCGGTCAGGGGGGCAGATTCGGCGCAGCCGGCAAAGGCTACGGCGACCATCAGGAACAGGCTCAACGCACGCATCGAGGTCGGACCTTCGGGTCCCATTGAAAGGGTTTGCCGCGCCAGCGGTGTCAGGCCGGGACCGGGTGGTCGCCGTCGCTGGTGAAGCGCCAGCCCTCGATGACGGGCACATTGTAGAAATTGTGCACGTACGCCGTGGCGCTCTGGTCGAGGGTCAGGCCGCAGCCGAAGCCGTAGATGCCGGTGCAGAGCTCATGGGGCCCGCCGAAGAAGCGCAAGGCGATGCCGCCGTCGTCCATGATGCCGTCCCGGTTGGCCTCGATGGTGGCGTTGTTGAGGTAGGCGAGCGCCGGCGAGTACGTGGTCTCCCGGTAGCCGATGTGGGTGTTGCCGCCGGGGGTGATCTCCCAGATGAACATGCCCGCGGCGGGCTGGGTGTTCTCCCAGACCAGTTCGGCCTGGACGTGGTTGGGTTCGGTCTCGAAGGAATGGTAGAAGATGCTCTGGTCGCCGATCTGGTCCGCGATGATGGCCAACGTCGTGCAGCCGACACTGGTGGCGAAGATGGCCGCGCCGCAGGTCAGGTGGCCGTTGAACTTCAGGGGCTCGATCAGCGGCTCGGCGCCAGGGATGACCTCGATCTGCATACGCACGATGTCCGGCTTGTCGACGCCGGCCACGACCTGCACACTGGCCTGGATCTTCGTGTGGCGCGCCTTGGTGGCCTCCACGAAGTAATTGCCGGGCTCGAGGTCGTCGAAGCCGAACAGGCCTTGGCTGTTGGTGGTGGTCGTCAAGCTGAGGCTCTTGATGGTGACGACGGCCTCGGCGATGGGGCTGATGGAGGCGTCCACGACGACGCCCCGGATGACGCCCGTGGTCTTGGTGGCCTTCAGGTCCTCTTCGTACTCCTGGAATTCGTCTCCGTCGCTGCTGCCAGTCGGGGGATCGGCGCAACCAGCCAGGACGGCCGCGAGCAGGCAAAGGACGGTCATCGGGACCTTCATACGGCCTTGAGCGGCCATCGCCGACTTAACCGTTCTTGGCGTGCTGTGAAAGCCTTCAGCCGGGGGTGTAGGGCTAGGACGGTGGCGAAGGTTCGCCGTCTTCGATGTACATGTAGCCCTCCGCTGGCTCGAAGCCGTAGAACACTGTCGTGAACACGGTGAAGCGCTGCTCGAAGGTCAGCCCGAGGGTGCCGGAGCTCTCGGCCAGGCCCTGGTTGAAGACCCGGATCATCAGGTCGTGGTCGCGCCCGAAGCCGATGGTGTCGACGCCTTCGCCGTCCAATTGCAGGACGAGCGGCGAGACGCCCGCGGTGTCGTGGTCGCATAGGAACGGCTCGCAGGCATCGTCGGCCCACGAGTACATGAGTTGCAGTTCGCCGCCCAGGGGCTGCGTGCTCTCCCAGACCATCTCGGATTGGATGTAGCTCGGCTGGGCTTCCAGCTCGTACGCCATCAGGGGGCTGTCCAGGGGTTGGCCGGTGACGATGTCCACCAGACCGCACAGGTTGCCGCCGATGACGACCGCAGTCACGGAGCATTGTAGGAAACCCTCGAACTCGAGGATCTGCACGTGGGGCATGGCCGCCGCGTTGGGTTCCAGGAGCATGCGGACGACGCGGGGGCGGTCTTCGCCCGCGACGACCTCGACGGAGGTCTCGGTGGCGTTGTGGCCGAGCTTGGCGGCGCGCAGGAAGTAGGTGCCGGGTTCTAGGCCGGAGAAGCCGAATTCACCGTTGGCGGTGGTGATGGTCTCGGCGCCGCTGCTCTTGATGGTCACCTTGGCGCCTTCGATGGGGATGATGGCTGGGCTCACGACGACGCCACGGATGACGCCGGTCGTCGAGGTCGCTTCCAGATCGTCATCGAGTTCGAAGTCGTCGTCGGGCACTTCGGCGGGAGGGTCGTCTGCGCAGCCGGCCAGCGACACCAACAGCAGCGCGCTGGTCGCCAGGATCATCCTGAATCTCATCAGGACTGCATCGGGCTTCGGCGGCTACAAAGACCAGCCGTCGGGGCTGAGTCCCAAAACTCCCCTAGGGGATGTTCACCCGCGGCGGCGGGCCAGCAGCCCGAGGACGCCCAGAAGCGCCAGGACCGGGAGGCTGGGGACCGTGCTGTTCTCAGTGGCCGGGGCCCAGCAGCCGGTGTCGAAGCAGACCTTGGGGCCGTCGTCGTCGAGGCGCAGTTCGCCGGGAATGGTGATGTTGGCGGTCTGCTGGACGTTGCTGAAGTGGATCTCGAACGGGTAGACGCCGTGCTTGGTCGCCGTGGTGTTCCAGATGTAGCTGAACGACGGCGGCGTGTCGCCGCTGTGGGTGTGCATGATGGGCGCGACGTAGCGCTCCCCGACGGGTGTCTTGCCGGTGAACCGCATCCAGTCCTGCGTCAGGACGTCGTCGTAGCCGAAGGCGGAGTGGGGCTTGACATGGATGATGACGTCCTGCTGGATCTGTTGCACATGGATGGCTTCCAGGCTGAGGGGGTCCATGGCGCCCAGGCTGAGCTGGTTGAACAGGCCAGGGCTCTGGTGCGGTCGCAGGCCCAGGGCAAGGTAGTCGCCGCCAGCGGCCGACCGGGCCTCGGTGCACACCGGGTTGTCCATGTAGGCGTCGACGCGCAGGTTGTAGCCTTCCGCGCCGTCGATGGTGGTCTGCTCGATGGTCAGCGGTACGGTGAAGCCGTAGACGTGTTCACCGTCCACCATGTGGTGGGTGACCTGGGGGTCGTTGACCATCGGAGACAGCGTGACCGGGGTGGAGCGGCCTTGGGCGACGATCGCGCCTTCGTTGTATGCCTTGTTGCCGACGCTGAGCTGGTCCCCTTCTCGCAGGGTCGCCTTGAGCACCACGTTTGGGATGATGGGTGCGCCTCGGTCGGCGGCGCCGGTGCCCACGTACCATGTCAAGATCGGCTGCACGGCTTCATCCAGGACCACGTCGCCGGTGAGGCCTCGGTAGAATCCGACGCCGGCCTCGCCGTACTTGTTGATGTAATTGTACAGCCCTTGGGTGCCGATGGCGTACCAAGTGTTGTAGGAGCGGTCCGTGAAGCCTTGCTGTCCGGTCGGGTCGGTGACGCAGCCGCTGACGCCGAGGAGCGGCAAGCCTGGCGCCTTGCCGGCCGCATCGGGCAGCTGGGTGTCCAGGCGCATGTCCGAGTTCCCGTCGACGTGGGCGTACAGGGTCACCGGCGCCGCGGACGCGGCGGGCAGGAGCAGGACGGCAAGGAGGACCAAAGACCGCATCATGTTCCCAGCCACCTTGAGGGTATTAAGGCGTGTTGGGCGGCATCACGAAATGCGGCGGGCGAGGAATGCCAGTAGCACGATGATGCTGATCACTGGCATGCCTGGAGCACCCTTGTCGCTGGTGAGGCTGCTCAGGCACGCCTCGTCGGGGCAGAACGTGGCAGTCCCGCCCGCGATGCGCACCCAGGCGGTCTGGTTGGTCTGGGCGGTGCCTTGGCGGTTCTCGACGGTGATGGTCACGGGGTGATCCCCTGCCGGCAGCGACGAGGCATCCACGAGGGCGTACGTC
>JBFIDG010000093.1:0-8226 GCA_041581335.1 Thermoplasmatota archaeon
AAGGCGGCGGTGTCGGTCGCGGTCAGGCACAACAGGCCATCGTGGCGGACCGAGCGCATGGCGGCATCCAGCATCGGCATCGGGCTACCGAACGGATCGACGTCGACGATGTCGTAGCGGCGGGCCGCCAGGAACATGTGGGCCGCGCCGCGCTGGGCGTCCAGGCGCTCGGGGGCGATGCCCAAGGCGTCGCGGCCTTCCAGAAGCGTGCGGACGGCGTTGGGGTCGCCGTCGTTGGCGTGGACGATGATGTCGGCTTCGACCTCGTTGGCCAGGCGCAGGGAACGGGCGCCGGCGCCGGCCAGCACATCGGCGACGTCCAGTTGCCGGCCGCGCCGCTTGGCCCATGCCTCGACGACCATCAAGGAGAGGTCACGGTTGACCTGCATGGCCGGGTTGTAGAACGGCCGGTCACGGTCGTGGGTGCCGGGCCCAGTATGGCCTCCGCTGACTGCATCTTCATGCAGCGGAAGGGGAGTGGCGCCCTCGACGACCGCCACGAAGGCCTCAGTAGTACGACGTCTGAAGGTGGTCCTTCAGCAGCTTCTCGATCTTGTACGGAAGCAGGTTCTTGTTGACGGCGGTGACCTCGAGGATGCGCACGTCGTCGCGGCGACGCAGGTCCTGCAACAAGGGGTTGCGGGACTTCTTGTGCAGCGTCATGATGACGGGCTTCGGGCAGTCAAGGGCTTCCTTGACGACCTTGTTGAAGTCCTCGGAGTGCATCTCCATCTTGCCGACCTCGTCGATGATGATGATGTCCACCTCGTCGTCGTGGATGGCGTCGCGGACGGCCTTCACACCGATGCGGTCGAGGGGTTCGGTCTTGACATAGTACATGCCGTCGTCCGTCTCCGTCTTCTCGCGGATGTTGTTGTCGAATTCCTTGCTGGCAAAGACTTCCTTCTCGCCAGTCTGCCAGTCTTCGACATAGAAGCCGACGCGGACCGTGCCATCGCCTGGACGGTATGCCCTTGTGATCATGCCGCCGATGACGAATTCGTCACGCTCGAGCTTGCGGCAGATAGCGGCAAGCGTGGCAGTCTTCCCTACGTTGGGCAGTCCAGTGATGCCGATCTTCGGCTTGGTGTCATGCATGGCACCTTCCTCGCAATATGTCCGAGTATGGGGATGGCTTACTTATACGGGCCGGCCGAGACCCGCCACCCGACGTCCGTCCGGGCGCGGCTTGCAGGGCCGACGGTCGGGGCCGCCGTGCGCCATCCGGGGCGGCTCAGGCCGGGCCGGCGCCGTCGGCCTCACCGTCGCGCAGGGCCAGGATCCGTTCCAGCTCCGCGGTGGGCTGGTAGACCGTGTAGCGGCTGACCCGGTACTTCTCCACCAGGCCGTGTTCCTCGAGGCGCGCCAGGTGTTTGCTGGCGCTCGGTGCCCGGACATTGGTCGCCTCACAGATGGCGCCCTGGTGTGCGCCGGGCGTCGCGGCGACGGCCATGGCGATGTCTCGCGCCGTGCTCTGCTCCAGCACGGACCAGCCGCGCCGGACGCGGGCTTCCGGCGTGTTGGCGACCCAGTAGCGATGGTGGTTGCCTTGCCGATGGCTGACGACCTTGTCTTGGCGGCGCAGACGATCGAGGTGGTAGACCGCCGTGCCCCAGGCGACGTCGTTGGCCATGCGGACATCTTGGATGGAGGCGCCGGGGTTTGCTTCCAGGTAGGCCAGGATCTTGAGGCGGTTCTGGTTCTCGAGCGCGGAGGAATGGAAACGCGAGACGAGCGGCGCGAAGACACCGACCTTCAGCAGGCGAGTCGCGACCGCTGTGACGCGGCCGGGGGGCAGCCATAGCAGTTTGTACCCGACGCTCGAAGCGCCATAGATCGTCATCACGACCCATAGGAGGCCAGGGACGAGCGCCAACGCCTCGTGCACGAAGGCCAACGTGACGAAGCCGGTGCCGGCGAGCAGCCACAAGGCGAGGGCTGCGAGGATCCTTCTACGCATGGACAAGCGAGGTTCTGGTCGCCGGCGTGGATACCCGTCATGGCGAACGCGCGGAACGAAGACAGCCTTCGCCGGTCATCCCACGCCGCCATCTCCTAGGGTGTCGGCCAGGAGTGTTCCACCCGCTCGCCAACCCGGCCATCTGGGTCGCCGGGCACATCCTGACTCGGTGAGCCCAATGTCCAATGCAAACACCGACACGACCAACCCGCGCAGATCGCGCAAGCCCCTGTGGTTCGGCGCCGCCGCCGTCACAGTGGTCCTCGTGCTGGCAGGCACCTTCATGGTCCCTGCCCTCACCGGCACCGATGACCTCTATGACCGCGAAAGCTCCGAGTCCCACGGGCTTTTTTCCGACCCCGATGCAGAGATCGCCCGCGCGATCGCTGAGATGAACGCCATCGCCCAGGGCGCAGCCCAGGCGATGGCCGAGGCTGGCGCCGCCGCAGAGGCGGACTTCAACGCCACCGCCCAGGCATCCGCCGAATCCGTCGCCAGTGCGGCAGACGACGCTGATGCAGAAGTCACTGCGGCAGGCAGCGCCGCAGGCAAGGTCCTCGAAGACGCCCCCACCGACTTCGATGGCAACGCCTCCAGCGCCGCCGACGCCGTGGGCGAGATGTCCGAGGGCAGCTCGTACCAGGCAGACGTGGAATACAAGGTCCCACAAGACGTGGAGGCCTGGGAAGAACAGAACGCCAGCGCCCGCACCAAGCTCGCACTCGGTGTGCCCCTGACCGGCAACAGTGCCATCGACGGCCACATCTTCGCGGCCGTCGAAGCATACGTCAACGTGCGAGGCAACGTCACGGGCGTCGAAGAGGCACTTGCTAACGCGACCGACGGCATCACCGTCGGCATCTTCACCGGCAAAGGCGGCATCCTCGTCACCGGCGAAGACGCCTCCTACATGGCGGCCCCTGACGAGAACGCCGCCATCGGCGCCTACGCCGAGGCCCAGGCGATCCTCGATGCCGGCTACGCCGGTCTTGAGAAGCTCCTGTCCGGCGTCAACGTGACCGCCCAGACGCAACTGGAGCTGGAGGCCGCCGTGCGCGCAGAACTGGAAGCGATGATCGAGGCTCAGGCCAAGGCCGAAGCCGAGATCGACGCGCAACTGGAAGCCCGCACCAAGGCGACGTTCCAGGCCAGCGCGGAAGCCGAAGCCGAAGCCCACGCCGAAGCCGAAGCCCGCATCCAGGCCGCGATCGAGGCCCACGCAGAAGCCCGCCAGAAGGTCCACGCCCAGGCCGAGGCCCAGGCCGCTGCGGTGTTCGAGAAGAGCGCCGCCACGGCGCAGAGCCTAGAACTGCAGGCCGAGGCCGCCCTGGCACAGGCCGACGAGGTCAGTGCCGCCATCTGGGCCAGTGCCAACGCCACCTTGGCGGTCCTCGCCAAGATCGAGGAGACCACTGGCACCGACACCAGCGCCCAAGCCGCAGCGACGGCGCAAGCCGCCGCCTCCGCGGAGGCCGCTGCCCGCGCCAAGGCCCAAGCAACAGCCAGCCTCCTGGCCCGCCAAGCAGCAGCCGTCCGCGCCAGTGCCCAGGCCCGCGCCGAGGTCGTTGTCCAGGTCGCCGTGAAGGCGGAGGCCCGCCTCGATGCCACACTGGCAGCCAGCATCGACATGACGCTGAAGGCCGAGGCGTACACGAAGGCGAAGATCCACGCCCGTGCCCAAGCCACCGTCGAAGCCCACGTCCAAGCCGCCATCCGCGCCAAGGCACGGGTCGACGCATCGTACACGGGACAAGCGCACTTCCTGCTGGATGCGGCCATGAAGGCCAACGCCGCCGCCTACCTCAGCGTCGATGGCAGCCGTGGCATCCCGGAGATGATCCGTTCGGATGCCTCCTACGACGTGGCCCGTGATGCCGCCATCGTCCGCGATGTCGCCCAGGACTACGACCAGCAGAAGGAATACGGCCTCGACTACGAAGACAAGGCCGCCGAATGGAACAGCAAGGCCGACGAACTGGACACCGAGAACGACGTCATGACCGGCATGACGTACCTCGCTGACAGCGACATCGACAAGCAGCTGACCGTCATCGGCGTCGTCGGCCACAACCTGAACGCCATGGGCCAGCAGTACCTGTAAGCAGGACCGCCAGCCGACCTCAGCCCCTCTTCCCTCTTCCTCTCCCCATGTCGTCGCCGGGTGCGATCCCCGGCCACGGCCCCTTCGCGGCAACGTTCCACTGGTTCGAGCCGACGCCTATGGCGGTCGCCCACCAAGCAGTGTTTGGCGAGCAATCATGAGCCAAACCACCACCCCCCACACGTCCGGAAAGACGCGCAAGACCGCATTCGCCGTCGGCGCCGTCCTCGCATTGGTCGGCATCGCGTTCGCGGCGACCATGTATGTCACCGGCGATGCCGAGACCCTAGAATCCAACGCCTTCGGATCCGGCAGTGAGCTGGACCCGGTCTCCTCCCTCACCTCTCTGTCTGCGCCGCTTCCTGGCCTGGACGGCGCCGCCTCCGGCGCCTTGGCCCACAGCGCCAGCGTCCAAGGAGACGCGGCCGCCCAGGTCGACGCCTCCGTCGAGGACGCACAGGCCCGCGTCGACGCAGCCGCCGGTCAAGCCGGGGACATCCTGGCTGGCACGGACGGCGGCATCGAAGCCTACCTCGCCGGCCTCAACGCATACAACGTGCAGGACCTGCAGGCCCGCCTCGGTGCCCAGAGCGGCACGGCGTTCCTGTGGAACAGCATGCCGAGCACTGTCGTCATGGAGGGCGACGAGGTCCACTTTGAGCAGACCGGCCATGCGGAGGTCGACGAGGCGCTGTTGCAGGCCGAGGCGATCATCGCACAGATCCAGGCCATGTACGGCAGCGCCGAGGTGCAGACGCTGTTCGCCACCGCCGACCAGACCGCCGGCGAGAACGGTGTCCCGGTCCGCGTGCCGGGCCTTGTCAAGAGCCCCTTCGGTGCCGAGAGCGCCGTCGAGCCCGACGAAGACGGGGCCCTCATCGCCAAGGCCCACGCAGAGGCGTTGCTGGGCACTGTCGATGGTGGCTATGGCACCCTCCTTGGTGGCCTGCAGCAGGCCCGCGCGACCCAGACCGGCCTTGCCGGTGAGGTCGACGGTGCTCTGGCCGCAGCGGCCAAGTTCCGCTCCGAAGCAAGCGCTGCCGTGGATGCCGAGCACAAGGCCCGCGTCGATGCCGTGGCCGCAGCCGGCGCCGAATACGAAGCCCGGCTCAGCCAAGCCGCCGAGGCCTACTTGGCCGGCGTCGAGAGCGCCGCCGCAGAAGCCGAGGCCGGCCTCGACGCCGAGCTCGCCGCGCAACTCGCGGCCATCGAGAACGGCAGCGCCGAGGCGCAGAGCCAGCTCGATGCCCACGTCGATGCAGTGCGCAGCGAAGCCGACGCGCGCCTGGCCGGCATCGCCCAGGCCGAAGCCGATGTCCGTGCCAATGCCGGTGCCATCAGCGCCGCGGACGCTGAAGCCTTCTTCACGGCCAGCGCCGCCGCCAAGGCCCAGATCGAAGCCCAAGTGGCCGGCGCCGAATCCGCTGCCGCCGAACTCAAGGGCCAGATCAGTGCCGAAGCCGAAGCGCGCAAGGCCGAACTGGAAAGCACGGTCGCCGCCGCGCACGCCGAACTGGAGGCCCGCGTCGATGAGAGCCGCAGCTGGGCCGAGGCCCAGGTCGGCATGCTCCAAGGCGACGTGGACGGCGCCCTGGCCAGTGCCATCGCGGTCCAGGGTGAACTGCGCAGTGCCGCCAAGACCGGCATCGACCAGGCCGTCGTCGCCCACAAGGCCGAGCTGAAGACCCGCGCCTACGCCGCCGTGGCGGACGCTCGCGCCTACGCCGAGACCGCACAGGCCACGGTCGAACAGGTGCAGGGTGAAGCCTACGCCGAGGTCGGCAACGACCTGCGCTTCATCGGCTCCGTCGCGGACGACTACGGCAGCGTCCCCACGCCGGAACGCCAAGCCGCCGCCGACGCCTGGATGCTCGTGCAGGCACAGCTTGACAGCAGCCTCGGTGCGGTCCTCGTCGAGGGCAGCAAGATCAGCGCCGAAGCGAGTGCTGTGGCAGAAGCCGCCGCACAGGCCGAAGCGGCCCTTGGCAGCCGGTTCTGAGCCGACGCTCGGCCCTTCTCCTTTCTTCCTCTCTGCAAGCCGTGGCCCGTGGGGCTACGTGATCAAGCGTTCACTGAGGGCCCCGAAGGCCCGTTCCTCGTCTTCGGCGACGTCCTCTTTCTCGTCGAGCCGGACATCATCTATCAGGAGCAGGTCCTCGGTCGTGAACTGGAACTTGCGGCGCCAGCTCTGGACCTCCGTCGTCAAGCGGTGCGTGCTCGGGGCTGCGACCTTCAGGACGAACGCGTTGGGGCGGTGGCTGAGTTGGTAGCCGCGCAGGATGACCGGCTGGGTCTCCATGAAGCGGGCGAACTCCGCGACCTCTTCTCGGGGGACCTCGACGATGAGCCAGCCCATGATGCGCAGGCCCAGACGGCGCGGATCGACGGAGACCCGGTAGCCTTCGATGATGCCGCGGTCTTCGAGTCCGCGGACCCGGTCGCGGGCCGTCGATTCGGGGATCGATAGCGCTTCGCTGATGCTACGGATCGTGGCCCGGCCGTCGCCGCGCAGGATCTCAAGGATCTGCCGGTCGGGTTCGTCGATGATGCTCATCGGGCCACCTGGACTCCGCGGTCAACAGCAGCGGAAGCCGGGGCAGGGTTGTGGCTGGCCTCTTTGAGGGCTGCGCCGAGGGAGATGAACTCTGCCAGTTCGTAGCCATGGTTGTAGAGGGACTCGGCCAGGATATCGTGGACGGCGTCCAGCGAGCTGGCCTGCAGTTCGACGACGAGGCCGTATTTGCCGTTGGATTCGGAGACGCTGACCACGTTCGGGTGGCCGGCGAGGGCCTTGAAGGCCTGAGGATTGCGGGGGGCGGGCTCGGTCAACGCCAAGACATGCACCATGCGGCCCAGGGCAGGGCCATTGATGACGGCGTGGTAGGATCGGATGACTCCCCGACGCTCCATGGAGAGGATGCGGTCACGGACCGCGTTGGCGCTGAGCTTGAGGGTCTCCGCGATCTGCGCGTAGGGCATCCGACCATGCTTGGCCAGGCATTCTAAGATGCGCAGGTTCACGCGGTCTTCTTGGGTTGTGTTTCTGGGTTTCATCGTGTCCACGTTCCGCCGACCCGGTTCCGCCGAGAGCAAACGGGTACTACGGTGCGCCCGTCATAAGCCTTTAGCACCGACTGACGAGATATTTGTTGACAGGGCCGCACAAAACGCCCCTTCCACGGATTATCGACATCGCACGATGTTATTCGTAGGCCTTTTTGGCCGCTGTATCGGAGCTGATGTGTCCATTCTGTCATGAAAACAGTGAATACGTGGCCCGCGGCGCTGAACCATTCAGGAAATCCGGCGCCAGGAATGTGGCATGCTGTGCCCGGCAGCGCTGGCCACGCCGGGGCTAGTCGGCGCGGGCGACGGGGATCTTGTAGAGGTCCGCGGCGGTGCGCCAGCGCAGACACTCCCGCGCCTCGTCGTCGATCTTCAAGGAGTCCACGAAGTCAAGGTACGGCGACATGTGCACCAGGGGCCAATCGGTGCCGTACATGAGCTTGCGTTCGGCGAGGCCCATGTAGGCGATCATGTCGTGCAATCGGTTGCGCATGAAGTGCTCGAACTCTGCTTCGAAACCACCCAAGGTCAGGCCCGAGATGTCGGCGTAGACGTTGTCGTTCTTGTACATCACTTGCGCCGCATCGACGAACCACGGGTTGCCGGCATGGCACATCACGAACTTCGTGTCAGGGAAATCGACGGCGACGTCGTCGACCAGCAGCGGGTGCGCGTGGCGCACCTTGGCACCCTTGGCATACGTGTCACCCGTGTGGAACAAGACCGGCACGTCACGCTTGGCGGCGAGCTCGAAGACCGGCGCCAGGCTGGGGTCGTTGATGGCCATCGGCTCATAACCCGGGTAGACCTTGATGCCTTTGACGCGACCGGCCCGGATGCGGTCGTCGAGGTCATCCAGATCCGTGCGCTCCGGACCCATCCAACGCAGACCCTCGACGACACTGGTGCGAGGATCGTCACACAATGTGTCCAGGACGCGCTCTACGGACGGCCGGTGGTCGTCGACCTTGTAGCTCGTGATGACGACGGCGTGATCGACGCCGCGCTCGGCCATCTTCGCGAACAATTCCTCGACCTGGCGCTGCACAGGCACGGCTGCGCCTTGGTGGTAGTTGTTCAGGTGGACGTGCGCGTCGAT
>JBFIDG010000094.1:0-8225 GCA_041581335.1 Thermoplasmatota archaeon
TCTATTATTCTCGTGTTTGGCGTCGCAGCGGGCCTGGGTTGCGCTCCCCACTGCCTTGCAAAGGGGCGTTCTAAGGTTGAGCCATTCGCCATACGCGGCGCGGCGGGCCTGCGGCCGTGTCGACAGAAGTGTAATTTATGATGCCTATGTCGCTTGGCGAATGACTCGTCTTGGGAGGCTCGCCGTCCTGGGCTGTGCCGCACTCATCATCAGCTCCATCCCCACCGTCCTTGCGGGCGTCGTCCCTTTCTCGCTACACGATGCCCCGGGCCCCGACGGTGCTGACCACGCCTTGGCGATCAACGGCGTCAGCAGCGGTTCCGTCGTCGTCCCCGGCGCCGACATCTTCACGGGCTCGGGGTCACTGCTTTTCGCGTCGGGCGACCCCGCCGCCGTTCCCATCTCGTTCCCGGCTGGCGCCTGGACGCTGGCATGGGAGGACGTGGGCACGCTACCAGGCTCCGATCCCCACTGTCCGGATGCGGCGACCCACGAGGGCCTATGGGTCTCCATCGGCGTCTGGGACGGCCAGACCTTCACCCGCCGATCTGCCGAGACCGACGTCGCCGACGATGGCATCGGGCCCCTCGATGCGTTCTGCGAAGGTTCCTACTCGATCGACGGTGAGGCATTCTCCATCCAAGTCGGGGACCGGCTCGCCCTCCAGATCCGGAATCCTGCCGTCGGTGCGCCGATCCAGATCGACCTCACCAGCGCCACCCTTGACACGGTGGACCACAGCCCCGGCTACCCCACGCCCAGCATCGGGACCCTCTCCCTGCTCTCGGCAGGCGGGCTGATGGTGGCCGCCGTCGTCCGCCTCCGGAGGGCGTGACATGGGACGCCTTGGCGCGGCTCCGGCTCGCGTGGGCGGCTTGCTCGTCGTGCTCCTGCTTGCGTCGCCGTTCGGCGTCGGCACCAGCGCGGCGCAGGTGCCCGTTCCGGAGCTCAACACACCGTACTACGTCATGACCAACATGGGCTGGGAATCGAATGAAGCGGGCCAAGGGCAGGCACTGCACACCCAGACCACGACCGCCGGTTCGAAGATCAACTTCTACCCTCAAGACGACGATCTGCAGATCGACGATCTCGAAGCCCTCTCCTACGACCGCTTGATCGCAAGCGGCATGTGTGGCGGCGGCTCCCCTCGTGTGACGATCAACCTCCGCGGCGACGCGGCTGAATTCGCAGGCAGCGGGCTGAACGTCGATGTAGGGGAGAATGGCGGCGGGGATTGCCCCTTGGGTGTCTGGGTCTCGGATGACCTGATGGCTGCCAATTGGGCCACGCAACAGCTCGGGGGCGCGGCGATCGATAGCCGCGAAAACGCCCACGCGCTGGCCCGCGCCATGGACTCGGAGTACCGGATCTTCCGCGTCGACATCCACTGGGACTCACCCCCGTACGGCGACCTGTGGGTCGATCGCTTCGTGGTCCATGACCGGGTCCTGCGCGAGCCGACGGATTGCGCGGGCACCGCGGCCCATTGCCAGGCAGCTCCGGCGTCGCTCGCCACTGACGGGCCGACCCTCGACGGGCAGAGGGGCGAACGTGAGCAGTACGAACTCGTTGACGTCAACAATGGCTGGGCCGTCTATGCCGCCTGCGCCGACTCGGGCGTCTGGTTCTTCCTGGAGTCCGACACGCACGAATTCTACAACGGCAACGTCATGTTCTGGTCCGAGACGGGGCGGCGCAACACGTACCTAGGCAACCCCGTCACGGGGACGGATCGCCTCGGTGAACGGCCCGTCGGCGAAGCCGCGGGCAGCAATGGCAACAAGAATTGGGAGGTCCGTATCGACAGCGACTGGGCCGGGAACTATCCTTGGGCCTACAGCATCGGATCGTCGTCCTTCATGCACACGAACAGCTATGGCAATGGTCCCAGTGAGGGCGACGCGTACCCTGCCTTCACCAATCCCTGCGCCCCGTCCGACCTCCCGTGCGACCTCGGTGGCCTGGCGTGCAAGCCGGCACCTGCGGTCCGCGATGTGCATGCAGGCGGTGTGTTCTACCAGGCCATGGACGCCGTGGGTAGGCAAGAGTTCCATTACCGGTTTATCGTTCCTGAAGGCAAGAATGCGATCGGCATCTACACGAAGGAGAAATGCGGGCAGCGGGTCGAAGGCCTATGCCAGGCTGAAGTCGAGCTCTTCATGCGCGTCGATGGCGTGCCCCGGGGCGATCAGACGGATGATTGCCACGTCGGAGGCGACTTCCCGGGTGGCCACGACCCCTCCGCCGGTGAGGATGTGGGTGCCGGGGGCATCCATTGCGTGAGTGACGGTCTCGTGGCCGGCCAGGAGGTGCGTTTCATGCTTCGTCTGACCGGAGTCGGCTCCTTGCTCGCACCGGGCGACGTGACGAAAGCATTGGTCTACCCTGCGGCGGCCACTCTGTGATGGGCCCTGCGAGGCGGCCCCCTGCCGCCGGCGCTACCAGGGGTCGCGCCATCACCCTTTTATGGCGCCTCAACTGGGCAATATCCATCGGTAGGTGCTCCCATGGGACGTAAGGAAGACAACATCAAACTCGCCACCACGATTATGCACAATCTGGACGGCATCCGCAACATCGCCATTGCCGCTCACATCGACCACGGCAAGACGACCTTCTCGGACAACCTGCTGGCTGGCGCCGGCATGATGTCGGCGGACCTCGCCGGTCACCAGCGCGCCCTCGACTTCGACGAAGAAGAGCAGGCCCGCGGCATCACCATCAACTCGGCCTCGGCCTCGATGGTCCACACCTTCAAGGGCAACCCCTACCTGATCAACCTGATCGACACCCCCGGTCACGTCGACTTCGGTGGCGACGTCACCCGTGCCATGCGCGCCGTCGACGGTTGCATCATCCTGGTCTGCGCTGTCGAAGGCCCCATGCCTCAGACCGAGACCGTCGTGCGCCAGGCCCTTCGTGAGAAGGTCCAGCCGACGCTCTTCATCAACAAGGTCGACCGCCTCATCAACGAGCTCAAGGTCACCCCCGAAGAGATGCAGCAGCGCTTCGTCAAGCACATCAACAAGGTCAACCAGTTGATCAACGCCAACCTGCCCGCCGAGTTCAAGGGCAAGTGGGGCGTCCGCATCGAGGACGGCACCGTCATGTTCGGCAGTGCCTACCACAACTGGGGCATGTCCGTCCCTTACATGAAGGAGTCCGGCATCACCTTCAAGCGCATCTTCGAACTGTGCAACGCCCAGAACGAGAAGCAGCTGGCCAAGGAATGCCCCATCGCCGATGTCGTGCTCGACACTGTGGTCCGGTCGCTCCCGTCCCCCAAGAAGGCACAGGACTACCGTATCCGCCACATCTGGCACGGCGACCACGACTCCACCATGGGCAAGGCCATGTGCAGCGCCGACGCCAAGGCTCCGGCCACCTTCATGGTCACCAAGATCATGATCGACCCGCACGCCGGTGAGATCGCTGTCGGCCGCTTGTTCAGCGGCACCCTGACCCGCGGTGACGAACTGCACATCGCCGGCACGAAGACCAAGAACCGCGTCCAGCAGGTCGGCATGATGGTCGGCGCCGACCGTGTCTCCGTCGACAAGATCAGCGCTGGCAACATCGCCGCCGTCACCGGTCTGCGCGACGCCATGGCCGGTATGACCCTGACGGGCGACCCGGAGATGGACCCCTTCGAGCGCATCATCCACGTCAGCGACCCCGTCGTGACCGTCGCTGTCGAAGCCAAGCACATGAAGGACCTGCCCAAGCTGGTCGACACCCTGCGCTCCGTCGCCAAGGGTGACCCCAGCCTGCACCTCTCCATCAACCAGGAGACCGGCGAGAACCTCATGTCCGGCATGGGTGAACTCCACTTGGAGATCATTCAGCACCGCATCGAGCGCGACTACAAGCTGGAGATCATCTGCTCCACGCCCATCGTCGTGTACCGCGAATGCGTCCAGAACGCTTCGCCGTCTGCGTTCGAAGGCAAGTCGCCCAACCGCCACAACCGCTTCTACCTGACCGCCGAGCCCCTTCCGGAGAACATCGTCAAGGGTCTTCACGACAACATCATCCCGAGCGATGCCAAGAAGCATCAGAAGGAAGTCGAGACGATCATGTACAACGAGTACGGCTGGGACAAGGACGTCGCCAAGAAGGTCCGCGGCATCGAAGGCACCAACATGCTCGTCGACGCCACCAAGGGTATCCAGTACCTCCACGAGACCATGGAACTGATCCTGGAAGGTTGGAAGGAAGTCCTGAAGGCCGGTCCCCTCGCGGGCGAGCCGGTCCAGGGTGTCCTGTTCAAGCTCCACGACGCCAAGCTCCACGAGGACGCGGTCCACCGCGGTCCGGCCCAGGTCATCCCTGCGGTCCGCAACGCGGCCAATGGTGCGATGCTCCTGGCCAAGACGGTCCTCATCGAGCCTATGCAGAAGGCCGTCGTCACGGTCCCTGACGATGTCATGGGCAGCGCGACGCGCGAGTTCCAGAGCCGCCGCGGTCTGATCCAGGACATGAGCCAAGAAGGCGACTCCACGACGATCGAGGCCAAGTGCCCGGTCGCTGAGATGTTCGGCTTCGCCGGCGCGATCCGCAGTGCGACGGGTGGCCGCGCCATCTGGAGCACGGAGAACCTCGGCTTCGAGATGCTGGACCTCGGTCTGCAGAGCAAGGTCGTCCGCGAGATCCGCGAGCGCAAGGGCATGAAGCCCGAGCCATACGACCCGAGCTACTACGCCGAGTAAAACGAGGCGTAGGCTGGGGGTGGAGGGCTGGTGGCTCCGGTCGTGCTTGCACGGCTGGACGCCCGAGCCCTACGACCCGAGCTACTACGCTGAGTAAGCGAAGCGGAGTGGCTCGGAAGCGAGCGCAGCGAGTGTACCCTCCGGTGGTGCCTGCACCACCGGATGGGCCCAGCTACTACGCTGAATAGGCGAGGATACGGCACGGTGGCCCGCAAGGGGCTCCGTCGTCGCGACCTTGGCCTGACAGGCTTTTCCTTTTCCCTTTCCTTCCTCTCTTTTGTGCCGCCTCGGCGGCTGATGTCTGGTCCTCTTCGCCTGGCTGGGCAGCCCGGATCTGGGCCGTGCCTAGCCGCTTCAGTCCTGAATAACTACCATATTGGTGGCTGAATAGAACCCTGCGTAGCCGGTCCACTCCCCTGAAGTACAACCTGCCGACTCGCCGCGCCGTTGCGCCACGGCATCCACTTCGCCATGCAGCACGCCCACGAACGGGCGCACCTCCTGCCGCTGCAACGGCGCCTCCAGGACGTACGCGCTGGAGACGCTTCCGTGGCCGAGGTCGTCGTGGCCGCTGCGGCCGGGCCGCCGGTCAAAGGTGCCTGGAACGCGCAGGTGTTCCACGGCCTTGGCGACAAGGGCTACACGCTCAACCCGATCTTCCTCCAAAGAGGCCGGTTCCCGCGCCTGCGGACCGCGGCCAACATGGTGTTGCGCACCTTCCGCCTGCCTGCGCCGTTCCTGCGACCCCCCGCGCACCCCGGGCGCAGGCCAAGCCGCTACGAGCAGGTCAATGCCTACGGGCCGCGTTTCCGTGACGCGTTGCAGACCATGCTCAAAGACGCAGAGGTCACTTCGTTCGGCCACGTGGCCTTGAACGAACTCGGTCCCGTCCGCCACGACCCTGAAGGGCCGGTGCTCTGGCTGCCCACATGGGACAACCGCCGCTACCTCGGCGGGGCCCAGCAGAGCAGCCTCGTGCCCTTCGCCCACGAGGTCGCGCTCACCAGCAGACACGTGCCGATCCGGGTCAAATACCATCCATTGACGCTCGTGCACGGCCAAGCGGCAGACGCCAGGGCCGAGCTCGAGCGCCAACCCGGCATCGAAGTGGTGGCGCCCGACAAGGACCCGTACAGCATGCTGCGGGGCATCCGTGGCGTCCTCACCGACACGTCCTCCCTCGGCTTCGAGGCATACTGCCTCGGCCTCCCCGTCGCCCTGGCCCGCCCCAGCGACTACCGCTACACCGGCCTGCACCAAGAACTGGCTGTGCGGGTCCCGGTCATGAGCAGCGGCAAGCCGGACCTGCTCGCCTGGGCCGAGTCCCCGAAAGAACAGGTCGACCAGCGCTGGATCGATGACCTGCTCTTCAGGCCGACCTCGGCGCGCAACGACGACTTCGCGGCGGACCTCCGCCAGCGGGTCGGACCGAAACGGTCACGATAGCCGGCACCCCATGGCCCGTCGTGGCCATCGAGGCGACCCTGGCGATCATCATGCTCCTTGGCGCTTCCTGGAGCGACATCCTGACGCGGCGCGTCCGCAACCAGTACTGGTTCCCGTTCATCGCCGTAGCCGCCATCCTGTGGCTCGGCCGTTTCGACGAGGGGCTGCCCATCGACCTGCTATTGGGGGCCGCCATCGCCACCGTGCTGCTGTACGGCATGTGGTATTTCGGCACTTTCGGGGGTGCCGATGCAAAGGGTATGATGCTCCTGGCCTGGTTGTGGCCGGGGATGCCGGACCTCATCGCAGGCCGCACGATCCCGGTCTTGGACATCCTCGTCAACGCGTCCCTGGCCGCCCTGGTCTTCCCGATCGTGTTCGTCGTCTGGAACCTGGTACGCGGCGACATCGCCGTGCCCGCCATGCTCTTCGGGACCCGCATGGCCCGTGCCAAGGCCGAGCAGCGTTTCGTCTGGCCCATGCAGCGCCTGGTCGAGACCGACGAAGGCCTGCGACTGCGCTGGCGCTTCTGGCAACGTCCCTCGGAAGGCCTGGATGCGGTCTACGGGAGGCTGCGCGTGGCAGGAATCGACATGGTCTGGGTCACGCCAAAAATTCCCTTCATGATCCCGCTCACGGTCGGCGCCATCGTCGCTTGGCGCTTCGGAAATGTCGTCCTCTGGGTCCTTCTCAGGCCCTAAAGTCCACTTGGGAAGAGAAGAAAGAATATACAAGCAGGATGCCGGTGGCAGGATGTGGCTTCTCGGCTCACCACGGGATTGGCAGGGCTGGATGCCCAGCTTGGGGGAGGGGTTCCCCCGGGCACCGTCCACGTCCTCGTCTCGGAGCCGATGAATGCACAAGAGCTGTTCACCTACCATTTCGCCGCTGCGGAGGGGGCCTGCCTGTTCTTGACCACTGAAGTGGACCCTGCCGAGGTGGAGGGAGGTCTGCAGCGGGTCTCGGCCACGGCCAAGGAGGTCCGCGTCATACACCTCGTCCCCAACAAGGACGGCTCCTTGCCGGCCGTGCCCAACGATTCACGCCTCGTCCTCGACACCTTCAGCTCGTACAGCGAGACCGTCGGCTGGGACCGCGCGTGGGCGGGCCTGAAGAACCTCAAAGAGCAGGTCCGTGCCGGCGGCCAGACCGCGCTGTTGACTGTCATCGCCGGCATCCAGACCCCCGAACAGATCGCCAAGCTCAAACTGTGGGCCGACGGCGTCCTGGAACTGGGCTTCGACCGGCAAGGTTTCGGGTTGTATCCGTACCTCAAGGTGACCAAGATGCGAGGCGTCCCCGACAGCGCCCGCTTCCTGCTGTTCAAGGAGACCGCCAAGGGCCTGTTCATGGAAAGCACCCGGAGAGTGTTTTGAAGCCCCACGCCGCACGTGGTCACAGGCCTGGCCGAGCGTCCAGGCGTTTCGTCGACGACGAGGCCATCACGCCCGTCATCGGCAGCATCCTCATCCTCGGCATCAGTGTGCTCGGCATCAGCGCCATCATGTTCTGGGGCGCACCCGCCTTGCAGATCCTGCAAGAACAGAACGCGCAGGCCGCCATGCTGGGGGAGTTCCACGAAGTGCGCCAGAACAGCCTAGCCTTGACCATCACCGACGGCAGTCGTCTGCCTCGGGTCAACCTGGGTTCCGGCGATCTGAGCGTCGAGACCGGGACGCGCATCGGGGTCACGGCACTCTTCGCGGATCCGATGGACGCGGCAGGGATCCCGAACTGCCGCATGGACCTCGATGACTGGTCCTTGGCCGACGAGACGCAATTCCAGGCGCAACTCGTCGATTGCGGACAGACGCGGGTCGCGAACACCGTCAACGGCTGTCCGGGTAATCCCACCGAGGCATACTGCCTCCGAACTTATCTGGTCGAAGGCCGCAAACTGACGCAGATCTTCGCTGAGGCCAATGACGTCATCGGCTCCGGCACCGGCACGCTGCTCGTCGACCTCCCCCAGAGCTTCGCCGTCGACAGCTGGGTCGTACGCCTGGAGAGCCGTGACGGCCTCGTGACATACGCCGAGTCCTGGATCATCGAGTACCAGGCGCTGCA
>JBFIDG010000095.1:0-8219 GCA_041581335.1 Thermoplasmatota archaeon
CCTCGCCGGTCAGGTGGCCATCCTCGTCGTACAGGAACCCGTTTGCCGCCACGTGCGGGATGCGCAGCCGGCGCGCGATCTCTTCTGCGATGATGTTGACGCCGCCGCTGACGATGGCGCATTCGACGCCTTCGGCCTGCAGGGTCTCGATGGTCTCCTTGACGCCGTCCATGAACGGAGGGGTCTGGAAGATCTTCTGGAAATCCTCGCGGCGCAACTTGGGCTGCTTGGCCAGCCACAGGGCCACGTCGCGGCGGATGAACTCGTGGTCGTCGAACTCGCCGTTCAGGTACGCCTTGAGGCCGGCTTGGTTCTCGACGCCGAAGTGCTTGTGCACCATGACCCAGCTGCTGCCGACGTCGATGAGGACGCCGTCCATGTCGAAGCACACCAGCTCGACCGGTGTCTCGGGGCTCGGCAGCGGCGTCGCGGGGCGTACGACGCGGTGGTTGCGGTAGAAGTGTTCCAAGGCTTCCTTCATGGAGAGCTCCAGGGCAGGGCCCCTGAGGGGCTGCGCCAGGGGGTGGCGGGCTTAGCGGTTGGGGTCGGCCGCGCTGCCGCCCCCAAAAAGCCCAAGACCCGGCGCCAGCGTGGCTCGGCCATGCGTGCCCTGGCCATCGTCTTGTTGATCCTGTTCGCCGGCTGCCTTGGGCCAAGCGATGCGGCCGACGGCCCGGCACCGGTCCCGGCCCTGCCGGACGAGGGCCTGTTGGCGCACCTGCAGACCCTTGCCATGTCTCCCGAGATGCGCTTCCACACCGACCACGGCGAGATCCGAATGCTGCTCTACACCGAATGGCTGCCCACGACGACCGGTCACATCGGTGGCCTCGTGGATGCCGACTTCTACGATGGCACGATCATCCACCGCGTCGTCGATGACTTCGTCATCCAAGGCGGCGACAAGACCGGCACCGGCGAAGGCGGCAGCGGACCCCTGGGCACCTCCAACAGCATCCCCTTGGAGATCAAGGACGGGTTGCAGTTCGGCAGCGGCGCCGTGGGCCTCGCACGCTGGACGGAGGATACGGGAGACAGTCAATGGTTCATCACCGAGAAACCGGCGCTGCACTTGGACGACCCCCAAGGCACCACGGGACAGGTCTTCGGCGCGTACTCCCTGTTCGCACAGGTCTTCGAAGGCATGGAGGTGGTCCGTCACATCGCGGCCGTCGAGACGATCCCGCAAGCCGACCGCCCCATCGAGGACGTGCTGCTGCAGCATGCGGAACTGCTGCCGTCACCAACCGATGCTGATCTGATCAACCTCGTGCCTGACGTCATCGCGCCCTTCGACCTCTGGGGCGCCCGGAACGCTGAGCTGGAGGTCCCCCGCTTCGCGGTGGCCGGCCACCCCATGCTGATCCGTGTCCATGCCCCACCGCCGCAAGCTGCCGCCGGTGGAAACCTGCCCTGTGATCCCGCTGTGGCCGAAGGCAACCACGGCGGCATCGAAGGCTCCGGCCCGGAGGGCTTCGCCGAGATCGTGTTCGCGGCGACGGCCGATCCGTGCACGTTCGAGGCCCACGTGATCCCGAGCGCCGCCGGAAACTGGACCTTCGTGGGCACCGATTCCCTCCTCGCGGCTGCTACGGCGCACACCGTGCAGGTCCTGGCCTGGCACGACGCGTACCGCCCCTTCGCGGGCACATCGGCAGATTGAACGCCTGCCCCAGGGCTACCATGGCCATGCGAGCAGCCCTCGTCATCCTCGTGGTCCTCGTCGGCGGCTGCATCTCGCCACCCATCGACAGCGGCGTCGAAGGCACGGTCATGGTCGGCCCTACATGCCCCGTGGAGCGCGACCCACCCGATCCTGACTGCGCCGACCGACCGCTCGCGGTCACCTTGGAAGCGCTCCGCGCCGGCATCGTGGTCGCCACGTTCAGCTCCGACGAGGCCGGCCAGTACCGGGTCGCCTTGGCCCCCGGGAACTACACGTTCCAAGACAAGGCCCATGGCCTACCATCCTGCCACGCATCGCCGGTGGTCGTCGTCGCCCAGGAATACACGCGGCTCGATTTCGTGTGCGACAGCGGCATCCGCTGACCCCGATTCCCGAAGCCACGGTCTTTCATGGCCCGGCACTTGGTGCCCCCATGGATCCACGCCTCAGCCTCGTCACGTTGGCTGTCGAAGACCTCGCCGCCGCCCGCGCCTTCTACGAGGCCCTCGGCTGGACGGTCGTGTTCAGCGACGGCGCCGACGTGGCGTTCTTCCAACTCAACGGCATCGTGTTCTCCCTGTACCGGCGGGCCGCCATGGCCGCCGAGTTGGACTGCCCCGAAGAGGTCCTCGGACCCGGCGGTGTGGCGCTGGCATACAACGTCCACGGCCACGACGACGTCGACGGCGTCCTCGAGGAGGCCCTCGCGGCCGGCGCGAGCATCCGGCCCGCCGTCGAAAGGGTCTGGGGCGGCTACTCGGGCTACTTCGCTGACCTCGACGGCCACATCTGGGAGGTCGCCTGGAACCCCCACTGGCCCATCGATGGCGACGGCAACGTCCAGGCGGCCTTCCCGCAAGCGTCTTGAGCGGGGCCGGCTCACGCAGACTTGACCCCCTCGCCCCAGCGCGGCTCACGGGCCCTTGAGGTACTGAGGAAGGTCCCCACACTCGTAAGGTGCTGCAGAAGCAGAGGCTGGGAGACTGGCCGCGCGGGAGCAGAAACGACACAGTCCATTGGTAGGGTGAAGGCGGTCGCGCCGGACGTTCCTTTGGGATCTGATGAAACGGCCACGCGCGCCTGAGTGCAAGTCCTAGACGCTTAGTCGGATGCCGCAAGCCCACCCTCCGCGAGGACGGTGGGGGAACAGAATGGGGCCTACTCGAGGCTGGGGGGTCACCCTCTCACTACATTCGAGGCTGACCGCCAGCCCCGAGCATCCGCTCACTCCGTTCGCTGGGCGAGGTTCGCTTCGCTCTCCTCGCCCCTCCTCGGGGCCGGGGGGTCACCCTCTCATTACGTTCGAGGCTGACCGCCAGCCTCGAGTCTCTGCTCACTTCGTCGGCGGAGTGAGCCGCGTCCGCCCCAGCACTCGGCCTGGGGCCACCGAGGCGCGCTCCGGCGCGACCACCGGTCCCACCCGACCGGGCCGAGCGCCTCTTGCCGCCGCCGACGCCCGGAACCGGTCTGCGGCGCGACGACAGGCGCAGCGCGGATCCACTCGGCGTGCCCCTTGGCAAGCGTCTTCAAACGCGGCCGCATTCGAGGCGACACCGATGATGGTCGATGTAGAGGTGCCTCTGCGCACCTTGCTTGTGGAAGACAACCGTACCGAGGCGGCCCTCATCGGTCGGCTGCTCTTGATGGCGTCCGCCCCGCGTTTTGATGTCGTCTCCGTCAACAGGTTGCGTCACGCCGAGATGGTCCTTGCCGCGCGCCGCATGGACCTGGTGTTGCTCGACCTTGGTCTGCCCGACGCGGCCGACGAGCTGGATGGGGTCCGGCGGCTCCACGCCCGCTTCCCCGACACCCCCATCGTCGTGCTGACCGGCGTCGAGCCCAGTGGCGGGCTGCGGGCCGATGTCGCCGAAGCGGGCGCCATAGGATGCCTCTTCAAGCAGGCCCTCAACCCGGAGGCCATGCATGAGGCGCTGTACGCGGCCGTCCGGCACGTCTCGGCGCCTGGATCGACCCGGTCCGCAGAGACCACCCAGGGCCTCCCACAATGAGTTCCCCGGGTGCCGGTCGCGGCGTCGCCGTGGTCGTAGGCGTCGTCCTGCTCGGCGTCATCCTGGGACGCCTGGTCCTGGAACGCACCGGTGCTGGCCTCGCGCTCTTCATGCTCTCCTTGCCCGTCGTCTTCCTGGTGGGGGCCGCCCTGGTCGGCATTGGTCGGTCGGCGTTCTTGCTTGTGCTGTTCTCGGGGACCGCTTTGCTGGTCCGCGTCATCGTGCTGCAGACCGGCTGGTTCGTGCTGTTCTTGGCACCCGTCGTGGGCATCACGGCCTATGTGTTGGCGAGCACCATCAAGATGATGCGATTCAACGCAGCTCAACGCTGATGATGGTCTGCTGAAGCCGCGTTTGGACATCATGCACGGATGGCGTGTTGCTGCTGCCCTTGACGGAGATCGTGACCCGATCGGACAGCTTGTTGATGTTGTACTCCTGTGGCGCCGTCAATCCGGCCTCCGACAGCTTCCGGTCAAGGAAGTTGGCCCAGATATCCGGGAACTGGGTCTCGATGGTCAGATCGAACTCAGGGCCAGTGCCCAACACGGTCTCTTGCCGGACCGTCTTGGTGACGGCCAACGCGGACGTGCGGCCGCCCACGTTGTCGGAGCTGCCCTGGTAGATCGGCAAGGCCAGACTCACGAGGGTCATGGTGCCGGAGCGCTCGACCTCCACGTGGGGCTCCAGGACCATCGAGTTGCCTTGTTCTTGACTGACGATGAGGGCGCCGTGCTCGAGCACGATGTCCACTTCGGGCAGGTGCCGATACGGGATGCTGTACTCGAGGCGGCCCCCGGTCTTCTGATCGTTGTAGTTCGTCGCCGTGCTGCCGCCGCCGGCACCGATGAAAACATCTTGGCCGGCGTCCGACCGTTTCATGTATGCCGTGGAGAACTCGACTTCGTGCCGCTTCTTGGCATCGGCGGTGTTCCAGTCATAGGTGAGTTCTAGGCTGAACGGCGCGGAGGCGGCATTGAGCACCTGTTCGAAGGGCCAACTGGGATCCAATGTGTCGATCCAGAACTGGTTGTGTTCCTTGTACTTCACGTCGGACGCATACTCCTGGTCGATGAGCACTTCGCCACTGGCGGCGGTCACTTCGACCCAGATGTCGTTCTTCTGTTTCAGGGGGATGTAGGCGCGGAACCAGCCCGCGAAGTTGCCGTCCGAATCGGTCACTTCGAGCTTGATGTACATTCCTTTCTCGAACTCGAATTTGTCCTCGGTCCCGGTTTGCTTCGTGATGCGGATACGCAGCGAATCCAAGCGTTCGACGTCTTCGACGGAGGAGCTGGCGCCTGCGAGCGTCCACGCCTCGTTCAATTTCCCCAGTGCCTTGCCGTTCTTCTCCAAGATCGTCAGGATGGGTGCGAAGTACGTCGTGTTGATGGTGGCGGATTGGAACTGCAGTTCCCCACGCACCCCGGGCCCGGCAAGGATGCCTTTGCTGGTCGGCGGCGCCAAGTGAAGTGGGTTGCTCACCGGCGCCAATGTCCGGTTCTCGGTCTGCTTCTCGGTCTCCGCCTTCAGGTCAGCGAACTGGTTGAGGACCTGCTTGAAGTGCTCGGCTTCTTTGTCCTCGTCCCAGATGGGTCGGTAGTTGGTCTCGACGTTCGCCATGAACGTGAACAGCAGTGCGACCACGAGGATGGCGCCCAAGACCGTCGTGGTCCCTTCTTCGTTCATGTGGCCAGCCTCGCGTAATCGAAGTAGACCTCGGCTTGCTTGGTGACATCCGTATGCAGGCTGACGACGCGGATCTTCACGTCGCCCGTGTTCCATTCGTTGGTGGTGAGAGGGTCGCTCCAGGCAGTGGGTGTGATGGCGGTCAGCGGCTTGCTGGTCCTCGCATTCCACTTGCTCAGCGCCCAGTCCCAGACCTCGACCTGGAAATGGCCCTGGTTGGTGTAATAGTTCAGCTCCAGCGTCCCCGCAGTGGGGAGGATCGGCGAGTCCCAGGAGAACTGGTGCTCCATGCTGAATCCCGGGCCGTGGGTGATTTCGAGGCGCACCGTCTTGACCTGCCAGTCGCCGTCGCGGATGCCGTTGACGATCTGGCCGTTGACGAGGACGTCGAGGTTGTTGATGTCCGACCACTTCCACGAGCCCCCGCCCGGTCGCTTGCCGGTGATATCGTACACGATGTCGCTGGCCTCACTCGGGATGATGTATGTCAGGACGCCGCTCTTCTGGCTGCAGTCGCTTCCGGTGACGATGGCTCCGGTCCAGCATGCCTGCAACCGCCATCCGTCATCGTTGTTGGCCAAGAGGTCGTTGGGTCCGGTCTCCGCCCAGACGACGATCTTCACCGCGATGATCTGGTCCGAGCTGGGCGGGGGGTTGACCATCACCGTGCGCAGGTAGTTGAGGCTGGGGTCGCTGTCGTGCTTGTATTTGGCTTCCTGGGGGTTGTTCCCTATGGCGTTGATCGGTTTGTCCCACAAACTGTTGCCATTGCCCGCTACGGTGGACAATCCTTGAGCGTGGACGGTGACGGTGCCTGTGGCCCCCGAGGGCAGGGCCTCGCGGAGCCGGGCCGTGGCGCCGGAATCCGTGGCGCTCTGCATCTTGGGGAAGTCCTGGATGTCGCCAAGGATCGCCGTGCGGTTGGTGACGTAGTGATAGCTGGGCGGCAAGGGTTCGATGAAGTCGGTCCGGATCGGTGAATTGCCGATATTGCCCAGATCATCTTGCATGGACGTGATCTGATAATGGAATTCCTGGTTGAACCGGGTCCCCCAGCCCCCCGTAGGTGCCGGGACGTTGGTCGTCCAGGTGTCGCCGCCTTGGGGCGTCATGACGATCGAGGTCCGAGGTTCCTTCCCGAACCAGTATTCCAGGAGTGGATCGTTGAGCTTGTCCACGTTGCTGCAGATGTCCACCAGCAGGGCGGTGATGGCAACGGGGGTGTTGCCGGTCAGGGCTTCCAGATTGCTGGGCACCTGGTTGGAGATGGCGTGAGGGGGGTCATTGTCGCTGGCACAATTGGTCTGGCCAGTGATCGCCGACGTGGAGGTCATGATGTGTGTCCCCGTGCCGCGAGACACGGCCACGTTGACGCTGATCTTGTCATTGAAACTGAGCACGAGCTGATGGGCCCAGATCTCGCCGATATCGAACGTGTCGCCGCTGAAGGCGAGGCTGGAACCCTCGATCCTCGTGGTGACGCCGTTGACATTGATGTTGACCCAACTGCCTGCTTCGGGGATGGACTCGCCGTACAAGTGGCGCATGACCACCATCTCGTCCCCGGTCGCCCAGGACAGGTCTGGGCCCGCTTTGACGCTGATGGCCAGCTCCGCATGGATATTGTCCGGGGGAGGGGGGATGTTGGCGACGAGCAGGCTCAGGCCGGCGAAGCTCGCGACGGTGATCCCTACCAGGAGGACGCTGCCAAGTACATCGCTGACGGCCCATTCATCGTGGCGCACAGCGTAGCGAACTGACGGGTCCGCCTTAAGACGACGGGCGAAAAAAAGCGGGTTTCAAAGGAGAGGGAGAGGAAGAGAGAGTGCCGGCAAAGGCCGGCTCGTGGTTCAAGCGTTCTTGAGGAACGGAAGGCCGGTGCGGCTGTTGATGCCGACCATTTTGCCGGAAGGCAGATCACAGGCGTGGCCGCTCTTGGCGGTGTTGCCTTTCTTCGTGAAGAAGTAGATGGTCTGCGTGCGGCCGCCCTTCAACTCGACGTCGCGAGTGTGTAGAACGTAGGTTCCCTTCTCAGTGGTGTGTTCGTAGGGCATAGTGCATCCCTACGTCATCAGCCGGCGGGGGGTTCTTGACTATATCGAAATCCAACAGGAGGCGCCCAGGAGAGGACGGCCCCTTGATTTCCTGTGCACTAGTGTACATATCTGTGCGGGTGGCGCGACGGCGGACGCTGCCACCAGATCAGAATCAAGGCGCCCCCGCGGCGCCTCTGCCACTCCTGGCCACAACAGGCCAAAAAGTCCGGACCACCGGAATTGAACCGGTAACCTGCGGATCTACAGTCCACCGCTCTACCTATTGAGCTAGGTCCGGGAAGAGAAGGCGCGACAGGTCGCGCCGGGCATCCGTCTCCAGATGCCAGCCCCCACGGACGCAGGGGCATTTGCCGCCGACATGGGGCTCCCATTTACCCCTTTCGGACCCGGCCGGCTGGTGGGCGCGAGGGTCTAAAAGCGCCAGCGGGGCTGCCCGCAACCGTGTCCGAGACCCCGTCCGACCTCCGCTACAGTGCCAGCCATGAATGGGTCCGTCTGGAAGGCGATGAAGCCGTCATCGGCATCACCGATCACGCCCAGGCCGCACTGAACGACATCGTGTACGTCGAACTGCCCCAGGTCGGCGATCACTTCGACACCGAGCAGGACTTCGGCGTCGTCGAGTCGGTCAAGTCGGTCAGCGACCTCTACATGCCTCTCGCAGGCGAGGTCATCGAGGTCAACGGCGCCCTTGAGGACGCCCCCGAGACCATCAACGAGGACCCCTACGGCGGCGGCTGGCTCGTCCGCCTCAAGCTCTCCGACCCCAAAGAGGTCGACACCCTCCTCGACGCTGCC
>JBFIDG010000096.1:0-8127 GCA_041581335.1 Thermoplasmatota archaeon
GACGCTGATCATCTGGTAGATACCAAACGCGAAGACCGCGAAGGCCAGGGCAGTGAGACCGTACATCCACATCGCGGTGGGTTCCGGCATCAGCTCAAGGCTGACGCGGCATGGGATCTCCGGGTAATTGGTGCACTGCCCCTCCGACATCAGAGCGGGCAGCCCCCCAGCCAGCTTAAAGGAGTTCTAACACGCCGGCGCGTGGAATCCCACGCGGTCCAGCTTGGTCAGCTCAGCAGCTGCCCTTGCCGCCGGCCCGACATCATCGCGGCCTGCGGCCACGAATCCGGTCGCGCCGGCTCGGTCAGCTTAGCAGCTGCCCTTGCCGCCGGCCCGACATAGATCCAGCTTGTCGTTGGCGTCGAACTTGTTGGGGATGGTGTTGAAGATGCCCAGGTTGCCCGCCGATTCGACGGCCCAGTACATCACGGAACTGCGGCTGTTGCTGTGGCGGGGGTGTTCGGGGTCTTCGTGCGGGTTGACCATGGGGACGCCGCGGGCCACCAGACCGATGGCGTGGCCGAACTCGTGCACCAGGACAGCCGACTCGATGTCCTGCTGGGCGAAGGCGCAAAGGGCGAGGGGGTTCAGCGGGTCGCAGGCGTTGTTGATGACCTCATCGAAGATGACGATGCGGTCGTGGCCATACGTGATGCCCAGCACGCCGTCGCCGTGGCTGCTGTGGCCGTTGACGTAGGCGACCCACGTGACGACGGTGTCGCCGCCGGTCTCGTGGTCCTTGTGCTCCTGCTCCAGGGCCTCGATGGCGCTGTCGGTCCAGGTGGCGCGGCCGGGGAGGACGTTGCCCACTTGGACTGTGATGCTGTCCTTGTTGGCGACCTCCTTCAGGCGCTGGCTCAGCATGCTCATCGCGGCGTCGCTGGGCTTGTGGCCAGAGACGTAATCGATCTCGATGACCCACTTCTTGAATTCGGTGTCCTTCAGGTAGTCGGTCGGCTGCACGTTGTCGTGGCCGGTGAGGCCGCCGAGGCACCCGTTGAGGGTGATGGCCAGCATGCAGACGATGGGCAGGACGCGCACAATGCGACGTGGCGGTCCAGCCTTATGATGGTTTTCTCGGGGGGTGGTGATACTATTATCAAAAGCCCGCCGCGGCCGCGCTGACGCTGGACAATGTGCATCATCCCCCCGGTGCGCCAGCTGCTCAGCCTTGGATGGCTTTGGTCAGCTCGGGCAGCACCTTGTAGAGGTCGGCCACGATGCCGTAGTCCGCCACCTGGAAGATGGGGGCGTCCTTGTTCGTGTTGATGGCCACGATGAGCTTGCTGCCGCGGATGCCGGCGACGTGCTGGATCTGTCCACTGACGCCCGTCGCGAAGTAGATCTTCGGGCGGATCTCGTTGCCGGACAGGCCGATCCAGTGCTCTTCGCCGAGCCACTTCAGGTCCGCCGCCACGGGGCGGCTGCAGCCGACGGCGCCGCCGGGCAGCGCATCGGCCAGGGCCTGGGCGAGCTGGAGGTCGTCCTTGGCCTTGAAGCCGCGGCCGACCCCGACGACGTAGTCGGCGGCGGTCAGGTCGAAGTCGCTCTCGGCGGCGCCCTGCTTGCCGGTGACGGTGATGGGGCCGGCTTCGCCGGTCAGGGCGAGTTGGTTGCCGTGGCCGTCGTCGTCGGTCTCGTCGAAGGTGCCGGCGGTGGCGGTGGCCACGAGGCGGCCTTCGATGCTGTACGTCGCGAGGCTGTTGCCGGACAGGACCAGGCGCTGGACGGTGACGCCGCCCTCGGTGCTGATGGTCTGGATGTCGGCGGCGTAGGAGGCGTCGGTGAGGGCGGCGACGCGGGCGGCGACGTCCTTGCCGAGCTTCGTGGAGCCGATCAGGACGACGTCGATGCCGTTGTCATTGATGGCGGCGGCCATGGCGTTGGCCACGGTCATCGGGTCGCCGTTGGGGAGGCCGCTGCGGTCGATGCTGTACATCTCACCGAGCTCGGAGGCCTTCTTGCGCAGTTGGCGGCACAAGGGGTCGAAGTCGGACCAGCCGAGGACCTTCAGGCTCATAGTGCGCCCTCCTTCTTCAGGGCGGCCACAAGATCTGCCACGGCGGTCTCGCCGGCCAGCACGACGCGCTTGCGGTCTTGCTTGGGGGCCTTGTTGGCGGTCTGCGTCATGCGGCGGGCGATGTCGGCATCGGCCACGCCCAGGTCGGCAGACGTCTTGTTGTGGATGGGCTTCTTGCCGGCCTGCAGGATCTGCATCAGGGCCGGAAGACGGGGGTGGTTGATCTCGTCGTTCATCGCGCAGGCGACGGGCAGCGGGACCTCGACGATCTCGCTCTGGTCCGCGTCACGGACGGCGGTCAGTTTGCCGCCGGCGATGCTGGTGATGGACTGGGTGTTGTAGATGCTGGGCATCCCGAGTTCGGCGGCGACGCGCAGCACGACCTCGCCGGCGACGCGGTCGAGGCTCTCTGTGGCGCCGAAGACGACGTCTGCGCCGTCGGCCTTGATGGCGGCGGCGAGCACTTTGGCGATGCCGCGACCGTCGGTCTCGGGGCCGGTGATGACGACGGCCTCATCGCAGCCCATGGCGAGCGGCTCTTTGATGAGGTTGGCGCCGTTGGGGCCGGGGTTGTAGGTGTAGGCGACGATCTTGGTGGCTTGGCCGGCCTCCTTGAGTTTCACCGCGGCTTCCACGGCGTGCTTGTCGAAGTCGCTGACCTTCCAGGGCAGGCCTGCCAACTTGGGTTCTTGGGTGGCCGGGTCGATCTTGAGCTGGCTGACGTCCGGGGACATCTTGACCAGCACCGCGATGGATACCATACAGGGCCGGCGACCGGGGCCGGCATCAAAAGGGTTCGTGGGGGAAAAGTGGGGCGATTGGGGACGCCAGGAGGCGTCGGTGGTCGGGTCCGACGGCGCCTTACTGGGTGCCGACCGCGAGGATGTTCCCGTCGGGGTCCTTGAACCAGGCTGCGCTCCAGTCGCCGGTCGTGGCGATGGCGTTGACGGTCTTCAGGCCGGGCAGGTCATATTCCTCGAACTTGATGCCGTTGGCGCGCAGTCCGGCGACGGCGGCCTTCAGGTCAGGGACCTTGAAGCTGGCGACCGTGTTGGTGGCGCGCGGGGCTTCGCTGCGGACGTAGATGTACAGCGACGTGTTGCCGCCGCAGGCGAATTCGATGCCTTCATTCTCCACGCGCTGGACCTTGAGGCCGAGCTTCTTCTCGTAGAATTCGCGGCATCGGGCAAGGTTCGTCGTGGTCAACGTGCACGAGACTGGGGCAGAGGTGAGAAGGGGGCCGGAAGTGGCGCTGGCTTGAGCCATAGGGAGCCCACAACGCGGGCGCGCCATGCCGGTTTCCCTCCGGAAACGCGGCTAGAAAAGGCTGCCCAGGTGGCTGGGGATGCGCCCGAACTGGTGCTGCAGTACGCGCAGCGCCAGGCCCGCGTCGTCGCCGGCGGCGGGGGTCGTCTCCGGGCCGTAGTCGAACACCATGGTGACACTGGCATCCTCCAGAAGGGCCGCCTCGCGGTGCCAGGTGGCGGTCCAGCCGTCGGCACCGATGGCGAGGCTCGAGAGCTCCTCCAGGGTGAAGCCATCGCCATCGCCGGCGGCTTTCTCGACGATGGTGCCTTCGTCATCGGTGATGCGGAAGGTGCCGCCGTAGGCGAGCGGGTTGTCCGCGTTGATCGTGATGGTCACGCCTTGCAGGCCCTTGGCGCTCGTCAGGGGAATGGCGGCGCTGGTGCAGGTGTTGCTGTTGGGCAAGGCGCTCAGGACGACGTTGCCGCAGGTCAGGTCGACAGTGGCCTCGTAGTCCGCAGCGACGAGCATGGCGTCGATGGCTTGGACGATGCCGCCTTCGTTGACGGCCTGGACGACGACCTGGTAGAGGCCCGGCTTGGCGAAGAGGACCTCGAAGGTCTCGCCGGTGCCGCTGGTGACGAGCTTGCCTTCAGCGTCGGAGACCGTGTACCGGGCGACGTCCCCCTCGGGGATCGCGGGGACCGCGTCGACCGTGAAGGTGATGGGCTCAGCCTCGGCGACGTTGAACTCCGCTTTGTCAGCGCTCACCTGCACGCTGTAGGTGCCAGCGGTCATGGTCGCGCCGGGTTGTTTGATGCTCTGGGCGCCGTCAAGGAACGCTGCGATGCCGGTCATGTCCATCTCGGGATCGGCCTCCAAGGTGGCGCCGCTGAGGTCGACGTTCATGTCGATGGCCATCATGAGGTGGCTCTCGCCGGCCATCCCTTCGACGGTGAAGGCGACGTCCGCCACGACCTTGCTGCGCGAGGTCTCGCGCACGACGTTCTGGAACGACTCGGCATAATAGCTGTCGACGACGCCGTCCAAGTGGAGTTGGACTTCGACGTCTTCGGCGCCGTTGGCCTCCATCTCGGCCGCCATGGCCTTGGCAAGGGCGTCGCCGCCGGGCAGGGCGAAGCGGTGTTCGATGTGGATCGCTTCGACGCTCTGGTTGAGGACCTGCAGGGTCTGCGGTCCGATGGCCGTGCTCCTGATGATCATCTGCATGCCTGGGGCTTCGAGGCCGAAGCCGAGGTCGATCTGGTTGATCCAGGTCTTGCCGGCTGTAAGGGGGAAGTCAAGGTATGGGTCGAGCGGCGTCGCGCTGTCGACCTCGATGGACGTCGTGGCGAGGCGGCAGCCGCCTTCGCACTGTTGGGTCTGGCGCGTGGTGACGCTGAAGGGCGCCAGATCGGACTTGCGGATGGCGACCGGGAGCTTGCCGAAGACCGGGGCGTCGACGTCGCCGAAGGACATGCCGTTGGGTGCGTCAGCGAAGCGGGCAGCGCCCAGGTAGAAACTGCCGTTGGGTCCGAAGGAGGTGTTGAGGATCTGCATCACGAACAAGGGCATCGTGGGGATCACCATGCTGTCGGTCTCCTCAGCCATGACCTCGCCGTCCATGGTAGCGATGGCCTCGAACTCGATGCTCCCAGAGACGTCGTATGCGTAGGCGTAGCCTGCCATGATGGACGGCGCCTCGACGGTGCCGAAATCCTGCACCTTCTCCGTGCCGGCGCACCCGGCCAACGTGATCGTCGTGAACATGAGCACCAGGGCCCAACCTCGCAGCATGACGACGACTCTGAACCACCGTATTTAGACGATGTGGGCTGTCCGTCCGTTTTGGGTGGCTGAGGCGCATGCATCTTGAAGGACCGTCTGCGTACGCGCCGCCATGACCCAAGTCGAAGCCCGGCTGGAAGCCCTCGGACTCACAGTGCCCGCGCTTGTCAAGCCGGCTGCCAATTACGTCCCGTGGACCATCAGCGGCAACACCGTCTACGTGGCCGGGCAGATCCCCGTCGTCGACGGCAAGATCCATGCCACCGGCAAGGTCGGCGACGGCGGCCACGATATGGACGCCGCCAAGGGCATCGCACAGATCTGTGCCCTCAACGTGCTCGGCGTCCTGAAGGCGGCCGCGGCCGAGGCCGGCAAGACCCTGGACGATGTCCGCGTCGTGCGCATGAGCGGCTTCGTCAACACCGCACCCGGCTTCACGGACGTCCACCTGGTCACCAACGGCGCCAGCGACCTCATCGCCGAGGCGTTCGGCAAGAACGGCATCCACGCCCGCAGCGCCGTCGGCATGGCCGAGCTACCGCTCAACGTGCCGTTTGAGCTGGAAGCCATCGCTGAATTCCTCTAAGCCTCAGAGGACACCGATATCGAAACGGCAGGTGCCGTCGCACCCGATCTTGAGTGTCCATTCGCCCGCGGTGAGCCCGTCGGCCCGGCTCTGGTAGGACCATCCGCGAGCGATGGCGTGGTCCATGTTCCACCAGCCGGCCTGCTTGCCGTCGGCGTCGTAGATCTTGAAGGTGATCGCTTCTTCGGAGTGGAAGTCCATGACGATCATGGTCTGGTTGCTGACGCGGGCGACGTCGAAGGTGAGCTCATCCCCTCCGTCCGTCAGCGTCCCGTGGGCGCTGGCCTGTTTTGGCGTCACTGGGAGCTGTGGGGGGTCCGGCACCGTGTCGTTCTGGTCCACGGCGACGGTGTAGATGCAAGGACCGTTGCAGCCGAACGTCAGGGTCCAGTCGCCCCCTTGGGTGTCCCAGGTCGTGTAGCGGAGGTCTGCGATCGAGACCCGACCGTACAGTCCGAAGCCGTGCTGGGGGGAAGGCATCATGACGCCGCTGTAGGGTTCCTTCTGCGGGGGGCCTTGGAAGCTGATGGCGAAACCATCCTGGCTTTCGACGGAGACCATCAATGTGTGGCGCCCCGGTTCCAAGGCAAGATTCTCGGTCCGCTGGAACTCCTCGGAGGCACGGTCAGCAAAGCGGAAGTCGGCATCCGCGAACATCTGATCGGGGGCCGTGGGGCTCCCGGCGCAGCCGGCGAAGGACACGAGAAGGGTGGCGAACAGGATCCAGCGCATACGGCTTGACGTTGCGGGCGCCACTTGACGGTTACGGGTCAACGTTCGGATCCTGCCCAACCCTTCAAATCCTATACTCGAATATGTCAGGGTCCAGGGTGAACCTATGGCCTTCCTGCTCTCCGATGACGAAGATCTCATTGCCAAGACCGTAGCCCAGCTCGCGGCCGCTTCTGGCCTCGATGCGGCAGCGGACCGCGATCGTCACGATGCGTTCCCCGACGACCTTTTGGGCGAGGCCGCCGGACTTGGCCTCCTGGGCATGGGGCTGTCTGCGGAGCAAGGCGGGGCTGGCATCACGCCGACCGCTTACGCTGCGGCCGTCATGGAGATGGCAGCCATCTGCCCCAACACCGCTGCTGTCCTGGCGGTCCACAATGGCCTCGCCCTGCGGATCCTGGCCCATGGCACGGATGCGGCCCGCGCCGCCACCACGGCGGGCGTCGTCGCGACGCTGGCGACGGAAGAAGCACATGGGAGCTGGAAGAAGCGCCTCGGCACGGTCGCCGTCCCGGAGGGGGATGGCTTCCGCATCACCGGCATGAAGGTCTGGGCACTCGGCGCCGTCGGCGCCAAGCAGCTCATCGCCTTGGCCAAGGGCCCCGACGGCCCCACCTTCTACCTCGTCCCGGCGGACGCCGAAGGCGTCACGCTCGGGCAACCAGAATCGCTCCTGGGCCTACGTGCCGCTGGCATCCGGACGGTCTACCTGTCCGATGTCCTGGTCGGTGCGGATGCGGTCATCGGTGAGCCGGGCAAGGCGCTCGAGATTTGGGCCGAGGCCCAACCCTGGCTACAAGTGGGTGCTGCCGCCGCCATCGTCGGAGCCACGATGGGCGCGTTCAGCGCCGGCAAGGAGTTCGCCGCCGACCGCGTGCAGTTCGGCAAGCCCATCGGCACCTACCAAGCGGTCTCGGACACCATCACCAGCATCGACATGAACGTCGCGGCGGCCCGCGCGCTCGTCTTCGAGGCCGCCGCGCACCTGGAATCCGAGGATGCGGCCGCCTGGGCCGCCCGGGCCAAGGCGTTCGCGGTGGAGATGTCCATCGCTGCGACCCGCAAGGTCATCCGGGTGCAAGGGGGCACGGGCTTCATGCGCGAGGGCGGCAGTGAGCGCTTCGCCCGCGATGTGCGGGCGTTGCAGTTCATCGGCGAGCCGGTGGTCATGCAGAAGGATGCCTTGAAGCGTCACCTGCTGGACATCGACTTCGGGCCCACGCCGTAAGCTGGGGGGCGCCTCGGCGGCGCTCGGGGCGATCATTAGCCTCCCCGAAACCCCCATCTAGGCGCGGTCATTGAAGGGCTGTGGACGACCTCAGCGAACAGATGGAGGAGTACATCGAGACCATCTATCGACTGGAGACCGACGAGCGCGCAGCGCGCACTGGTGAGGTCGCCAAGGAGCTCGGGGTGGCGCCACCTTCCGTGACGGACATGTTGCAGAAGCTGGAGAAGGCCGGCTTCGTGACCTACGAGCCGTACAAAGGCGTCCACCTGACCCCCGAAGGCCGTGCCATCGGCAAGCGGGTCCTGGGCCGCCACCGCATCATGCAGGCGTTCCTGCAGGAGGCCTGTGGCATGGACCACCGGGCCGCGCACGACGCCGCCTGTAACATGGAGCACTCCATCCCGAAGGAGCTGGATGCCTGGATGGCCGCCTACTTGGAGCGCGAGATGGGGCATCCGTTCGACCGGGACCGCAAGGTCAAGGACCAGATCGGCGCCACGGCCACTCCCTGAGGTTTCGTCCGGC
>JBFIDG010000097.1:0-8095 GCA_041581335.1 Thermoplasmatota archaeon
ACGCCGAAGAGACGCTGCTGGCGACGCTGCCGGCGACGCAGCCCCGCGACACCACCGTGGACGAAGCGTTCGCCATCTCCTTGCCCATCGTCCCGACGGAGTTCTCTGACTATGTCCCGTACACGCCGGAGGCGCGCTTGCGGCTGGACATCATCGTGACCGACAACACGCCGAACCCCTTCATCTGCCTCAACGGTCTCGACGGCGCCCAACCCATCATCCAGCCCGGCGGGTCGTTCACGTTGCCCCTGGAGGAATACCATGACGACGTGGACGGCTACTTCCAGGCGCTCAGCAGCGTCGACCTGTGGAGCGAAGGCTCCCAGAAGCGCTTCGTCAATCCTGGAGCCACCGCACTCTTCAACATCACGGCCGAGCACACCGGGACGCAGGGCGGCAAGTTCCGCCTCGAACTGACCGGGGGCAACGTCGAATGGGCCAAGATCGTCGGCAAGAAGACCTTCGACATCCAACCCGGCCAATCCCGCACCGTCCACGTGGCGGTCACCGCCCCGCCCGGGGCCGCCGACGGCGAGCTGGCCGACGTCACGCTGCACGCCGTCAGCGTCGATGATCCCAACGTCCGCACGGTGCTGCGCATGTTGACCGAGGTCGACGTGGACGCCGTCCACGCGGACGCCACGGAGACCATCAAGGTGCTCGACCAGGCCACCGACAAGAAGAGCCCCGGATTGCCACTGGCCGCCTTGGTCGGGCTCCTGGCTATCTTCACCCGCCGAAAGAAGACTTGACGAGGTGACCAGAAACCTTAACGAGCATGCAAGGGCGTCGAACCCCCATGCGTTGGTGGCTCGCCCTCCTGCTTGTCTTGCCCATGGCCCAGGCCGCCCAGTGGGAGGACGCGCCCGCCGATCAAGAATACGGGCGGACGCTCGCCATCACCGACGCCGGTCCGCAAGAACACTGGGAGAACATCGGCCAGTACGGCTGGTACCCCCAAGCCGATGTTTTGGCGGCCAGCCTCACGGAGACCGCGAGCCACATCATCTTCGACGTCACGTTGGCCGCGACCGACGCCGACCCCATGACGGAGCAACCACCCGGCAGCGACGCCCCTTACGCATGGAAGTACGAGTGGACGTTCGACTTCAAGGGCGAGCGCCTCGTCGCCGGCTTCGAACGCTTCGGCGACGACCCTGACGACGTCTGGTTCCACATCCTGGAGCGTCTCGAGACGGGGCCAGGATTCATCTCCATCTCGTACCGCGCCATATGGTGGGCAGAGGCAAAGGACGACGCGCCAGGCTACCGCGCCGTGGTCCCCAAGTGGGTGTTCCGCGACAGCGACCACATCCCGATCCGTGAAGGGGACAAGCTGGAGGACCTTCGCTTCGGCGCCGCCGACGGGGCGTACTTCCACAACGATGCCGTGCCATGCCCCAACACGCAGCCCCAGCAACCGTGGCAACTGCTCATCGGCTCCGACTGCGGCTGGCGCGTCCGCGACCTCATGCAGAACGGTGACACGCTAGGCGACTTCGAGGTCAAGTTGACCCCGCCCGGCGTCGGCCATCTCTTCATGCGCATGGAGGACCCCATCCGGCTCAGCAACGGCTTGGCGACCACATACCTGTTCGAAGCCGTCGTCCACAACCTCGAAGACACAGCCGACGATGTGTTGGTGCAGGTCACGGGCATCCCGAAGAAATGGGACGTCTATTCCCCGGCAGTCGTCTCGTTCGCCGGCAAGGGGCAGCAGACCATCCCGATCGCCGTCAGCGTCCCGTTCGAGCACCAGCACGGCGTCGAGAACTTCATGGAGCTCAGCGTGGTCAGTTCCCGGGACTCGACGGCGGCGCTCACCACGTGGTTCGGGGTCTTCTTCGCAGACCCCGCGCAACCCGGTGGCCACCACAACACACTCTACTTCCATTCCGACCCGGAAAGCGATTTCTGGGGCTGGATGAACACCGACCAGAACGACGAAGAAGGCGCCAAGAACCCATTGGCAGCCTGGGACGTGGAGTTCATCGACGGCACCCGCTACGGCTGGGAGATCTGGTTGTCGCCCGGCCTCGGCATGGGCCTTGACTTCGACACCGCCAAGACCGGCGAACTGGTCTTCGACCTGGAGACGCCCCTGCAGTTCGACGGAGACGTCAACGCAGACCTCGTTCTCTGGGACTGGGACACGGATGCCCGGACGCTGGTCGCATCGGGCACATCGCCTGCATCCTTTGCGGGCGGGGCCCCGACGGAGGTCCGCATCGACCTGACGCCGGAGGCGTTCGCCGACCGCATCCGCCCGCAGCCCCACGCCAACCTCGTGCTGTTGGTCAACGCCACCAGCGCCACGCCGACGCCGCCGGTGTTCTTCCGTTTCGAGGACGGCCCCAAGTTCCACACCCAAGACGCGACCATGCGCCTGCCACTGATCGACTACCATGACGACGTCGACCTGTCCGGGCTGCAGGTGGCGGCGTTCAACATGGAAGCGATCAACGGCACATTCCGCAGCGTCAACCCGGGCAAGACCTCGGTCATCGCGTTCAACGTCACCAATCTGCTCGACACCAAGGCCACCATCGACTGGGAGCTGAAGGGCGTCGACCCGTTCATCGGATGGTCCAAATTGGGCCCCACGACGAGCAAGCTCGTGCCCGGCGGCAACGGCACAGTGGTCATCCGCTACACGCCTCCGGAGAGCGCTTCCAAGTCCGACATCGCGGAGTTCGTCTTGATCGGTAAGGCCCGCGAGGACACCAACCGCCAGGTCTTCGCGCGCATGACGTTCTTCGTGAACACGAACAAGGACATCCCGGACGAGTCTGCATACGGGGATGAACTGGAGAACATCGCGGCCAAGTCCAATGCGGCGGGCGACAAGGAGAGCCCTGGCATCCCGCTCCTGGCCGCGCTCGCCGCCATCGCGATCGTACTGCGCCGCCGGTAACGTCTCACCAGAACGCTTTTCTCCCCGAAGGCGGGGTGAAAGGCATGCGCGTGGCTCTCCTGATCGTTCTGCTGCTGGTCCCTGCGGGGCTGGCCCAGACGCAGGTCTTGGAAGACAACACAGGGGACGCCACGGCGTCGATCGCCGGCAACAGCGCCCCTGGTGTAGATCCTGCCAGTTTCGACCTGGTCGGCCTTTGGGTCCATGAGGAGACCGACGCGTTCAGGTTCGTCCTGCAGGTCTCGGACATCGATCCGCCCAATCCAGTCCCTACGGACACGGGCCTCGTCGACATCGATTTCAACCACGCCGACCAGGCGTATCGGCTGCGGCTGCTGCGCGACACCACGACCGGCGCCAACGCGTTCGGCGGCCAGTTCTTGGCCTACGAGGCCGGCCGCGGCGACTACGTCTACCATGACCGCCTGGTGCCCACCATCGATGGCAGCCAAGAGACGGCGACGTTCACGGTGCCTCGCACTTGGCTGCTGGACGGCAACGGCACCGCCCCCACCATCGGTCGCGACTTCGATTACTTCCGCGCCTTTGCTCGCAACACCAACGTGTTCAATAGCCAGTTCGCGCCGAACGCGGTCCAGGTCCGCGACGCCATGCCCGACTCGGGCTACGGCGCCATCACCTACCCGATCCAGCTCGGTCTGCAGCAGACCGGACACGCTTTCCTCGAGTCCTCCACGCCTGTGCGCGCGTCCAACGGCGAGAAGGGGACATTCGTGTACTACGTCCGGGCCAGCAACCTGGACCCAGCCGAGGACAAGTTCACCCTGTCCGTCCGCGACGTGCCCAAGGACTGGGAGGTGACGTTGCCCGGCGGCAGCATCCGCCTTGCAGGCAACGAGACGCGGGCGTTCCCGGTCCTGTTGAGCGTCCCGTTCGCGCACCAGCACGGCGTGTTCGAGAACTTCATCCTCGAGATGAAGAGCCAGAGCCGCTCCAGCAGCGTCGGCCGCCTTGAGCTGGGCATCCGCTACTTGGAGGTCCCGCAACCCGCAGGCCACCACGACCGCGTGCACATCCACACCATCAGTGAAGCCGCCCCCAGCGGCTCGTTGGCGGCCTTCGCAGGAGACACGCAGAAGCGGGCCTACTTCAACACCCTCGAAGACGATGAGAACGATGACGATACGGCAGTGCCGCCGTTCGGCGGCCAACTCAGCGCCGGCCGCCAGCAGTTCACGTGGCAACTCTACCTCGAACCCGGCCTGGAGATGGGACTCGACTTCGACCTGAACCGCACCGGCGCCATCACAGCCCAGTTCCGCTCCGAGGTCAGCATCTACACCGCCACCTTCAGCGGCTATCTGATGCACGTGCAGGGCGAGACCGTCAACGGCCAGTTCCGCGAAGCCAAGAAGACCGTCGTGGCGACCATCCCCCCGTCTTCGCCGCAATCAGTCGGCCAGGGGACCTCGTTCGAGAGCCTCATCCGGGCGACGAAGGCGAGCGACCTGATCCCATTCAACAAGAACGCAGCACTCATGCTGGTCCTGAACATGACCGTCCAAGACGGCCAACAGTTGCTCGGCGGCCAGACCACAGACCCGTTGCTCACCGGAGGCCAGTTCACGCTGCCCCTCAACGAGTACCGTGACTCCCTCGAGGGGGTCTTCAACAGCCTTGCGGGCCTTCGTTTCGTCAACAAAGGGCTGGCAGAGCGGCCCGTCAACCCCGGCGAGACCGTCCTGTTCAACCTCACCCTCACCAATGACGGTGCCGTGGACGATGTCTTCGCACTGCGCGTCAACGGCACCAACGGGGCGTGGGCGCGCGTCCTGGGCGACAAGGAGATCTTCGTGCCCACCGGCGCCAGCCGACCGGTCGTCGTCGCCGTATCGGCCCCGAAAGACGCCCCCCACCTTGACGTCGCGGATCTCATCGTCACCGCCGCCAGCAAGGCCGAACCGACGATCCTCGGCAACATCCGCGTCGTCGCACTGGTGGACGACGTGCTGGACCACCCCGATGAAAGCCACCTCGTAGCCGGCATCGATGACGAGTTGGCGAGCAAGAAGAAGAGCCCCGGCGCGCCGGTGATGGTGTTGACCCTTGCCTTGGCAGGCATCGTCGCGCTCATGCGCAAACAACGCGCCTGAAAGCAGAAAATATCCGCTGCAAATCGAGAGTCCCACCATTGAGGATAAATACCTCTTCGGCAGGGTAGCCCTCATGAAACTCCAGATGGTCCTCGTGGCATTGCTGCTCGTGGGGTTCGTCCCGATGGTCGAAGCCCAAGCCAAGCCGTTCATGGAAGACGGCGCCGGCGACACGAAAGCATACCTGGCGGGTACGCCCACAACACCCCCGGGCGACATGGGCGCGGCGTTGGACCTGAAGGCGCTGTACTTCACAGAAGTGCCGAATGGGTTCCAGACCACCATCGAGGTAGCATCCCTTGAGTCCCAGCAAGGCACCATCATGGACGGGGCCTATTATCGCGTCTACTTCCACTACGGCGGCGTCGACTACGCCATCCGCATCCAGGGCAACTATGGGCTGCTCGGCGAAGGCCCCTACTACTGGGCGGAGCTTGGCGAGGTCATCATGGAGGACGGCTACGAGTACATGTCCTCCCGCGCCGACATGCAGGTCACCGTGAGCGCGTCTGAGGGCCGCATGACCGTGACGGCCCCAAGGGAGGCCATCACTGACGCCTTGGGCGCCCCCGCCGGCGCCGGCGCCGTGTTCAAGGACTTCTACGTCCTCTCCCAGGGCACCCAGATCTGGATCGGCCTGCAGGGCAACGGACCGACCTATGTGGTCCGCGACCGCATGCCGGACGACGGCGTCTTCGGCAGCTTCACGGCCACCATGGGTGTCGTGCAAGAAGGTGATGCACGCTTGCGCAGTGACGCACCATTCCGCCTCAGCAACGGCGGCGCGACAAGCATGGTCTACCAAGTCGAGGCCAGCAACGCTGGCGAACGCCAGACGTTCCACCTCGCCATGCAGGGCATCCCGGACGGATGGGACGTCAGACTCCCGTTCGACCGCCTGGCGCTCGACGCCGGGCAGGCCAAGACGTTCCCCATCCTCGTGACGACCCCCAATGGCCACCAGCACGGGGGCACGCAGTCGTTCCTGCTGACCATGACCGGCCAACAGGACAAGTCAGACGTCGGCCGCATGGAGATCGGCATCTCGTACCCTGAGATCCCACAACCCGCCGGCCACCACCCACAGCTGTGGATCCACTCCTATGAAGCCTACCAGAACGGGCTCGGACCGGTCGGCCCGCTGTTGGGGGGCTTCGGTAGCAGCGTGCAGGGATACATGAACGCCGCTGAAGAAGATCCAAGCGACCTGGGCGTCCCCATCCCTGCATGGGGGAACAACATCCCTGGCCTCAACGGCTACTTCAACTGGTGGATCCCCCTCGTGCCCGAGCTGGGCATGGGCCTCGACTTCGACACGACCCAGCAGGCGACGTTCTCGATCCCAATCAACTACGATTACATCGCCCAAGATGTGGTGCTCCGCGGCAACATGTACCTGTGGACCGAGGCCTCCAAGGACGGCGTGCACGTAGGCTCCATCCAACCGTCCACGCCCACATCGTGGGGTCCGGGTATCCAGACCTTCGACCTGGTCATGGACGTCAACAAAGAGGCGGACTTCATCCCGTACAGCCCCAACGCGTACCTCTACCTGACGCTGGACGCCCAGGGCACCTTCCTTGGACCCGGCCCCTTCGGCCCCGGCTCGCAGGCGCAGATCATGCCCGGTGCCACGCTGACCCTACCCCTCATCGAATACCGCGACGAGGTCCAGTCCTTCTACGGTGCCGTCGAGGCGCTGCGCTTCGGCGCGGAGTTCATCGAGCGGCCAGTCAATCCGGGCAAGACAGTCATCTTCGAGACGCACCTGCGCAACATCGAGAGCGAGACGCAGACCGTCAAGCTCAACCTCAGCGGCGTCAACACGGAGTGGGCCCGCATCCTCGGCAGCGCCCAGTTCCAGCTTGGCGCCGGCAAGGAACGCACCGTCGCCGTCGCGGTCGCTGTCCCGGCAGACATGTCCGATGGCGCCGTCGCAGACCTCGTGCTGACCGCCTCCAACGTCGACGACCCGTTCAAGACCGCCATCATCGACCTCATCGCTGTCGTGGACACGGACGCCCAGCATCCGGATGAAAGTGGACGGATCGGCAGTCTGGACGTCGCAGGGGACGACGACAAGAAGGTGCCCGGCTTCGAGATCGTCGCGGTCGCCCTGGGCCTGGTCGCCATCGCACTGGTCTTGCGCCGCCGAGCATAGCCGTCAAATAGCGCCGCCGAGTCGGCCAGACCATGGCAGAGCGTCCTATCCGTGTCCTCGTGGCGAAACCCGGTCTCGACGGCCACGACCGCGGCGCCAAGGTCGTCGCGCGCGCGCTGCGTGACGCTGGCTTCGAGGTCATCTACACCGGACTGCGCCAGACGCCGCAGCAGATCGTCCGCGCCGCCCTCGACGAAGACGTCGACCTGGTCGGCCTGAGCTGCCTCAGCGGCGCCCACAACACGCTCTTTCCAAAGATCAAGGACCTGCTCGTCGCCGACGGCGCCGACGAGGTCGTGGTCTTCGGCGGCGGCATCATCCCCGACGATGACGCTGACGCGCTCAAGGGCAAGGGCATCGAGGCCATCTTCGGTCCTGGCGCAGACACCCGCGACATCGTGAAGTTCATTCACGAGCACCCGCGGTTCAAGGGCCGCTTCTGATGCTCGCAGGCGATGTCCTCGCCGGCAAAAGGCGGGCCATCGCCCGCGCCATCACCATGGTGGAGAGCCACGACGCCGAAGCCCCTGCTTTGCTGAAGGCCATCCACGGGCAAGGCAAGGCGCACGTGGTCGGCATCACCGGCAGCCCCGGCACCGGCAAGTCCACCTTGACAGACAAGCTCATCGTCCATTACCGCAACGCCGGCTTGAAGGTCGGCGTCATCGCCGTGGACCCCAGCTCGCCGTTCAGCGGCGGCGCCATCCTCGGCGACCGCATCCGCATGCAGAGCCGAGCCATCGACGAGGACGTCTACATCCGCTCCATGGGCACCCGTGGGGCCCTGGGCGGCCTGGCCTCTTCGACCGGCGACGCCGTCAAGGTCCTGGAAGCAGCCGGCTTCGACGTGGTCATCGTGGAGACCGTCGGCGTAGGACAGGCCGAAGTGGACGTCATCCGTCTCGC
>JBFIDG010000098.1:0-8082 GCA_041581335.1 Thermoplasmatota archaeon
GCTGTGGGCGATCTCGAGGCAACTGTTGAGGTCGAAGACGTCGAGGCTGCAGACCTTGTGGATGATCCACCAGGCGAACAGCGCCGTGACGGCCAGCAATGTGACCAGCAGGGCACCGATGGCCCAGCCGTTCATGACGCGGGTCTGGCGCTTCTGCCGCCACCAGACGGCGAGCACCCACAGGCCCATGGCGATGACCGTCGACGTGAGCGCGACGACCTTGGCCGGGGGTTCGATGCGTTTGCAGGGGTCTTGGCTGCGGCCCTCTTGGCCGCCGCTCTCCGTCGGGGTCCCGGGGTCGCTCGGGGCCGTGGGAATGGGGTTGCCGCCGCTCGGGCCACCTTCGTTGCCGTTGTCGTCCCCCAGCGGCAGCGGTTCCTCCAGCAGGACGTTCAACAACGCCAGGCTGGCGAGGACCGCGACGAGGACCGCGACGGTGCCCAGGAGGATGCGGGCGCGGCTTGGGCCGTCCATGGGAGGCCGGACGGAGATCCATCCTTTGCCTCCTGGTACAGCACCTCCTCCACCACGCATAACGAGGCACGAGGCGGGGCTCCCCTCTAAACGGTTGTTGATGCGTTGTTTGAACGTCAGGAGACACGCTTTCAAGCCCGGCCGCCATCGCTCGGTCGTTGGTCGACGTCGTCTGCCCTCAATGCACGACCGTGGTGCGCGCCGCCCCTGGCTCGTACGCACGCTGCTCGAACTGTGGTTACAGCGGTGGCTCCGTCCCTGGCCCTGACCAGGTGCAGGTGTTCTCCGCGCCCTACGAGTTCCTGCCCAGCGATCCGTTTCCTAAGGAGGAAGAAGAGGATGAAGAAGAGAAGGAGGCCCCGAAGGAGACGAGCCGCGTCGCGTTGACAGCGCTCATCTTGGGCCTGACAGGCGTCATCATCCCGTTCGCGCCTCCCGTCGCCATCGGTTTTGGCATCGGCGGCATCGTGCACACCAACAAGCACCCCGACGAGTTCAAGGGCAAGGGACTCGCCGTCGTCGGACTGGTGTTCGGTGTGCTGACCATGACGGCTTGGTTCATCATCATCGTCAGCGGGCTCGCCGCCATCGGCAGTTTCCTGCCGGGTTGAAGGGAAGCTCGAAAGCCCTCGCTCAGGCGTTCTGGGTCTTCTCGACCGGGCGCTCAGCGTCCGGGCGGCACCATTCGGACCAGCTGCCCGGGTAGAGCGCGGCGGTGCCCATGCCGGCGATCTCGAGGGCCAGGACGTTGTGCGCCGAGGTGACGCCGCTGCCGCAGTACACGGCGACCTTGCCGGCTTCTTGGACCCCAAGGGCTGACTCGTACCGTGCCCTGAGTTCGTCCGGGCTCAGGAAGCGCCCATCCGGCTCCAGGTTGCCCGCGAAATGAAGGTTCATGGCGCCGGGGATGTGGCCGGCGACGGGGTCGATGGGCTCCACCTCGCCGTGGTAGCGCTCGGGGGCGCGGGCATCGACGAGCTGGAAAGCGCCTGCTTCGGCTTCGAAGTCGGCGGTGATGCGGATGGCGTCGATCGTCGGCATGCTGCCAGGGCGGCCGCCGAAATGGCCTTCCTTGGGCCGCCGGCGGTCCTTGGTGACCGGGAGCCCCAGTGACTTCCAGCGCTGCAGGCCGCCGTCGATGACGGCGACGTTCTCGTGACCGTAATGCCGCAGCAGCCACCAGAGGCGCGCCGCCCAGATGCCTCCGGCGTCGTCGTACACGGCGACCTGGGTGTCATCGTCGACGCCGAAGGTCTGCAAGAAGCGTTGGAAGACGCCAGGGATGGGCAACGGGTGCCGGCCTTTGTGGCCGTCGCCGCGGGGCCCGGACAGGTCGCGGTCGATGTGCGCATGGTAGGCACCGGGGACGTGGCCTTTGGCGTACTCCTTGGGGCCCCACTCGGGGTCTGTCAAGGCGTGACGTACGTCAAAGACGACCCAGCCGGGGTTGTCGATGTTCTCGAAGACCGTCTCCGCACTGACAAGTCCGTGGTGGTACTCGGGCACAGGTGCTGACAGTCTTGCCCCGTGATAAGGTCACGGCCGTGTCACGGGCGGCTGACGACGACCTTGCCGTTCATGGCACTGGGGTCGTTGCCGGTCACGATGAGCGGCGAGTTCAGCGTGAAGCTGCACGAGGTGAGCATCGTGAAGTCGACGTTGAGCGTCGAGCCGGCGCTGACCGTGCCCCCCTCCGGCGTGACGCCGTTGGTGCAGGTCCAGCTCAACGTGAGGTCGTATTGGAGCTGGTTGTCGAAGGTGACGCCGTCGCCGACGGTGATGCCGACCTCGCTGTCGTCGAGGGCAGGCGGCAAGCCGCTTGCCGTGATCGGCGTGCGGGAGCCCGATGCGCTGACCGCGGTGACGTCGATGGTGCCCAGGTCGACCCAGATGTTCTTGGCGTCGATGAGCATGTATCCCTTCAGGTAGAACATGCCGACCTCGTCGGAGACGAAGGTGGCGTTGAAGGCGTCGGGGAAGTCCTTGTGCTGTTGGCCGGTGACCTGCATCCCCCAGTCGTCGGGGCCGGTCTCGTTCGTGACGGGGTCGTTGCTGAGGCTGGCACGGATGCGGCTATCCATGGAGTGGACCGCCTGGCGGGTGCCGTTGTCGAGGCGCCAGCCGAAGTCGGCGCCTGCGAACTGCTCGACGGTGCTCGGCAGGCCCTCGATGACCATGGTGGGTTCGACGTGCTGGACGCAGTCACCCATGGCGTCGATGTAGTGGGTCAGTTCATCACAGGGCGGCAGGGCATTGGCATCATCGTCGCCGGTGCAGCCCGAGAACAGGATGGCGGCCACGAACAGCCAGGCCAGTTGCTTCATGGGCATGGGGTGGCCGGGACGATATTTGGGGGTTATGGTGGTGAGGATGCGCGGACATGCAACCTGGCAAGCAGATCACTGGCACGGACCCGTTCTGCGCCGTCCTTGTTGATGGTCACGAGCAGTCCGGCCCGGACCATCTCTTCGATGGCGTCGATGTAGGCGACCTCACGGCCCAGGCCCTCTGCCTGGAGCGCCGCCCGGGACAGGCATGGGTCCGAGATGACCCGCCCAGCGATCTCCTGGCCCAAAGGCGACAGGAACGCATGGGCGGCGCGTGGGTGCTCTTTGGCAGCCGGATGGGGCAGACAATAGCGGCGCGGCACGCCGGGCAAAGCGGCCAAGGCGCCTTTGGCGGCCATCCGTTCCAGCGACCACGTCGCCTTGGCCCGGGTCACGCCGTGGGCCGCCGCGATGGCCGCCGCATCGTGATGGCCGGCGCGGACGGCGTCGATGATGGCGCTCTGGCCGCCGAGAGGGATGATCCGGGCGCCTATCACCAGGGGTCCTTGGGCGAGTCGGACGACCACGTGCCGGGCATGGTCCCAGATCCAGTCGCGTCGGACGACGCTGAAGATCGCGCCAGCGACGAGGGCGATGCCGAGCGCCCACGCCGCGACCTGGGCGACGGGCTGTCCTTGAAGAGGCGCCGGCAAGACCCTGTCGGCGCCGGCGGCGAGCCACACGACCCCGGCGCCGGCCGAGCCGTCACCAGCGCTGGCTGCCGTGGCACGACCTGCCCCGTCGTCAGGGCCGCCGGGGGTGCTCGTGGCGGCGTCCGTGTCCGCGGGCGCCGGGGTGGGGGCCGCCGGTGCCGGTGGGGACGTCGAGACGGTGCCGTCGCCCGGCGACACGGGGTGAGCCGCCGTGGACCCATTGGGGGACGTCGGCGCGTCCTGGCCCGCGCTGGACGCGTTCGTGGTGGAGACGGTGGTCGTCGAGGGTTCTGTGGTGGCCGCGGAGCCGTCTGTGGTGGAAATGGTCGTCGAGGGTTCTGTGGCCCCCTGCGCTGGGGTCGAGCTTCCGTTGGCCGAGCCGTCCGTGGTGCTCGTCTGCGAGGTGTCGTTGGTGCCCGGCTCCGCTGGCGGCGGCGCCGGGTCGACGACATCACCGCTGGGCTGACCGTTACCCTTGCCCTTGTCGGGCTTGGCTTCGGCGACCGCCAGACAGAGCAGCAGCACGATGAGCAGTACGCTCCACTTCAACGGCTAGGATTAGCGCGGGCCAAGGCAATGAGGCCGTGCGGGAAGGGTGGGCCGGCTGGTGGCCGGACCGGCCCTTCACCCTAGGCCGATTCGGGGTTATCGTACAAGGCCCGCACTTCGACGACGGAGACCTGGCCGCCTTCGATATGGATCAGCAGCGCCGCGTCGTTGTCGGTCTCATCCGTCTCTTCCAGCGTGTTGGCCCCATCCGCGATACTGACGAGCTCGTAGACGCCATCCGGCACGCCGGGGATGTCGATGTACTGGTCTGCCAGTTCAGGCCAGTAGTAGTCATACATGCCCCGCGTGATGCCCATGCTCCAGCCGCCGGCCGGATCGGGGATGAGGCATTCCTGCTCGGCGCGCTGCTGCCCCCCGGACGGCGCTTCAGGATGCTCCATGTCACCCCAGTCAAGGAAGCAGAAACCGCGCTTGACGCCGACACCGACCTGGTCGCCGCGCAGCCCGGTCTCCACATCGTGCTTGTACAGCGCGAAGTGGGCGAGGCCTTCGTAATGGAAGTGTCCGTGGCTGGGGTGGATCTCGGCGCCCGATGCGCCGTGTTCGCGGAAGCCGTCGACGGTGTAGACGCGCTGGGTGAAGCGCCCCAGCCCCGCGGCGGCCATGGCCCCCTGGACGTAGTCCAGGTGGACCTCCAAGGGACCGTCCCCCACGTTGCCGACGGCGTTGCCGAGGCGGAGGCAGCGGCTCGCACCCTCCTCAGCTTGTTCTTCAGGGTAGCATTGGCCGAGGTAGAGCTCGATGGGCGTCAATGTGACGAGATTAGGAAGCAGGTCGCCGCCGGGCACCGCCGGGACCTCGGTGTGGCGCAGGCGGATGTTGCCCGTGAACTCTCCGGCGCCTTCGACGACGACATGGTAGACCCCGCGGGGCTCCCAGGCAACGGCGCGTGCCAGGTCGTAGCCACGGCGGTCGATGCTGACCGGCTCGCCTTCCTGGACCAGGGAGATGCGGAATCCAGCACTGGCGGTGCCGTCCCAGTACACGCGGGCGTCGACCCAGGCCGACGCGGCGGGTGCAGGCACGTCCTCGGCCCCGAAGCTCAGCACCTGACAGGTGCCGTCGCAGGCGCCGCCGAAGACGATCTCGGAACGGAGGCCGACCTCCAGCGCGGCCGGGGCACGGGCCGGCGGGGCTTCGACGGCGCGGGTGCGAGGGCCTTCGACGGGCACACTCTCAGCCCTCATCTCAAGCACAGGGGTGTCTTGCACAGGCTCCGAGGGGCTCGCGGCGCAGCCGGCCAGGCCGGCCATCACAATGACAAGGACGATCCAACGCATGCCGGCCGAACTCCGTGACAGCGCTTTAGGCATTGCGCGGCCGCCCAAGACCAACCCGTGACCAGTGCTGTATTTGAACGATGGACGCCGCCGGCGACCTGGTTTGTGGACAGGCCAAGGCGTGTACGACGCCCCTAGCCTTTTGTGACACCCCCACGTCGCCGGCACCGTGAGCGCCGTGACCACCGTCCGACCCGGACTGTCGATCGAAGAACTTGAAGAGAAAGCACGCAAGGCCCGCGTCGCTGTCCTCAACATGACGTACGACGCCGGCTCCGGCCACCCGGGCGGCTCGTTCAGCATGGTCGACTTCCTGACGGCGCTGTACTACAACAAGATGAACATCGCCCCCGAGACGGTCGACGACCCCGAGCGCGATGTCTTCATCCTCAGCAAAGGCCACTGCGCCCCCGGCCTCTACGCCATCCTCGGCGACCTCGCCTTCTACGACAAGAAGGAATTCCGCCGCCTGCGCCGCCTCGGCGGCCTCCTGCAGGGCCACGCCGACCGCAAGGTCCCCGGCATCGAGATGAGCACCGGCAGCCTCGGCATGGGCCTCGGCTACGGCAACGGCGTCGCCATGGCCAAGCGCATGGACGGCATCGGTGGCCGCGTCTACGTCGTCCTGGGCGACGGCGAACTGCAAGAAGGCAACATCTGGGAATCCGCCATGACCGCGGCCCACTACGGCCTCGACAACCTCTGCGTCATCGTCGACTGGAACAAGATCCAGATCGACGGCTTCGTGGACGACGTCAAGAAGGTCTCCCCCATCGACGCCAAGTTCAAGGCGTTCGGATTCCACGTCATCGTCGCCAACGGCCACGACATGGCCTCCTGCCTCGCCGCCTTCGACGAAGCCGAAGCCCACAAGGGTCAGCCGACCTGCATCGTCTTCGACACCGAGAAAGGCCACGGCGTCTCCTTCATGGCCCTCAAAGCCGAATTCCACGGCCGCGCCCTCAAAGAGAGCGAGATGGTCAAGGCGATGGAAGAACTCGGAGAATCCTGGGATCCTAAGGAGGTGGCTTGAATGGGTGTAGCAGCAAAACTCTCCGCAGAAGGCTGGAAACTCGGCGACATGAAGGCAAGCCGCGACGGCTACGGCAAAGGCCTGCTGGCCCTCGGCGAGCAGTTCCACGACGTCGTCGCCCTAGACGCCGACCTGGCCGACTCCACGCGCAGCAACTGGTTCGCCAAGCAATACCCTGAACGCTTCGTCCAGATGGGCATCAGCGAACAGGACATGGTCGTCACCGCCGCCGGCCTCGCCCACATGGGCAAGGTCCCCTTCGCATCCACCTTCGCCGCATTCATGCAGCGCGGCTGGGAACAGATCCGCAACTGCGTCGCCCGCCAGAACCTGAACGTCAAGTTCTGCGGCAGCCACGGCGGCCTGATGACCGGCCAAGACGGCAGCAGCGCCCACGCTCTCGAAGACATCGGCGTCATGCGCACCTTGCCCAACATGAACGTCGTCGTCCCCGCTGACGCCATCGAGGCCGCCGGCGCGGTCTTCGCCATGTACCAGCACCAAGGCCCCGCCTACATGCGCACCACCCGCGCCAACGTCCCCATCATCTACGACGAAGACCACGTCTTCGAATGGGGCAAAGGCCAGATCCTCCGGGAAGGCGCGGACGTCGCGCTGATCGCCAACGGCCCCCACGTGGCCGAATGCCTCAAGGTCGCCGAAGAAGCCCGCAAGCAGAAGCTCGACGTCATGGTCATCAGCATGGCCTCCGTCAAGCCCATCGACAAGGCCCTCGTGCAGAAGGTCGCCCGCGACACCGGCTACGTCGTCACCGCGGAGGACCACTTCCGTCAGAACGGCCTCGGCAGCGCCGTCAGCGAATGCCTCACCGACGCCGCCATCGGCGTGCCCCTACGCCGCATCGGCGTGCGCAACTTCACCCAGAGCGGCACCCCCGAAGAGCTGTACAGCCACTTCGAGGTCGGACAACAGGCCATCCTAGACGTCGTCTGCCGCGCCCGCAAGCTGCCCGCGACCGCCTAAGCACCCAAGCGGACCGTGCGGCCAGCCCACCGCAGCCACGAAGCCGAGCCGCCAGGCCCGACCGGAACAGGTGCCGCCACCCCAAAGCGGTTAAATGGCACCCTAGGGTCGGCGGCAAAAGCGTCAGGAGGCCACGGGGTCTTTTGGCTGGGAAACCGGTTCCCTCTGCGTGCGACGATCGCATAGCTCGGTATTGCGGTGGCCTGCTAAGCCACTGGGTATCTGCCCACGGGAGTTCAAATCTCCCTCGTCGCGCTCACCTGCCCAGACCTCGGTTCGGGCCGGTCCATCCGCCAAGCGCGTGTCAGACACAGAGTCCAAACATCGGTCCAGCGAACCGATGACCTCATGGACTCACCCGTTCTGCCACGCCAACCACACGCGAGGGTAGTCAAGCGGCCAACGACGCTAGCTTGAGGGGCTAGTCCTTAGTGGTTCGCCGGTTCGAATCCGGTCCCTCGCACTTTGCCCCGTGCTCTGCACGGGGCCGGTTCCGATGAACCGGATTCACTCCGACCCGCGCAAGCGCGGCTCGAAGTCCGGCAAAGTTGCTCACTTCGTTCGCATCCTTTGCCGGCGCATCCGGTCCCTCGCACTTCACTTCGTTCAGCGCGAACGACCGGAACGACGGTCGCTGCGCTCCCTGGCCGACGGCCGGCTGCGCCGGCCCTCGGCCCGAATCCGGTCCCTCGCACTTCATCTGGCGCTTTGCGCCGGATCGGTCCGCAAGACCCGGATCCTGGCGCTGGCAGGCTTCGGCA
>JBFIDG010000099.1:0-8012 GCA_041581335.1 Thermoplasmatota archaeon
GAAGAGCCGGGTGCTCGCCATCCAAGATGTGCCCGCCGGGGACTTCGTCGGCTACGGCACCAGCAGCCAGGCCATACGGGACACGCGCATCGCGGTCGTCCCCGTGGGCTACGGCGATGGCTTGAGCCGCAGCGTGGCACACTCCGGCGGCTTGCTCGTCGGCGGCCAGCGCTGCCCGGTGATGGGTCCTGTCAACATGAACATGGTCCAACTCGATGTGGGCCACCTGGACGACGTGCAGCCCGGCGACGAAGTCGTGCTCATCGGTTCGCAAGGGGACGCGGAGATCGGCGTGCATTCGTTCGCGGAAAGCCAAGAGGTCGTCAATTACGAACTGATGGCGCGCCTCAGCCGTGATCTGCCCCGCATCGTCAAACAAGATGCGCCGGCGGCCTGAGGCTCAGGAGACGTATTCGAGTTCCTTGGCGTTGACCCAGTCCAATAGATCCAGGGCCACTTCGCAGGACTCCGAGACTTCTGGGTGCGGGTCGTGCAGGAACTTCTCCAGGACCGGCCGCGCCGATTCTTCGCCGATGGCGCCGAGTGCTTCGGCCGCTTCGTGACGGACCATGACGTGTTCGTCCGGGTCACTGAGGCGCTCGATGAGGACCGGGATCGCGTGCGGGTCCGACATCTGCCCCATGACGTAGGCCAACTCATGGCGCAGCAGAGCAGAGGGATCGGCGAAGGCGGCTCCGAGGGCATCGACGGCTTCGTCGCCACCGATGTTTCGTAGGGCGAAGACCGCACGCATGCGCTCGAACATCTTCAGGGTCCCATCGAGCAATTGTGCGCGCAGATCAGCGACCTCGACGGAGGCGGTCGGAGCGACCTGGGGCGGCGCGGGGTCCACACTGGTGTAGCCACTCTCGTCGCGCCATGCCTCGAGCTGTTCCTTGCGGTCCACGGACCCTCTCGACCTGCCTGGGGTCTTATCCGTTGCGGCGGGCCGCTTGCCCCGTCACTCCGCAGATGGCCGCAGTAGCAAGGGGGTGCCACCGTTCTGGATGGCGGTACGGATCTCGATCATCTTGCTCGGGTTCAGGTCGTGGGGGTAGGTCACGAACAGGTGGCCCTCCGGCGTCAGGTCGGCTTCGAAGAAGTCGAGGAACGCGCGGTCGCTGCCGGTGAGCAGGCAGGCGCCGCCGCGGGTGCAGATGCCTCCGGCGTGCACACTGGCCTCGATGAGCGAGTCCACGAAGGTCGCGTCGTCGGTCCCGAACCCATCGATGACCATCGCACGGACGTCCCAGACCGCGGCCGTGTAATCGCTGTCTGTGGGGACCGGATTGAACAAGTACGTGATGGCGAAGCGGTCACCGGCGCCGCCGGTGACCCAGGGCATGATGCGGGAGCCGAAGCCAGCGAACAGGCCGGTGTCGGCCCAGTACAGTTCCTGGTCGGTCCACGTCGTGCCATTGTCCCGGCTGGCGATGATCTCCAGCAGGGTCGAAGCGCTGGCGGCCGTGTACGGCGAGGCGTCCTCTGGGAAGAAGACATCACGGGACCAGGCGACGACGACGGTGCCGTCGCCGGTGACGTCCAAGGCCGGAGCCATCTGCACACAGGACCAATGGCCGCCGGTCTGGCTGGCGGGCCAGCGGGCGCCGGTGTCCACGTCGGTCCAGTTGAGGCCCCCGTCGGAGGAGACCAGGACCCGCATGGCACAATCGCTTGGGCCACTCACCAACGGCGCGGTGCCGGCACGGATGGGCTGCGTGTAAGGGATGTACGCGTGTTCGCCATCAGGGCTGAGTTGGACGGTGCCGAGCCAGCCGATGCCGCTGCCGTAGTTGCCGCCATGGTGCCAGGTGCGGCCACCGTCGAAGGTGACGTTGACCTCGACGTCGCGGCTGGGACTGGTGCGCATCCAGGTCATGATGACGTGGCCTTCCTTGCCGGCGGTCATCCATTGGCGGTCGGCGCCTTCGCCTTCGGGGACAACGTTGGCCATGTATTCCCAGGTCTGGTTCTCGGCCCAGAACGTGTGGAACTGGATGCCGCTGCCGAGGTTGGAGGCGTACACGTTGCCTGCGGCGTCCACGGCCACGTCAGCGTCGCCGTTGGCGGTAGGCCCATCGGCCGTGTAACGGCCCGTGCCGTCCTCGTTCATGCGTTCCCATGTGGCGCCTTCGTCGGCGCTGCGGTAGATGAGTCCATGACCGCAGGCCTCGGCGCCGGGCGTCGGCAAGGGGACCAGGTAGAATCCCCGGTCGCAGCCCGGGAACGCGACGTACAGCGTACCGTCCAGGGCGACCCAGGCGCTGGGTTCGCCGGCACCGTAGGCGGGGCCCCCGGCGGCGATGGCACCCAGGAGCTTGAAGGTCGGAGCCAGGAGGTCCGTGGGCTCGACGGCGCCGTCGAGGACGTGGTCCGGCACCACGACCGGGGCGGGCTCGCCGGGAAGGACGTCATCAGTCCCGTTGGAACTGGCGCAACCTGCCAGGCTCGTAGCGACCAGGAGACAAACAATGATCAACCGCATGCAAGCAAGTTGGCGATCTGGGATGTAAGGTTTGTTGGGCCCCGCGGATCTGTGTGCGGTCGATGCGGAACCATTTACATGCCTGCCATGCCATTGGGCCCCGTGCGTCTCTTGACCCTGGCCCTCGTGGCGAGCCTCTTACTTGCCGGCTGCGCCGCGACGCCCCCCGCACCTCGGCTGGACCCGTCGCAGGTCTGCGATCCAGACTGCGCGTCGGCCCCGTTGCCCGCCGAGCCAGCAGACCCCGCATGCGAGCCCAGCAGCGCCGTCGATCGGGACGGTGATGGGGTGCTGGACGATTGTGATCCCGACACATCCGATGGGCCCAAGGGCGACGCGGATGGCGACGGGGTCCCGAACAAGGACGATGCATGCCCGGGACACGATGATGCGATCGACGCCGACTCCGACGGCAAGATCGATGGCTGCGACGACGACCCGAACGATGGCCCCACCGGTGATGCCGACGGCGACATGGTGCCCAACGAGGACGATCAATGCCCCGGCGAGGACGACCACTTGGACGCCAACGGCGACGGCGCTCCCGATTGCCAGACCACGGACCACTTCGTCCCAGGCACTTGCTGGCGCATCCAGCAAGGACCCGAAGGCAAGTACCGGTTGGCCGCCGGCGTCTGGGATCCCACGGGACCTCCAGGCACCCACTGTGACATCGCCGCCGTGCACACGCCCTGGACGTGGCGGACCGGCATCACGCCGCCATGAGGGATGGCCTAGGAACAGGGGCCCCCAACGTGGCGCGGTGACCGCATGCTGGGCGAAACAACGCTCGACCCGGCGCATGCCGTAGCAAAAGTACCGCCCTGCGGGCACGACCCCTTTTAGACCATGACCCACATGGCGGGGTGTGCGTGTCCCGCTTCTTGGCCTGATGGCGATCATGGTGCTGTCCGGCTGTGCAGGTCTTGAACCCGCTTGCCTCGACTGTGAGGGTCCAGTCGCCTCGACCGAGGCGACCACCGGGTCGGCAGCCTGCGAAGGACTGGACATGGCCTGCACCATCGATCCAGACGGCCTGAGCAGCGGCAGCAGCAGGGACTACGAACCCGTCAGCGCCACGGCCGACTCTGATGGCGATGGCGTCACCGACCGTTACGATGCCTGCCCCGGCCACGACGACACGGCCGACGCAGACGGCGACGGCATCGCCGACGCCTGCGCCCCTATGGGCGGCGCGTGGGAGGGTTGCCAGTATGGGCCGGCCTACATCCACGCGGACCTTTGGCAGGAGCCTACCTACGAATGCCGATCCTCCATCGACGAGGCGAACAACGCCGTCGAACGCTGGGTCGCTGCTTGCCAGGCCGACCCCGACTGCGGCCCCGGCGACGCCGGTGACAGCCCGGAGTTCCAGGATGCCCTCTGCCGCTTCAGCTGGGCATACTTGCAGGACCTCGGGGTCACCACGTACTGCCGCGCGCCCGAACTCTATGATGGCAACGGCAACACATGGAAAGGGCAGGCGTGGAAGGTCAGCGTGTGCGCCAGCCCTGGCTCGCGCATGTTGATCACGGTCGACCAAGATCTGGACGCCGACAAGGACTGCCACGAAGACCGTGGCGAGTTCATTTGGCTACGCCAAGACTTCGAGAATGGAAACTACTGGTGCTACGAGGCCCGTGCCTCGGCGACCGGCGTCAAGGTCTTGTTCGGGTACGACGACGATGGCTCCGGTACCTGCAGGGACGACAGGCCGGTCATTGATATCACGCTCTAGGGCAGCTTCCGGGGCCAGACCCCCGCACGGGCTGCCCAAAAGAGTCCAAGGTGGATCAGCCCAAGCGAACCCCCTGAACCCCGGCAGCGGGGTATTCGAGCCATCTCTGGTTTCTCTTTGCGAAACGACGGCCACGAACTGAAGCGACCAAGTACCCGCAGGCATTGATCTTACTCATGCGCGTATTCCTGTTGTGTGTCGCCATCATGGTCGCCGGATGCAGCGCATCGCCGCCGCTGGAAGCAACAGATCAGACCGAGCCGATCTCCGACGAGGAACCAGTGGTCTCGGCGGCGGTCTGCGACCACCCCGACCCGCAGGACAGCGACGAGGATGGCATCCCAGATGCCTGCGACGCCTCCGCCTTCACCGGCGCCAAGCCAGACCCGTGGGAGTCTTGCGAGCGGGGCGACGTGTGGACCGCGGAAAACCACGTCGAGCCGACGTACCTATGCCAGGCCCCGGCGCCGCCTGCCTCGCCCACTACGCCCGAGGGTCAGCGCCACGAGGATACCTGCAACGTATACTGGGCCGGGACCGGCCCCGCGGGCGTCAGGTACATGTGCCGATCCGTGGACAACTTCGAGAACGCGCCGCGCTAGGCTCGCAACAGACCAGCCATTCCCAGCACTCGCCGCAGGCATGACACCCGCAGCCTTCAATCGCTGCGCTCGACCAGACTCTTCGCCGTCATCTTCTCGGGCTTGTCCAGCCCCATCAGATCCAGCAGCGTCGGCGCCACGTTGCACAAGGCACCGCCATCCCTCAGCTTCAGGCCCTTCGGGCCGTTGACGACGAGCAATGGACTGGGGCCCATGCTGTGGTTGGTGGTACGGTCGCCGGCACTGCCGTCGTCGTTGCACTTGCACATCTCCTCGCAGTTGCCGTGGTCGCTCGTGATGAGTGTCACATAGCCTAGCTCGGTGCCTACGCTGGTGAGGCGATCGAGGCAGTTGTCGATGAAGCCCATCATCTCGATGGCGGCGGGCAGGTTGCCGGTGTGGCCGACCATGTCAGGATTGGCGTAGTTGACGACGATGAGGTCGAAGTCCTCGCTGCCCATGGCGTGCAGGATCTTGTCCGTGACCTCGCCGGCGTGCATCTCTGGCTTCAAGTCATACGTCGCGACCTTGGGGCTGGGCACGAGGACCCGCTCTTCACCCTCGAACGGCTCTTCACGTCCGCCGTTCATGAAGTACGTCACGTGCGCGTATTTCTCGGTCTCTGCGATGCGGAGTTGGCGCAGGCCAAGGCTGCTGATGTGCTCGCCCAGCGTCTGTGTGGCGCGGGCCGGCGGATATGCGATGTGGATACCCGGGTAGCTCAGGAAGCGGTCGTCGTACTGCGTCGTGCAGACCCATACCAGGTCTTTGGGAGGCGTGCGTTCGAAGCCCTCGAAATCGGGTTGCATGAAGGCGCGCGCCATCTGCCGGCTGCGGTCCGGGCGGAAGTTGAGCCAGATGACGGCGTCGCCGTCACGCACGACGCCATCGGCATCGATGCTGGTGGCCTTGACGAATTCATCGTCTTCATCGGCCGCGTAGGCCATGTCGATGGCGGTCATGGCATCGGAGGCGCTGCGGGTAGCGGCCCCGTCCGTGTAGAGGCGGTAGGCGTGCTCGACGCGCTCCCAGCGTTGATCGCGGTCCATGGCATAGTAGCGACCGACGATGTCCGCCACGGCGCCGACGTCGGCGATGTGGATCTGCGCCAGCAGGGTGTCCATGAACTCCAGCGCCGAGCGGGGATCGGTGTCACGGCCGTCAAGGATCGGGTGGACCCAGACGCGGTTACCCACCAGACCGAAATCCGCGGCGGCCATCAAGGCGGCACCGAAGTGATCCTCGTGGGCATGGACGCCTCCATCGCCCAGCAACCCCACCAAGTGCAGGCGGCCACCGGTGCGACGGACATGGGCGAACGCGGCCCTGTAGGCGTCGTTCTCCCCGAACTCGTCGTCCTCGATGGCCTTGTTGATGCGCAGGAAATCCTGATAGATGACGCGGCCGGCACCGATGTTGAGGTGCCCGACCTCCGAGTTGCCCATCTGGCCCTCGGGTAGACCGACATGGTGCTGGTTGTTGTCGATCTCCACCCAAGGGCACTCGGCCCGCAGGCGGTCCAGGCACGGCGTGTCCGCCAGAGCGACGGCATTGCAGGGGTGGTCCGGGTCGCCGAAGGCGAAACCGTCGAGGATGACGAGGAGGGCAGGCTTGTGCGCCACGGGGGCGCCACCCCGCGCCCGGTGAAAAGAACGGTGGATGGCTGCAAGGAACCGAAGGACGTGCCAGAACCGTTAATGCCCGGCAGCGGGGTGGCTTGTGCATGCGAGTGCTGATGCTGATCCTCCTGCTTACCTTGGCTGGATGCGCGGGCCCATCTGACGAATCGACGACGAATAAGCACTCCACGGGGCCCGCCCTCACTGATTTCTGGGGTGCGGCCGAACGGATGACCATCATGGACGACACGATCTCCACGACCACGTTCATCGGAGGCAGCGGTGGCGCGTGGGTGACGTTCTGGCCCACCAAAGCCACGGTGCCCGTGGGTACGGCATCCTTGACCATCGTGATGTCGCAGGTCGAGACCTTCGGCAAGCACGATGACGTCGAGCTGCGGTATCAGACCGCCGCGGATGACGAGTGGCGTGATGTGGAAGGTTTCGCCCTCGGCGAACCCGCCCAGATCCCCGTGCGCGCGGGGGATGCCGACCCGCCAGGCCAGGATATCACGAGTTGGCGATTCCGTCTCTACTACCCGCCGCAGAACACCCAGCAAGCCACAGGAAGCGTCTCCGAGGCACACGTCTCGATCACGGCCCATCGGGGCGACGCCTTGCCGGCACTTGATGCCCGGGCGCCTTGGACAGGGGAACGACTCGAATTGTTCTCGGCCAGCGGCGAAGCCAGCGGCGCCTACAATGGCGACGCCTGCTACGGCGTCACCGGGTGCCCGGCGCCACAACGCCCCGCCGAACCCATCCCTGCTGAGGCTCGGTTCATTGAGATCAAGGTCGACCACGCAGTCACCTTCGTCCCAGAGGTCCGCTTCCACACGGGGGATTCCTGGACCTGGCACGACGCACCCAGGACACTCAGCGCGCCCACGCAGACGGTCTTCAGGGTCGCCGTCGACGAGCCGGACAGCATCTACGCCAGCAAGAGCGCTTGGGCGTTCGACCTACGAGGGGACGCGCCGACGTCTGCTGATCCGACGATCGGCGAGTTCGAGTGGCAGGCCTACGCTTTGGCCTGAAGCGGGATCTCCGCCAGGCGCTGGTACACGGGACCGATCTTCGTCAACTGCGAACGGTACAACACGACCTTGTCGAGCATGCCCTCACCCATGATGGTGTCCTCGTGGTGGTCGATGAAGGCGGTCAGGTCGCGGGCCGTGGGCAAGCGCGCGAGGGTGGCGTGGGCGACGAAGTCCGCGGTGGCGGGTTCGCCGAGGTGGGCGGTGGCCTGTGTGACGTCGTTGGCGAGCTCACGCAGGCCGTCGGCGATGACCTTCACCCAAACGATGCGGGCACGCTTGGGACCCTGAAAGGCGCCGAGGCCCTTGACCTGGCACTTCATGGCGTGGTGCTTGGCGACGACCTTGTAAAGGGCGTCTTCGACAGTGCCGGGGTCGGCGACCTCTCCTAGGAAGCGCAGGGTGACGTGCCAGGTGCCCGGCGGCACCGGCTTGGCGTCTTTCTCCTGCTGGCGCAAGGCATGGGTGACCTGATTGATCCGGGAATCGACCGGGATAGGGATGCCGATGAAGAGGCGCACAAGTCTGCGA
>JBFIDG010000100.1:0-7881 GCA_041581335.1 Thermoplasmatota archaeon
GCAGTGTACCACTCCAGCTCGTTGAGGAAGCGCTCCGAGCGACGCTCGTACAGCTTGCCTTCGGTGATGTCGTTGCCCTCCTCATCGAACGCCTTGTGGACGGCGCTGATGCTGAGCAGGATGCTTGGGGTCACCATGCCGAGTTCACCGAGGATGACGCGGTAGTGCGGCGCCGCGCGCGCGCCGCCGAACGGACCTGCCGAGTAAGACGCGATGCCGGCCGGCTTGTAGTGGAACTCACTCTGGAAGTGGTCGAGCATGTTCTTGAGCGCCGGAGGGATGCTGTGGTTCCACTCCCCGCCCAGCACCACGTAGCCGTCCGCCGCGAGCAGGACCTCGTGGGCGTGTTCCATACCGGCGGGCGCAGTACCGGGAGCATACTCCTTGTGCATGTAGTCCAGCATCGGCAGGTCCAGTTCAACGGGGTCGAGCAACGTGACCTCGTGGCCGCGCAGCTTGAGCTGGTTCTCGATGAAACGGGCCGCCTTGATGCCTTGACGGTCGCGACGGGTGCTGCCATAGAGGACGGCGAACTTCATGGGGTGGCATCGGCCACGGCCATTCTTCACCGTGGTGGTGTGTGTCCCCGAGATCCGGCGGGTCTACTTGACGGGCTTGTCCTTCACCGCGCTGCCACAGATCGGGCACTCGTCACGCTTCTGAGGGACGTCGAACCAGCGGCCGCAGCCCGTGCAGCGGGGCTTCCATTGCTTGGTCTCCTCGATGCCGTCCTGGTTGATGCCCATGACGCGGACATCCAGGCGACGTGCGACATCCTGGACCGTGTAATCGTCGGTGACCAGGGTCGCACCCAGGGACACAGCAAGGGCCAGAAGGGATTGGTCAGCGTCGCTGAGCCTTCCCAGGTTGCCGGCGGCCATCGCTGCCTCGGCGACGCGGTCGACGACGTCCGGCTTGGCGGAACGGATCTCCAGGCCTAGGCTCTTCCAGTCCTCGAAGCGGCGCGCGTCACGGCCACCGGGCTTGATCTCGGCAGCGGCTTCGGGCGTCGTCGCCCACTGGCCGTTGCGGGGCGGTTCTTTCCCCGCCAGGAGCAATGAGGTGTCGAGGACGTACCACGCCACGAGGGTGCGACTCAGGGGGGGCATAAGAAACCGGTTCCTAGTGACAAGGCTCATGAGAAGCCCCGCCACTGCCATCGTATGGCATTGACCGATGGCCAGATCCTTGCTTGGATGGCGGCGCTGTCGTTCGTGCCGCCGGCGGCGTTCCTCTTGTGGATCCGAGCCCACGAACAGACCGACCGCGAACCGGTACGGGCCGTCATGCTCACGTTCGCATGGGGTGGGTCGGCCGGCGTAGCGATCGCATTGCTGCTGCATTCGTTGTTCGAGGCCGGCTTCCACCAAGTGGGCGGCCCGCTGCCTGCAGCGGGGATCACAAGGGCTCTCCTGGCGGCCGTGGTGATCGCGCCGATCGTCGAAGAATTCGCCAAGGCGCTCGGCCTGGGCCTCGTGCGCCGCAACATGCACGAACTCGAAGACGGCATCATCTACGGCGCGGCGGTCGGCCTCGGGTTCGCTGCCACGGAGAACTTCGTATACGGTCTGACGGCGCTCGCCGAGGGTGGGTTCAATGAGGCCGTGCTGACCATCTCCATCCGGGTCTTCAGCAGCATGCTCCTGCACGCCAGCGCCAGCGCCATCATCGGCTTCGGATACGGCGCGGTCCAACGCCGCGGCGGCGTCGCCCTCGAGGTCCTGCCGCACTACGTGGGGGCCGTGATCTTGCATGCGGTGTACAACTTCCTGGTGGGCACGCAGGCCGCGTGGGGCCTCGTCAGCGCCATCGTCCTCGTCGGCTCCCTGGTCGGCTTCATGCGCCGCCGGATCCGCACCTTGGACGCCGTGGACCACGACCCGAACGCCATGCGTTAGGCGCGTGGTGCTTATGTGCAGGACCGGGGTCGGCGGTCACCATGAAGGTCGGCTTCGTCGGCGCCGGGACCATCGGTGCCAATTCCATCTACGCAACACTCGCTTTGACGGACCGCATCGATGAGATCGCCATCGTGGATCTCTCAGAAGCGGCCGCGGTCGGTCGTGGCATGGACCTGAACACCACCAGCGTCGCTTTCGGGCGCCGTACGAAGGTCTCTGGCAGCACCGACTACGCGACGCTCGCGGGGAGTGACATCGTCGTCGTCTCCGCCGGCATGCCACGCAAGCCCGGCATGACCCGCGCCGACCTCTTGGCGATCAACGTCAAGATCATGAAGAGCATCTGTACGGAAGTCAAGAAGCACGCCCCCGACTGCGTCTTCCTCCTGGTCACCAACCCTGTCGACATCCTCCTGTACATCTGCTGGAAGGAACTCGGCTTCCCCCGCGAACGCGTCATCGGCATGACCAGCCTGCACGACAGCAGCCGCTTCACCGACATCGTGCGCGACGCCACGGGCAACCGCGAGGTCCGCGCCACGATCCTCGGCGAACACGGCGAGACCATGTTCGTCAGCCCCACCCTCTCCAGCGCGGAGCTGGAAGACGGCGACTGGGCCGGCTGGGAGAAGACCACCCGCGGCCGCGCCATGGAGATCATCGAGCGCGTCGGCGCCACCGCATACGCTCCGGGCGCCTGCACCGGACGCATGGTCAAGGCCCTCGTCGAGGACACCCGCGAGGAGATCCCGATGGGCGTCATCCTGCAGGGAGAATACGGCCACACCGACGTCGCCACCGGCGTCCCCGCGATCCTTGGACGCGGCGGCCTGCAGCGCGTCGTCATCTACGATCTGACGGCTGCCGAGAAGAGCAAGCTCGAGAACACCATCGACGCCGTCCGCGAGAAGATCGCCGAAGGCCTCGAGATGCTCGCCTGAGCACGCTCTGCACCTCGCAATGGACGACGACCCCGAGCGGAGCCGCCCGGTCGAAACGTGATGGCCATCGCCTCACGTGGGGGGTCGGCAGGACCATGCCCGGCGGCCCCGGATCTGCTTAGATGAACGTGTGCGGCGAGCGCTTTGGCTGCGCTGCCTCGGCATCCCGCAACGCCTTGGCCAACTGGGCCTCGATGGCCTCCGCCTCCGCGATGAGGGGCTTCGGGTCGACACGGATCTCAGGCATGAGCGGGTCCACGTGCATCACGAGTGCGGCCGCGGCGCGGGCGTCAGGGATCTCGTCGTTGGCCTCCACGACCAGCGCGGCGCCATGGACGCCGTGGTCGCGGCTGCGCGCCAGGACGGCCGCGGTCATCCCAACCAGGAAACCGCCGCGCATGTGCGTGGCCCCGGTCGGCTCCAGGACCTGCAGGGTGGCGGCGTCATCGGCGATCGAATACACCGTCGCTTCCGGGTCAGTGGCATCCCGGGTCACGGAGTCTAGGCACACCACCATGCGCGCCGCGCCGGCCCAGCCGAGCACGGCCTCCGCGATGTCCTCGACGACCTCGACATCGATGGGCATCTCGGCGATGATCAGATAGAGCCGGGGGCAGCCTTCATCGAGGCGGCATTCCACTTCGCCGCCGAAGATACGGATGGGACTGGTGGAGATGCCTTCCTGGACATTGACGATCGGGCCGATGCCCCCTACGCGCACGTGGCCGACCAGGGGCAAGGCCAACGATTGGCGCAGATAGCTCGCCGCGATCGCGGCGGCCGCACCCATACTGTGGAACGCGACGACGACCAACGCATCTCGAGGGTCAGCATCGGTGAAGGTCTCCACGGTGGCGGGGGGCATAACCGGTGACCAGCGCTACGCTTGATAGGGAGTTCGGCCGGGATCCCAGGAGGCGCCGCGCGCCGTGGACCAGTGGCCCGCTAGCCGATGACCATGCCTTCGAGCCGGAAATCCCCTTCCTCGAAGCGTTCGAGGCGGAAGCCGTGCATGTCGAGGTCCGTCGGCTGGCCAGCGATGAGCTGCGCCGTGAGGACGCCCACCATCGGGCTGATCATCATGCCATGGCCGCTGAAGCCACTGGCTTGGACCAGGTTGCTCGGCCCCGTGGCAGCGATGCCCAGGACTGGTTTGCGGTCCGGGGTGACGTCGTAGCTGCCCGCCCATTGCCGCAGGACCTTGACAGGCCCAAGCCGCGGCAGCAAGCGGACCGTCTGCTTCGCGAAGTCACGCAGGAACTCGAGGCTGCTGCCCCAGTCGAGGCTCTCTTCATGGTGGCCGCCGAGGCCGCCCACGAGTTCGCCGCGCATGTCCTGGTTCATGTAGTAGCCGGTGGAGAGATCCACGAGCATCGGATCAAGGAACGGCTTGAGGGGCTCCGAGACGAGGATCTCGTGACGCTCGGGTTTGTTGGGCAGCTCGACGCCGGCGAAGTGGCTGACCTGCTTGGCCCACGCCCCGGCCGCGTTGACCACGTTCTCGCAGGCGATGCGGCCATGGTTGGTCTCGACGTGGGTGACCTTGCCGGCCTTGACCTTGAAGCCGTTGACGCTGCACCGCGTGGCCACGTCGACGCCCAGCTTGGTGGCCGCGTCCTTCCAGCCCCACACCAACGGCCATGGGAACACGATGGCATCATCAGGGTTGTACGTGGCGCCGACGCAACCCTCCGTATTGAGACCGGGGATGATGCGCTCGGCCTCATCCAGGTCGATGACGCGTGTCCGGACGCCGTGCTTGTTCTGGAACACGGCGGCGTCCTGCAAGCTGAGCAATTGCTGCTCGCTGCGCGTCAGGAACAAGTAGCCACCCTGGCGCATGAAGATGTTGTGACCGGTCTCCTGGGAGAAGCGCTTGAACGCCGCGATGGACCGCTTGGCCAGCACGACGTTCTCTTCGGTGGTCCACTGGGCACGTACGCCGCCGCCATTGCGGCCGGTGGCGCCTTTGACGAGGCTGTCCTTGTCGAGGACCAGTACGTCGGTGATGCCACGCTTCGCCAACTCGTAGGCGGTGCTCAGACCGATGGCCCCGCCGCCGATGATGACCGTGTGATAGCGGTCCTTGCGCGGAGGGTTGCCGATCATTGGCTGCCTCGGCGCTTCTTCTTGGGCTTGGCGGCGGGCGTGGCCGGTTCGGCGGCCAACGTGGCGAAACTGATGGGGCGGACCGGCGGTCGGAACGTCATGACATCCACTTCGTCGGGGGAGATGTCGTTGGCGTCGGCGACGAGTTGCATGCAGGCCTGGACGCACGCCTTGCCTTGGCAGGGGCCGGTGCCCACGCCGAGGTAGCGCTTCAGATCCTCGAAGCAGTTGTAGCCGTCCTTGATGGCGCCGTCGCAGTCGTCTACGGTGATGTCCTCACACCTGCAGAGCAGGGTCTTGGGTGCGACCATCAGGCCACCGCCATGTGGGCGTGGCCCCATTGGATGTCTTTGCGCGTCGTGCGGCCGTGGCCGTTGGTGACCGGGGACAGCACGCCGTCTTTGAACGCCAGTTCACAGCCGGCCTGTTGGAACAGCTCGATGCGGGGGGTGCCGACGAGGTGGCAGATGATGGTGTCGCAGCGGACCCAGGCATCGCCGACGCGGGCTTTTTCGACGCGGGTGCCACCCCGGGCCGCCTCGACGTTCCCTTCCGCCACGACTTGGCCGCCGGCCGCTTGCAGGCGCTCCATGAACGCCGCCGGCAACGGGCCGCCATGGGCGACGACGCGCTTGCCGGGCAGCACACCCTGGGCAAGCAGCCGGCTGGCGCCGCGGAGGCTCAGGACTCCTGGGAGGTCGTTGTTCTCGAACAAGGGCCAAGCGTCGTGCCGGCCAGGAGCGATGATGAGATGCTTGGCGGTGACGGCATACAGGTCGCCGCCCTTTGTGATCCCGACGACGTCGTCGTAGATTCCGAAGGCGACCGCTTCCGTCCAGACAGTGGCGTGACCGACCACGTCGGGGATGAGCGCATCGGTATCGGGCTCAGGGCTCCATAGCCCAGACCCACCCAGTTCGGGCAGTTCCTCGACCAGCAGCACATCCCCCTTGGATTCCTTGGCAGCGCGCAGCCCATGCAGGCCACCGCCGATGACGAGGACATCGACGTGTTTCTCGACGTACGTGGCCGCGGCGGTCTGGGTGTCCGGGTGCGGTGCCTTGCCCTGGCCGCTCATGAAGCGCACGGCCTTCATGAAAGCGGCATTGAGCAAGCGGTTGCCCGTGAACGCGGCGTGCGGGTCGAAGCCGCGCCGATACACTTTGTCGGTGACGGCGAACAGGTCTCGCTTGGCCCCGCCCATGGTGTTCTGGCTGCTGACATCAAGACCTTCCTCGGCCGCGCGCATGCAGGCAGGCACGTTGGGGACGCCGTCGACGTCGACGAAGCAGGACGCACACGAGCCAGTGTTGCAGTACAGGCCGCGCGGCCGGTGGTACTTGAGGCTGCGACTGATCTCTAGGATGCCCTCGCGATGCAGGGCACTAGCGATGGTGTCGCCATCCTGGACGGGCACAGCTCGGCCGTCGAACCGCATGTTCGCCAAGGGGTGCTCGACCTCGAAGGGGCCTAAGACCTCTTCGCCACGCCGTGTTCTTCGAGGTGCTTGTCCAAGCGCCCGGTGAGCGCCAACGCCCACATCTTCCAGTCGGCGGCCAATGAACGCAGCGGGTAGGTGAACGTGGCCGGCCGGTTGTGCTCCACGAAGAAGTGGCCGATCCACGCGAACAGGTATCCGACGACAAGGGCAGGCAGCAAGAACCAGGGGTTGAGCAGGACGGCGGCAAGGACGATGCAGACGAAGGCGATGCTGGTGCCGACCAGGTGCCAGATGCGCGTACCGCGCTGCGCGTGCTCGTTCAGGTAGAACGCCCAGAATCCGCCTTCGGGTTGCTTCATGTGGGGCCACCGTCAGCGCGCATCTTCAACATGGCGGCGCGCCGGGCCCCAGGGCATGGTTCACTCGACCTTGCGGCGCTCGCGGTAGACGATCTGCCGCGCCACTGCCAGGCTCAGACCTTCATCGCGCGACAGCACCCATTTGACGTAATGTTGGTTGTCTTTGAGTCGGCCCGCCTTGGCGTCCCGTGCCAATTGTTCACGAAGTGCCGTGGTGCCGGGACGCGGACGGCGACCACGTTGCCCTGGCACGCGGGGACCCGCCACCGTCTTGCGGCCGCCGCCCAGCGGGATGATGGCGATGCCTTTCCCATAGGGTCCTGGGCGCAACCGGACGCGGCTTCCATCCGGCAATTCGACGACCATGCCGTCTGTGAGTTTGATGGGGTCGTCCGCGTTTCCGGCCATGACCCTCCCATGGGTGGTTGGTAATAAATGTGTGTCCCAGTATCAATCAAACATCAACGTTGGCAGCCACCGCAGTAAAAGGAACTGCGACCAGACTGCACGATGCGGCGGACCTCTGCACCACAACGAGGGCATGGCTGGCCTTCCCTGTGGAAGACGGCGACGTCGAACAGGAAAGAGCCTTTCTCGCCGATGCTGTCCACGTAGTCGTTGAAGCTGGTACCTCCCGCCGCTAGCGAATCCTGGAGCACGTCCTGGCAGGATGCCAGCAGCAGGGCCACCTTGCTGGATGGTGTGTTTGAGGCGAGGCGCCGGGGCGAGAGCCGCGCGCGCCACAGCGCCTCACAAGCGTAGATGTTGCCCAGTCCAGCGATCTTGGTCTGATCCAAGAGGAACGCCTTGAGCGGCGCTCTGCTGCCCCGCAGCAAGACCTCCAGCATGGCGGGCGTCCACGCAGCATCCAAGGCGTCCGGGCCATAGTGGTCGGTGTCCATGGGCGGCGCCCCGGGCGGGTGGAGCGCGAACCATCCGAAGCGGCGATGGTCCGTGAAGCGGAGTTCTTGACCGTCATCCAGGAACCACCGGATGTGGGTGTGTGGGCGGACCGGCTCGTCGGGCGGGGAGAACAGGAACTTGCCCGTCATGCCAAGATGGACGCTGGCTTGGTGACCGGAATCGAAGTGCCAGCGCATCACCTTGGCGTGGCGGTCGATCCGGGTCAC
>JBFIDG010000101.1:0-7866 GCA_041581335.1 Thermoplasmatota archaeon
GGCTTTCGTGGACCTCCAGTTTGAACGGGTTGAGGTAGTCGCCGCCGCCTGCCGTGTTCGGGTCGTTGCACAGGGGATTGTCCATGAAGGCGTCCACGCGCAGGTTGAACGCTTCGTTGGCCTTGATCACACGCTCCTCGATCGGGAGCGTGATGTGGAAGCCGAAGACGTGCTGTTCCCCGACCATGTGGTGGCTGACCTGGGGGTGGTCCACCATGGGGCTCAGGGTGACCGGGTCGCTCTGGCCGCTGGCGATGAGCTTGCCGGTGTTGAGCGCTGCGCTGCCGACGCTGACGTCGTCGCCTTCGCGTACCGTGCCGCGGACGATGATGTCCGGCGCGACGGGGATGGCGCCGCTTGTCGATGGCTCGAACGCCAGGTACCAGTGCAGCGTCATGCTGTCTCCGTTCAGGATGACGTCGCCGCTGATGCCCCGCTCCATGTGGATGCGGGGTCGGCCGTTCTCATCGATGTCGTAGTCGACCTTCGCCGGTGAGGAGACCGCGTACCACGTGTGGTAGCTGCGGTCTGTCAGGCCCTGCGCATCGAGCGGGTCCTGCACGCAACCACTCATCCACGACCCGCCCAGTGGCAGGGCTGCATAGCTTGGCTGTGGTTCCTGCGTGTTGAGCGGGAAGTCCTGGAAGGTGCTCGTGTGGGCGTACAGGTTGACGGGCGCCGCTGAGGCGACCGGCAAGAGTAGCACGGCAAACAGGGCCCAGGACCGCATCATGCTTCGACCTCTATTGTCTGTATTAAGCGCTGCTGGCCACCATCATGAAATCCGGCGGCCCAAGGCGATGCCGAGCAACGCAAGAGGCAGCGCAAACCCAGGGGTCTGCTGGACCGGCTCCGAGGCAGGCACGGGGGCCGGCGCATCGCCGCCGATGCGGAAGGTCTTGAACGCGTCCACGCGGGTCATGCCGTCAGCGGTGGCGGCCGCCACATCGATGCGGTACGTGCCGTTGCGGGCCTCGGCCGCGTCCCACGTCCACGTGGTCTCTACGGCGCTCTCGTTGAGCAGTGTGTCAAGCGCCGGCGACACCTTGGCGCCATCGGGTGTCGTCAACACAGGCGGCGTCGGCGGGGCCAGGTGCAATGGCCCCCAAGGGCTGCTGGCGTGGACGCGGACCAGGAGTGTGTCGCCAGACCAACCGAGCTCGAAGAGGTCCATCCGGACCGGTTCGTACAGGTCCCACAGGATGCGGCCATGGTGCTCCGGGTCCCCGTAGGGCCGCAGGCCGACGGGTGCCGCACCACAGTCGGCCGGGTCCGTGATGGTGGCCGCCACGTGCAACACCAGCCCATCGGCTGGCATCGTGGTCATGGCCTTGTCGAGCCAAGGCATGGAGAACTCGGCCTTCACGACGTGGCGGCCCTCCACCGTGACGCCAGCGATCTTGTCCGCCTGGCCCTGGGCCATCACGGTCTCGCCGCCGATGATCTGGGCCGTGACGGTCCATGGCACCGGCAGCGCTGGCATCGGTGCGTCTGCGCCCGGTTGCACGGTCTCCATGAACCACGTCAACCGAGGTGGTGTGGTGTCAAAATCCGCGACCCGCGCCAATGCATCGGCGCTGCCGTCCTCGACGTCCCGGGTGAACGGCACCGTCCATTGCGCCGGTTCGCCGCAGGCCACCGCGGTCGACGCGGGCGACAGCGTCGCGCCGTTGGGAATCGAAGGATGCAGCACCGCGCCGCCGTCGAGGTGGTGGACGTACATCGACGTGGTCACCGCTTCGAGGCCCTCATGGATGCCGCCGGCGGTGACGGCCGGGATCAACAGCAGGAGCACCAGCCAACGCACGGTCTACCTCCGGCGCACCAGTGCGAGACCCAGCAGGCCCGCCAACAGCAGGAACGTCGGCACACCGGGGCTCTTGGCATCGACGGCGGTCGGCTTGGCACTGTCACAGATCTGTTTGCCATCCGCGCCGGGGTAGCACACCTCGCCGTTGCCGATCTGGAACGTCGAGACGCCGTACGCCTCCGCGGTCTGCTGATCATTCTGGGCATGCAGCGTCACCTTGTAGATGCCGTTCTTCGCCTGATCTGCCTGGTAATCCCACATCCACGTCGCGATGACGGGCTTGAAGTGGTACTCCGGCCCATGGCCCTTCGTGTGGTCGACGACGATGCGATCGAGCGTCATGACGGGGCTGGGGCCGGTGATGTCGAAGCCAAGTTGCTGCTCGCGGGCCAGGTCGCCAAGGACATCGTAGCTGCCCCAGGGACTGTTGATCTGCGTGTGCACGACCAGGTCATCACCCACGAACTGCGGGTGCATGACCTCGATGATGAGCGGGTTCATGATGCTCCACTCGAGGTGGGGGCGGAACTGGCTGGATGTGTGCACGCGGGCATAGTCGAGCATGAGGCTGTTCTTGTCCTCCGGGGCCGCGCAGTAGTCGTTCTGCATGAAGGCGTCCACGCGGATGTTGTAGCCTTCCTCCCGGACGATCTTGCTGACCTCGTATTCGAGCGGGAAGCGGAACTCGTAGACGTAGCGGCCATCGACCGTGTGCGTCGTCACGTGCTCATTGTCCGTCGTCATGGCGCCCAACAGATCGGTGGGCATGCTCTGGCCGATGGCGATGATCTGGCCCTGGTTGAAGGCGGAGTTGTCGGGGCTGATCTCGTCGCCGTGGCGGATCGTGGCGCGCACGACGACCTGGGGCATGGGCGTCGGCACTTGATCTGGGTCGAACGGCAGGTCCGCGGGGATTGCTGACTTGCCCTCCAGGAACCAGCTGAACATGGCGGGTGTGTCGGTGTCCAGTTCGACGTCGTAGGCCAGTCCACGTTCCTGGTGGATGATCGGCTCGCCGTTGTTGTCGGCATCGTATTCGACGATGGATGGGCTGCTGTAGCCGTACCATGTGTGGTAGCTCTGGCTGGTGAAACGGAAGTTCCCGGTGGGGTCTTCGACGCAGCCGCTGTGCGTGGCGCTGCCACGGGTCACGGTGTCGGCGTAGCGATCGTCCGGCTGTTGCGTGTTGATGGGGAACTGCTGGAACCCGTTGATGTGGAAGTACATCGTCGTGGGGGTGGACGTGTCGGGGTTGTAGATGCCTGGCTCCGTGGGTGCCGCGGCGCTGACGGACCCGGCGATCAAGAGCAAGGCGACGAAGAGGATTCGACCCATGGGCCTGAGCCATCGGACTGAAGTTAAACACTATTGGTTGCCAGAGAGAAAAGTTGCACAAAGCGCCCATGGTCTAGGCCTTGCATGCAAGGTCTTCGGGCCTCGACCCAAGCGGGGAGGCGAACAAACAGAAATGAACCAAAAAAGGGGGAAAGGGAAGAGGGAGGTCGAGCGGACCGCTTAGAAGCGGCGGCGGGCGACGAGGGCGGCGGCCCCGATCAGGCCGACGATGGCCGCGAAGCCGACGCCGGGGGCGTCTTCTCCGGCCTTGCTGGCGTTCTCGGGTTCGATGCACGTGTCGGTGGTCTCACCGAGGTTGCGGCCGCAGATCTTCGCCTTGCCGTTGCCGATCTCGAAGGTCGCGACGGCGATGGCTTCGGCGGTCTGCTGGTCGTTCTGGACGCGCAGGGTCACCGTGTACTTGCCATCCTTGGCCATGTCGGCCTTGTAGTTCCAGAGCCAGGTGGCGGCGACGGCCTTGAAGTGTTCTTCAGGGCCGTGGCCTAGGCTGTGGTCCACCAGGGCCACTTGGTCAAGGGTCATGGCGGGGCTCGGGCCGACGATCTCGAGGACCATCGGCTGTTCGCTCTTCAGGTCGCCAAGCACATCGTAGCTGCCGTAGGGGCTGTTGCTCGCGGTGTGGACGACAAGATCATCGCCGACGAACTGCGGGTGCAGGGCTTCGATCATCACGGGGTTCATGATGTTCCACTTGAGCATGGGGCGGTAGTCGCTGCTGGTGTGGACGAGGCCGAAGTTGAGGAAGGCGTAGTCTCCGCTCTCGTTGGGGCTCGGGCCGGTGCAAGCAGGGTTGTCGATGAAGGCGTCCACGCGGATGTTGTAGGACTGCTTCTTGTCGATCTCGCCCTTCTCGAACTTGAGGGGGAACTCGAACTTGTAGATCCACTTGTTACCGACCTGCATGGCTTCGACGTGGCCGTCGGGGTCCGGCTGGGTCATGGCAGCGGCCAGAGTGACCGGGGCGGTCTGGGCCTGGGCGACGACGGCGCCCTCGTTGAAGGCGGAGTTGCCGACGCTGACATCGTCACCCTCGCGCACGGTGGCGCGGACGACGACGTTGGGCATCGGGGGGTGGACGGTGTCGGTGCCGTCGACGTTGCCGGGGCTCTTGCCCTGGAGGTACCAGGTGAAGGTGGGCTCGCGGCTCTGGTCGAACTTGATGTTGTAGCTGAGGCCACGTTCCTGGTGGACGCGGGGTTCGCCGTTCTCATCGACGTCATATTGGACGTAGGAGGGGCTGGAGTAGCCGTACCAGGTGTGGTAGCTGCGGTCCGTGAAGTGCTGGGCACCTGCGGGGTCCTTGACGCAGCCACTGTGGGTCGCCAGACCCACTTCGACGGCGCGCGCGTAGCGGTCGTCGGGCTTCTGGGTGTTGATGGGGAAGTCTTGGAACCCGTTGATGTGGAAGTACATCGTGGATTCCGTGGGAATCGTCGTGGGATTGTAGATTCCGGGCGTGTCTGGCGCAGTCTGCGCGAAGGCTGCCGGAGCAATCACCAGGAGTGCTGCGAGGGCAATAAGGGCTCGACCCATGCTGCCCACTTTCCTTGCCGGGATAAGAACCCTGCGGTCGTTTGGCTGAACTCTCACCGTCGGCGGAGCCATGCAGCCCCCAGGAGAGCGAGCGGGATCAGTGGCGCGGGCGTCCTTTTGTCCTGCCGTGCGTCGAGCGAGCATGATGGCTCGCCGGTGGCGAGTACCGTGCAGGTCTTCTGGGCGGTACCGAGGCCGAACGGGACAACGGCTGTCGCGGTGGCCCCGCTTTCGGTGTGCAGGGTCAAGGTGGCGTTGTAGACGCCACTGACCGCCTTGTCGGCTTTGAACGCCCAGGCATGGAGGGCCTGCAGGCCGATGTCGGCGCGCTGGGGAAACGCCCGGCCATCCACGATGGTCGCCGCGCCCCATGCCGTGCCGGAGACCGTCGTGGCCTCCGTGGGGCCCTGGAAAAGGACGGTGTCGTCGGCCAAGATGGCGTCGCCGGCTCCGAAGACCGCCCGCACATCGGCCTGTAGCCGGACCAGTTCGTCATCCACGACCGCAGAGAGCCGGTCGATCGTCACCGGGTTGCGCAGGGGCACGGTCAAGGCCGGGCGGGCCGCCGGCATAGAGACGATGGAGACCACGTCCGGCATGGCGTAACCGTCGGTGGAATTGCAGTAAGGGACGTCGGCGCGCACGTCGATGCGCAGGTTGAACGACTCCCGCTGCGGGATGACGAGCGGGGCTCGGGGGGCCAGTTCCATGTGCACGTGGTACAGCTGGGTGGCGTCGTTGTACGTCACCTGCGGGTGCCCAGAGAGGGCGGGGCTCAGCGTGGCGGTCTCCGTCGCTGCCTGGGCGACGATGCGGCCGGCGTTCAGGGCGGCGTCCTTGACCGAGATGTCGTCTCCCTCACGCACGGTGGCTTCCACGGTGACCTGGGGGGCCACGATGGGCTGCCCTGCCGAGGACTCGACGCGCATGTACCAGTCCAAGGCCATGGGGCGGTCCACGAGCCGCAGGTCGTCCCGGATGCCGCGCTCGGTGATGACCTCCGGGGCGAAGTCGTTCTTGTACACGACGCGGGTCGGCGTGACGACCGCGTACCACGTGTGGAGCTGCTGATTCGTCAGGCCTTGGCCTGGTGTGTCGATGCAGGCGCTCTGGGTCAGGCCGCCGGGGCCGCGGTCATGCACGAACGAGGTCGGTGGCGGCAGCGGGTTGAGCTGGATCTCTTGCTGACCGTTCAGGTGCAGGTAGAGCACAGCGTCAAAATCGCCGTCCGGGTTGCTGATGGACGCCGTCGCCACGGGCAAAAGCAGAAGCAGGACCAACAACGCACGCATTGAAGGGACAGGGGTGGAGGGGGAAGAAAAAGGATGCGGGCTCAGAGGCGGCGGCGTGCTGCGACGGCCGCGACCGCCAGAATGCCTGCCGCGGCGACCAGCCCGAGAGCGGAGCTCTCCTCGCCGGAGACGGCCTGCGTCTCGCTGGCTTTCTTGCAGTTGACGGTCTCCTCGTCGAAGTTCTTGGCGCACACCTCGGCGTCGCCGCGTCCGATGTTGAACGTCGCGATCGCGATGGCTTCGGCGGTCTGTTGGTCATTCTGGACCTTCAGCGTGACCGTGTACGTGCCGTCTTTGGCCTGGTCTCCCTTGTAGTCCCAAAGGAACGTCGCCGCCACCGCCTTGAAGTGCTCCTCAGGGCCATGACCAAGACTGTGGTCCACCAGGGCCACCTGCGCCAGGTTCAGGGCCGGGCTGGGGCCTTCGATCTCGACCAAGATGGGTTGTTCGCTCTTCAGGTCGCCAAGCACATCGTAGCTGCCGTAGGGGCTGTTGCTGTACGTGTGGATGACCAGATCATCGCCGACGAACTGCGGGTGCAGCGCCTCGATGATGAGGGGGTTCATGATGTTCCATTTCAGCAGTGGCCGGAACTCGCTGCTGGTGTGCACGAGAGCGAAGTTCGGGAAGATGTAGTCGCCGCCGGAGCCGGACGAGCCGGGGTCCCCGCACAGATCATTCTGGACGAACGCGTCGACGCGGATATTGTACGATTCCCGCTTGTCGATCTTGTCGACCTCCAGGTCCAAGGGGATCAGGAACTCGTAGACCCACTTGTCTCCGACCTGGTGGGGGATGACGTTCTCGTTGGCCTGCGTCAAGGAGCCGGCCAGGGTGGTCTGGATCGATTCGCCTTGCGCCACGATCTCGCCGCTGTTGAACGCCTCGTTGCCGACACTGACATCGTCACCCTCGCGCACGGTGGCGCGGACGACGACGTCCGGGATCGGCGGGTGGACCTGGTCGGTCCCGGGCACATTGAGCGGGCTCTTGCCTTCCAGGAACCAACTGAACATGGGTTGGACGCCCTTGTCGAAGATGATGTCGTAGCTCAAGCCGCGCTCCTGGTGGATGCGGGGCAGGCCGTTCTCATCCACGTCATATTGGACGTACGAAGGGCTGGAGTAGCCATACCACGTGTGGTAGCTGCGGTCCGTGAAGCGCTGCGCATTGGCCGGATCGGACACGCAACCACTGTGCGTCACGAGGCCCACTTCGACGGTATCCGCGTAGCGGTCGTCGGGCTTCTGCGTATTAATCGGGAAGTCCTGGAAGCCGTTGATGTGGAAGTACAGCGTGGATTCCGTGCTGGTCATTGGATTGTAGATCCCGGGCTCCGTGGGCGTGGACTGGGCGGACGCGGTCCCGGTGGCTAGGAACAATGCGACCACCAGGCCCACCATCCACTGTGTACTCCTCATGGCACCAGATGTCCAGCGCCCTGCATTTTCCCTTACCCGTGGGGCCAATGTCCGGAAACAGGCCGGGGGCCGACCCTCCCCTGGGCCTGGCGGGGGTCGCGGCCTCGCGACTCTCGTGGATGGACCGCCTGCCGCCAGCAGCGCGACGACAGGCCCCTCGCCGCAGGCCACGGCGCCGACTTCGTGACCCTGAGCGGTGCGGGCACGAAGTCCACGCGCGGCGGGTCGGGTGGATCCGTGACCGGCCGTGCCGCCGCATCGGAGTGACCTCCAAGGCTCGGTCCCGCGGCTAGCCTTTGACGACGCCCATGGGGCGGAGGCGGGCGGCTTTGCGTGCGAGGCCGGCTTGGTGGACCGATTCGACGACCTGGCTGACGTCCTTGCACGCCCACCTTTCTGCCTGCGGCAGAAACGTGGCCGGCTGTGGGGCGCTGCCCCACGCCCCGGGCGCGAC
>JBFIDG010000102.1:0-7850 GCA_041581335.1 Thermoplasmatota archaeon
GTCACGGCGTCGCCGGGCCCTTCGTTGGCGCTCATGGTGAGCGTCTTCTGGTCTTCGTTGCTGCGATTGCCCGTCGGGTCGACGAAGTAGGCGCTGACCTGGACCGTGCCGCCCTGGCCGGCCTGGCCTTTGAACGTCACGGTGACGTCGAAGGCGGCGCTCGTGGCGTTGTCAGGCAGGGCGAACGCGAATTCGCGGGGGCCGCTGCCGACGCCGGTCTCGGCGCCAGAGAAGAATCCCTCGTCCGTGACCAGCTCGAAGTTCAGTTGTTCGTTTCCGGCGACCTCATCGTACAGGACCACGCCAAGCGTGGTGGCCACGATGGCTGTGACGCCCACGATGGCGATGACCATATCCACCTTTTGCATCAGGGGGCGACCATGATGGAGAAGTTATAAGCAAACCGGCACCGCGACCGGGGCGGAGCCTTGTGGTAAAGGGTGGCGTGCGGTTGGAAGGCCCCAAAAAGGCCGGCCATCATCGTGCCCCGTGGTCGCGTCGGTCCCGTATATCCCACCCTCCAAGACACTGCCTGAGATCACCATCAAGGGCGTGATCCTGGCGATCTTCCTGTCTGTCGTCTTGGGCGGTGCCAATGTCTACCTTGGCCTCAAGGTCGGCTTGACCGTCAGCGCCAGCATCCCGGCGGCCGTCATCTCGATGGCCATGCTGGGCTTGATCTCGAAATTGGGCAAGAAGCGGGGCATCGGCCACAACATCCTGGAGAACAACGCCGTCCAGACCGCCGCATCGGCCGGTGAGTCCCTGGCGGCAGGTGTGCTGTTCACCATCCCGGCGTTGCTGCTCCTGAACTACTGGGCCGACGTCCACTACTGGGAGACCACCATCATCGCCTTGCTGGGCGGTATCCTGGGTGTCCTGTTCACGGTCCCCCTGCGCCGGGCGCTCATCGTGGAGGCCGAGCTGTTGTTCCCGGAGGGTGTCGCGACCTCCGAGGTGCTGAAGGCCGGTGAACCGATCCCGAGTCGTAAGGGCAAGACCAGTGCCGCAGACCTCCAGCTTGCCCAGACCGCCCGCGTGGGCATCACCGCCCTCGTCAGCGGTGCGGCGGCGGGCTTCATCTTCAAGGCCATGCAGAGCGGCCTCCGGATGTGGACCGAGACCGCCTTGCTCGCCCGGCGCATCGGGGACAAAGGCGTCGTCGCCTTCGGGTCCGATCTGAGCCCCGCCTTGTTGGGTGTCGGCTACATCGTAGGTCTGCGCATCGCTAGCCTCGTGTTCTTTGGCGGCGTCATCGGCTGGCTCGTCGCCATCCCGATCTACTCGGTCATCGCGCCCGACTCGGTGGTGCCCCACCCCAGCGGACCCATCGATTGGGTCACCGACATGTTCGACGCCGGCGCCTCTGCCGGCGACGTGGCGGGGCTCATCTGGAGCACCCAGATCCGCTACATGGGTGTCGGTGCCATGCTCATCGGCGGCCTATGGGCCCTGGTCAAGATGCGCAAGCCGCTCGGGCAGGCCCTCACGGCCGGCTTCAAGGCCACCGAGACCGTCGCCGGACTGGACTCCGAAGGCCGCGCCGTCAAGGAGCCAGCCCCTGTGCTGCGCACTGAACGCGAGTTCGGCACCCGGGCCACGTTCCTGGGCGTGCTGGGCATGGTCGTGCCGATCTTCGGCCTGTACTGGTATGTCACGGAGTCGTTCCTGATCGGCCTCGTCATGGCGGGCCTCATGGTGGTCACCGGGTTCCTGTTCAGCGCCGTCGGCGCCTACATGGCCGGCCTGGTGGGCAGCAGCAACAACCCGATCTCAGGCGTCACCATCCTGACCGTCCTCGCCTCGGCGTTCACCTTGAAGTTCATGGGCGTCGACAGCACCCTTGGTCCGGCCGCCACCATCATGGTCGCCGCGGTCATCGCCTGCGCCGGCGCCATCGCCAGTGACAACATGCAGGACCTGAAGGCCGGTTACTTGCTCGGGTCGACGCCGAAGAAGCAGCAGACCATGCAGGTCATCGGTGTTGCCGCCGCAGCGTTCGCCATGGCCCCCGTGCTGCGCATCCTCAACGACGCCTACGTCATCGGCAGCCCGCAGATGTCCGCCCCACAGGCGAGCCTCATGGCCGCCGTCGGAGGCTTCGTGTTCAACGGCGGCCTGCCCATCGGCTTCGTCGCCATCGGCGCCGCCATCGCCGTCGCACTCATCCTGCTGGACGAAGTGCTGGAGAAGCTGGACGCGCCGTTCCGGACCCCGGTCATGCCGGTCGCCGTCGGCATCTACCTCCCCGTCGGCCTGTCCGTCCCGATCTTCTTGGGCGGCCTGCTCGCTTGGGGCCTCGACCGCCTGTACCGCCGTGACACCGCCGCCAACAAGGGTGGCCGGGGCGAACCGTGGTGGCGGGCGACCCGTGAACTGGGCGGCCGCGCCGGCGTATTGTTCGCCAGTGGCCTCATCGCCGGCGAAGCGTTCCTGGGTATCCTGCTGGCCATCGGGCTGTCCACCATCGGCATCGACCGGGGCGGCGAGACCGTGCTGTCCTTCGCCTTCCACTCGGAAGCCGTGCGCTGGAGCGGCCTCATCGCGTTCGGATACCTCATCGTCCTGATGTGGTACTTCGTCCGCCGCCCGGCCATCACCGCCAAGACGTAGCCGGCGTCGCTATGAGGCCCGGCCGGCTGGCGGGCTCGTGGAACGCATCCCGGACGTCTCGAAGCGCACCGCCCACCGGGCAGACGTGGAGTGGGAAGAGCTGGCGGACGGCCGCATCGCCATCAAGAAGCGCAAGTTCGGCGCGGCCGCGACGAAGGTCCTGGCCGTCTTCAAGGTCCCCTCGACGCTGACGCTCAAGCTCGATGGCCTTGGCAGCGAGGCATGGAAACTCATGGATGGTTCACGCACCATCGGCGAGGTGGCCGAAGCCCTGGTCGAGGCCCACCCGGACGAGGAGAACGTCCCCGCCCGGCTGGGTCAGTACTTGTCGACGCTGGTCAGCAACGATCTGGTACGCCTCGACTAGACGCAGTCGTGGTGGCGGTACCATAGGGTCGCCGCGATGTCGAAGACGACCGCACTAGCCGTGTCAGGGTCCTTGTCCGCGTCGGCACGGAAGAACGCGTCGATGCGCAGGTTGTTCGGGTCGAACGCGCCTTGACCGTTGGTCCACTCGACGCGGTACGTGCCGCCGACGTCGCGGATGAAATCGGTCTCATTGTTGCCGTAGGCAGGACCGAACTCGAGGCGGCCGACGTACTTGGTGTTGGGGACGTTCATGTCCCGGAAGTGCACCTGAGGCCCCGTGGGCGTGTAGAATTCCTCCTTCGTCATGGTGGTCTTGTTGTAGACCGCCTTTTCGCCCTTGGCCGACTCGTAGGCGACGAACCAGAGGGTGCCGTCGACGAGGACCTCGACGTCGATGTTCAGTTCGATGAAGTCCAGGGTGCCGTTGGCGTACTCGTACGGGTTGGCCTTGATCAGGGTCGGACTGACGATCCACTTGTCCCGCTGGTTGACCTCGCGGACATCCGGATTCTCACTGTTGCCGTCTTGGACCCAAGGGCGCACAGACCACTTCGGGCTACCCGGCGAGGCATGGTAGGACGGGCAGCTGCGTTCGAAGTCGGGCAGCTGGCCCCCCTCAGGGGTGACACAGCCGGCCAGGCCGAAGGCGACGATCAAGAGTAGGGGAAGGACCACTCGCATGCCCCTGGATGCGGCATGGTTCCTATTGGTGCTTATGGTCGACGAGACTAATCAAGCAGCACGCCGCAGACCCGGTAGAACGGGATGGCGGTGGCCTCGAACTGGGCAAAGCCCTGGACTTCCATGTAGATGTCCGATGGGGCCGGCGCGGCGCCTTGCTCGGTGCTGGTCAGGAAGGCCCGGACCTCGCGCTCCCCGTCGACCTCGACGAAGGACAACCCCACGGTGTCGTCGCCGTCCTTGACGAGCAGGCGGCGGCCGTCGGCGGCGTGGACCTTCACTTTGACCGGGCCATCCGTCTTGAACGTCAGGACGTACATGTCCAAGGGGTCCCCGCGCAGGTCATGCATGGCGACCTCCACATCGACGCGGACGGTGCCGTTGGCAGTGGCGTCGACGGTGACCGCGTCGCCGGCGATCCAGTGCGGACAGCTGCCGAACAACTCGGTCTTGGAGTCTGCTTCATCGCCGGGCAGGGTGCAGCCGGCAAGCAGGACCAACAGGAAGACGGACAGGATGCGCACAAGTCGCCGAGCCCCCGCAGACTCATGAAGGAACCGGCCTCAATCCGAACATCTGCCCAGAGTCGCTTTAGTACTGCACAGGGGGTCCCAAGCATGGTCCTGATGCGCTGCATCCTCATCATCTGCCTGATCGGGCTCGCCGGCTGCGCCGAGACATCCACCCTTGGCGTGGACGATACCCCCGAGACGCCGCAGACCAAGCCGACTCCAACTGCCGAGCCGACTCCAGCTGCGAACAAACGCGCCCACGGCGACGTCGAGCGCACCGAATCCGACGTGACCACGCGCCCCGACGGCACGCGCTACGTCGCCACCAAGACCGTGACGCTCAGCAACGGCGCAGCCGGCGCCTCCACCATGGATTTCTCGGCTGACTTCAGCTCCGGGTCTCTCCGCATGACCCCCGGCCACGACGGCTACACGTACGAACTCGTGCTGGAGGTCCGCGCCGACACAGAGCAGGCGGCCCGTGAAGCCCTCGGCCAGGTCAATGTGGACCACGAGGACACCCTCAAGAGCGGCAAGCTGACCACGGCCACCACCGTCCGCCTTGGCCAAGTATCACCACTCAGCCTCGGGACCGGCGTGAACCTCCGCACCGACTTCAGTGCCCTCGTGCCGACGCTCGCCACGGACGTCGACATCGACGTCACGACCGCAGACCTCCGGTTCGATGCCATCCGCGGCGGCCGCCTCGACCTGAAGACCAGTACCGGCGACATCTCCGGTACCGTCGACTTCCATGAGGCGCTCATCACCGTCACGACCGGTGATGTCAACCTGGACGGCACACTGCGCAAAGTCACCACGACCGGATCCACCGGCGAATTCCGCTTCGACGGCCGCCTGGACGGACTGACCCTCGACCGCTCCACGGGCGATGTCAACCTAGATGTCACCCCCGGCGCCACCGGCACCTACATACTGGCGACCAGCACCGGCGAGGTGCAGATCGACATCCTCGGAGGCGGCGACCGTGGCCAGGACGTGGAGGCCCGCACCAGCACCGGCGACCTGAACGTCGACCTCACGAATGCAGAGGCCATCGGCGAGCAGAGCGACGAGCATGTGCACGTCCGCACCCAGGGCTACGCCGACAAAGCCATCCGCACCGGCATCACGATCACCACGAGCACCGGCGACGTGGGCGTCGACAACTAAGGCCGCCATCGGCAGCTACGGCGACGCGCCCCTTGTCCTCGCCTTCGCACTGGTCTGGCCGGGCCACCTCGGCATGGACCGCATGCTCTGATACGGCCTCAAGCACGACGAAGGGTTCCAAAGCACCCAACTGGACCTCACCCGCCCGCCCGCCGCCAGTAGGCCGCCGCCGAGGCCCGAGGCGGCCGCCGGCACCCCTATGAGGGCCACCAATGTCCGCCGCCATGCCATGATCGACCGCAAGGCGATGCAGGACGCCGTCTCCGATTACGACGCCAAGAAGCTCAAGCTCGCATGCGTCGCCAGCCACTCCGGCCTGGACGTCTACGACGGCGCCTGCGACGAAGGCATGCCCAACATCGCCATCGCCCAGGACGGCCGCCACGAGGTCTACTCACGGTTCTTCAAGAAGACCGGCGACGGCAGCCGGGGATGCGTCGACGACGTCTGGACGTACCCCAAGTACAACGGCGTCATGGCCGCCGACCAGCAGGCCCGCCTCAAGAAAGAGAACGCGGTCTGGGTCCCCAACCGCGCCTGGACATCCTACTGCAGCATCGACGCCTGCGAAGACGACTTCGCCGTCCCGATGATCGGCAGCCGCAACCTGCTGCGCTCAGAAGAACGCGAGGAGCAACAGGACTACTACTGGCTCCTGGAGAAGGCCGGCATGCCCTTCCCCAAGAAGATCGAGCACTACAACGACATCGAGCAGCTCTCGATCGTCAAACTCCACCACTCCCAGAAGCCCCTCGAACGGGGCTTCTTCACCTGCGCCTCCACGGATGAATTCCATGAGAAGGCCCAGAAACTCATCAAGAGCGGCGTCATCGACGAACCCGCCCTAGAGACCGCCCGGATCGAGGAATACATCATCGGCCCGGTGTTCAACTTCAACTTCTTCTACAGCCCCGTCAACAAGGCCAACGGAGAGGAACCCCTGGAACTGCTCGGCGTCGACTGGCGCTTCGAGAGCAGCCTCGATGGGCATGTCCGCATCCCTGCCCCGCAGCAGATGACGCTGCCCGACCACCAGATGATCCCCGAGATGACCGTCGTCGGCCACAACACCGCCACGGTCCGCGAAAGCCTGCTCGGCAAGGTCTACGCCCTTGGCGAACAATGGGTCAAGGCCGCCGAGGAACACTACAACCCCGGCATCATCGGCCCCTTCTGCCTACAGACCTGCGTGGACAAGGACATGAACTTCCACATCTACGACGTGGCGCCTCGCATCGGCGGCGGCACCAACGTCCACGTCGGCATGGGCCACCCGTACGGCAACGCCCTCTGGCGCACCCAGATGAGCACCGGACGCCGCGTGGCTCGGGAAGTCAAGATGGCCGCGGAGCAGGACCTGCTCCGTGAGATCGTCACGTAGGACAGGCCTTTCAAATCGCAGGCCGGTCCGTGATGCATGCAAGTGAGCGTGTCCACAGACATCTCCGCCACACCGACCGCTGTGTGGAAGGTCATCACGGACGTCGACAACTGGGCATCCACGATCAGCGGCATCAACAAGGTCGAGGTCTTGGAACCAGCCAAGGGGCCGTCCATCGTCGGCTTGAAGTGGCGTGAGACGCGCACCATGTTCGGCAAGGAAGCCACCGAGGTGATGTGGATCACGGACGCCAAGAAGCCGTCCCATTACGACACCCGCGCCGAGAGTCACGGTGCTGTGTACACGACGCGCATGGGACTGGAGAAGATCGACGGCGGCACCCGCTTGTCGATGACGTTCAACGGCGAGGCACAGACGACCGGTGCGAAGATCATGTGGGCCCTGACCGGTTGGATGGCCAAGGGCGCCATGCGCAAGGCCTGCAACAAGGACTTGGCGGACATCAAAGCCGCCGTCGAGGCGTAGCCCTACTTCTGGCCGGCGGCCAAGTGGCCGGCCACGGCAGCGAATGCGTCCGGCGGAAGCGTGCTTACCTTTTCATCCGCCCAACCTGCATCAACGAGAAAACGCGTGAGCGCGCCTGCATCGGTTCGCAGAGCGCGTGGTAGAGGCCCGAATGCGCTCCGCGCCTTGCGGTCCCACGCAGCCCACGCCGCGTCGAGCACCGTGCCCAGCATCGCGGCATCGTAATCGGGGGCATCGCTGCGGGCGCGTACTCGGATGATGCCGCAGGTCACGCCGGGGGGCGGCATGAAGGCCTTGCGAGGCACGTGGCCAAGATCTTCAACGTTGGCGCGCAGGCCCACGCGGATGCTCAATTTGCCATAGTGCTTGGTTCCCGGCTTGGCCGAGAGGCGGTCGGCGAGTTCCCGTGGGACGACGTAGACGGCGCGCGGTACGCCGGCTGCCGCCACGCGTTCAATGATAGGCGCGGCGATCTTGAACGGCGGGTTGGCGATCACCGCCGTGAGTGTTGCGGGCAATGGCCACTCCACGAGGTCGCTCTCCACGACGGTCACGCCGGGCAGGGGGTCCTGCATGAGGGCAGCCACCATGGTCGGGTCCACGTCGACAGCCCAGACCTTTCCACCGGGGGCGAC
>JBFIDG010000103.1:0-7782 GCA_041581335.1 Thermoplasmatota archaeon
GCGGCGGGCCTCCGGGTGGACCATCATGTCGACGCCGTAGAGATCAGGGCCTTCGTCGTCGTGGCCGGTGATGTAGCCGTCCTGGGTCACGGTGGTCCAGGTGTGGTCGCCGTTCGTGGCGTCTGCGTCGAGGCGCATGGAGGCTGCGTAGCCGATGATGCGGTCCTCGACGAGGGCGACGAACTGGCCTTGGGGGAACATGCTGAGCTGGCTCAGGGTGCGTTCACCCATACGTGCGTCGACGACGGGGTAGCACGCCTCCATGAGCGTGACGATGGCAGGGACATCGTCGGGGGTGGCTTGACGGACCTCTACGCGGCGCTCGAAGCGACGGGTATCGATTGGCATACAGTCACCTCGTCGATCTGACGTTTGAGGCTTGCCCTCCCCGCGTGGTTCAGGCGCCGAGACTGGCAGCTCTTGCCTGTTGGACGCGGAGCTCGATGAGGTCGGCTTCTTCCGCAGGCATGGCGAGCCGAGCGCGCAGGCGGCGCAGGGCTTCGATCTCTTTGCCGGTGATGATGCCGTCCGACCACGCAACGGAAGCCTGCTCCATGTAGATGCTGTACCGCTCGTCGTCGGCCATTCGTTCGGCCGCGCCGCCGTCCGGGGCCGCCGCATCGGCGATACGTCGCGACATCCGCATCAAAGGGTCCAGACCGAGAACAAGGACAAGCGTCGCAAGTGCGCCGCCGGCGAGCCCGGCAGTCTGCGAGACGTACTCGCCGACGACCTCCTGGACAGTGATGAAGACCGCCACGAAGATGGCGGCAAGGCTGCCTCGACTCACGGTGAAATGGATACGGCGCCCCAGATCGATCACATGGCCGCGCAGTGCCGTAAGACCGATGGCCGTGATGCCGACCCCAAGGATCGCCATCTGAAGGATGATGATGGAAGCATATGCACCGTGATCAGCTTGCGTGAACCGCGGCGATAATACGCCCAGCTCGCTCAGCCGAAAGACGAGCGAAGGCCCGACGTAGCCGATCTCAAAGATGCTGAACGACGCCAGGTAGCGGCGCATCCGGACCTTCTCCCGCTCGTCGTCGGCCAACCTGAACGCATGGACCGCTCCGGCGAGTCCGAGCAGGGGGACGGCGACGCTGATGATCGGGAAGAACCGGGAGGCTTCCGGGACTGCTTTGGCCCAGTGCAACACGGCCCACGTGTTGCCCACGAGGAGCGCCCCGATGGGCAACAGCGCCCAGCGGGCGATGCGTGAGCCGAACGGGCGCAACAACGGCGACCCGATGGCCAGGCCAAGAAAACCAAGGTACAGTAGCCAAGACAGGTCGTCCGGGTATTCCGATGTCGACGACCACACCAGGCCGGCCGCCGCGGTCTCCTGTGAGGCCATCAGGAACCGCCCGATCCCGCGGGTGATCCCGAGCGGGCCCATGCCATGGAGCATCAAGAACGCGCCAAGGAACCGGTTCTCTAGCCGAGCCCAGCCGGTGACCAGGATGAGGGATCCAAGAAGCGTGGCGACGCAGCCTGCGATGATCTCCATCGATGCCGCCAGTTGCATCGGGGAGGCCATGGCTACGTTCAACCTGCAAGGAACCTAAACGCTTCGACTTGCATTGTTCATGTTTGCCACCCACTGCAAACAACGTTGCCGTTGGTGACTGCGATCAGCCGGCCTACGCGCGGCCGCTAGTCGATGAACCGGCGGAGCAATCCGCCGTATGCATCGATGCGCCGGTCGCGGATGAAGGCGGAGGGCGAGCGCAGCGAGTCGTCGGCCCCGAGCCGATGGCGAGGAACTTCCGCGGCCGCTAGTCGATGAAACGGCGGAGCAATCCGCCGTACGCATCGATGCGCCGGTCGCGGAAGAACGGCCAGCCGCGGCGCTGCCCTTCGATGCGGTCAAGGTCGAGTGCCACGACGTGGACCTCTTCTTCTTCACCGAGTTCGACGATGGTCTGGCCGGCCGGACCAAACACGAAGCTATGGCCCCAGAAGTCCAGTTCGCCTTCCGTGCCGATGCGGTTGACGGCGACGGTGTAGACGTTGTTGGCGACGGCGTGGCCGCGCTGGACGGCCTGCCAGGCGCGCAGCTGTTCTTCCTTGACGTCCATCTCGCCGTGCCAGGTGCCGATAGCGGTAGGGTAGAACAGGATGTCCGCGCCCAGGAGGGTGGTGGCGCGGGCTGCTTCGGGGTACCATTGGTCCCAACAGACGAGGGTGCCGATGCGGCCGAATTTGGTGTCCCAGGCGGCGAAGCCGTTGTGGGTCGCGGCGGCGCCTTCGATGGCCTCAGCGTCGCCGGGGGTGAAGTAGAATTTCTCGTAGAAGCGCGGGTCATCCGGGATGTGCATCTTGCGGTACTTGCCGACGTAGCGGCCATCCGCGTCGATGACGGCGAGGGTGTTGTGGTAGACGCCGCGGGCGCGCTTCTCGAAGAGGCTTGCCAGGATGACGATGCCGTGCTCGGCGGCCTTCTTGCCAAGCACCTCGGTGGCGGGGCCAGGGATGGCCTCGGCGCGGTCGAACTCGGCGTGGTCCTCTTCCTGGCAGAAGTACGGCCCGAGGAAGAGTTCCTGCAGGCAGACGATCTGTGCGCCCTTGGCCGCCGCTTGGTCGATGAGGCGCAGCGTGCGCTCCATGTTCTCCTCTGAGGAGTCGTCTGCGTGGGTCTGGACGAGTCCGACGTTGACGGTGGCCACGGACTGTTTTCACCGCTCGCTGCGGAAAAGCGTTCCGCGGGGCCGGATGAGGGCTTAATCGAAGTCCAGTTCCCCGGGCTTGGCCGCTTGCTTGGGTTTGCGGGGCGGCGCCTGCCCGGTCCGGGCGGCCCGTTGACGGTTGGCCTCGACGGCCTTCTCCACGCGGGTGCTGACGTGCGTGGCCTTGTCCACCTTGCGGGCTACCTTCTCGGGGGATTGGTCGAAGTCGACGCGGGGCCGCGCCTTGCTGGCCGAGGTCACTGCCAGTTGCGGGGGCTTCTCTGGCCGGACGCGGAACAACAGGATCGCCAGGGCGATCATCGCGGCGACGAAGCCGAGCATGGTCAGTTTGCCCGCGGTGCCGCTGGCGTCGATGCCGATGTAGGTGAAGGCGTTCACAGCTCGCAGCCCTTCGCGGCCGGCGACGAACAGCAGGGACAACAAGAACACGGCGAGCAGTCGCCACAGGCTGAAGATGACCCCGGCCTGTGTGTATTGCTTGGCGGCGAGGCGGTTGCGTTCGAACTGGGCAGCGCCGATGAGCAGGATGACGGCGACGACGATGTCCCAGGAGACGGGGGCCTCAGCGACCGCCCAGAACTCCGGTTGCCACAACACCAGGAAGACGCCCCAGGTCAGCATCGCGCTGGGGCTCGCAGGCGAATCATGCAGCCACAGCAGGGCCACTGGGAACGCCGCCAAGGCGCCGAGCACCGGGCGATAGCCTGACATGGCGATGAGGCCCCCGATGAGGACGACATGCACGAGGACCCAGAAGGCGTTCTTGACGGGACGCGTGCGTGCGCCCCATAACAGGTACAGGAGCAGCGCGAAGCCGACGCCTGCCAGGGCGAAGGCGACCATGGTCGCCGCGTACTCCGGTGCTTCGAACGTGGTGAAACTGAGCGCCATGAGCCAGATGAGGATGGTCGGCAGGCGCTTCAGCATGCCCTTGGGCAGCAGCCTAGGTTGGCTCATCGACGTCCGCCTCCGATGAGTCCCATGCGCCCCAACGTGACCGGGATCGGTTCGGTGGGCGGCCATTGTGCCGCGCCGTTCGTGTACGGGGCGAGGTCGGCGAGCACGGCCGCCTGGTCCGCGTTGAGCAGAGCCCCGGCGGTGCGCTGCGGCGCCTTGCGGTCGCCTTCAGGCTCGGGGAACGCTGGCACAAGGAGCTGCACGCGACCATGGTGGGCGCGCAGGAACATCAATGCCTGCTGTAACGTCGGCTCGTACAGGTTGGGAGTGACCAGGATGGCCGCGGTGCGTCGGGGCAGGTGCACGGCGCCGGCTTCGACCAAGGTCAGCAGGGGCGCTTCGGCGCCGGGCTTCGCCTGCAGGATCATGCGGCGCAGTTTCTGGTTGTGCACCGCGCCGCCGGCAGGCACCTTGAAGCTGGCATGGTAGGACACCATGACCAGGCCGACGTGGGCGTGGGCCGTGATGAGGCCCTCGACGAGCGCCGCACTCAGTTCCATGGTGCGTTCGAAGACGTCCTCCGTGCCGACCTCCGCCCCGAAGGCCCGCGTGTCGATGTAGATCATGTAACGCGCCGGCTCATCGGGCAGGAATTCGTTGACGATGGGCTTGCCGTGCCGGGCCGTGGCTTTCCAGTTGACGTCGCTGAGGCTGTCGCCGGAGGCGAATTCGCGCAGGGCGTAGAACGTGTCGCCGCCGCCGTGGCGTCGGTTGCGGGTCGGGATGCCTTCCGGCATCAGCGTCTTGGGGCGCAGGCGCAGGCCGTGCTGTTTGGCTGTGACCGGCAGGACGGTGATCTGGGTGCTCATGGGCAGGTAGACGCTGCGCTCGAACAAGCCAAGCATGCTCTGGCGCACGACGCGCATGGGCCCCAGGTCCCAGTCGCCGCGGCGCCGGGCTTCGACGATGTAATGGCCGTGTAGGCGCCGGTCCTTGATGCGGAACCGGCTGGGGCTGCCGTCCTTGACGACGAGCCCTTCCGGCAGGCGCTCGCGCACCGTCAGGTTGTACGGCATGACGCAGAAGCCCATGGTGACGTCGACCTGGGCCTCGTCGTCGCGCAGCATGACGCCGTCCGTCGCGACCTTGCGGACCGCCCAGCGCGGCAGGGGCAGCAGCACTTCGGCGTAGGCGACGAGCACCATGGACACCAAGGGCACCATGGCGGTGGCGGGGATCCAGCTGCGGTATTGGATCGCCAGGCCGGCGGCCAGCACGATCAGGAAGAGCACGTTGAGAAGCCGCCGGCTGGCGATGACTCCGCTCATTCGTCCCCCCGTAGGGGCCTGACCGCGCCTTCGTCAGCCATGTCAGGCGCGGATCCGGGGGACCTTGGGCGTCGGGACCAGGTCGAGGCAGGTGTCGATGACCTGTTCGGCCGTCGTGCCGCGTGCTGCGGCTTCGGGCTTGAGGATCAAGCGGTGGGCCAAGGCGGCCTGGGCCACTTCCTTGACGTCGTCGTCGATGGCGTGGTCACGGCCGGCGACGACGGCGGCGGCCTTGGCGAGCTGCATCAGGGCGATGCTGCCACGGGGACTGGCGCCCACGGCGATGCGGTCGTCGATGCGGGTCGCGTGGACGATGCCGACGATGTAGCGCTTCAGGTCTTCGTGGACGTAGACCTCGCGGGCGGCCGCTTGGGCCTTGAGCAATTGCGCCGCGGTGCAGACCTTCTTGACGGCCGGCTCTTTGCCTTGCCATTTCTCGATGCGTTCGAGCACGGTGACCTCCTCGTCGGGCTCGGGGTAGCCGAGGCTGATGCGGATGAGGAAGCGGTCCAGTTCGGCTTCGGGCAGGGCATAGACGCCTTCGCTCTCGATGGGGTTCTGGGTGGCGTAGACGAAGAACGGCTTCGGGAGTTCGTGGGTCGTGCCTTCCAGGGTGACCTGTTTTTCCTGCATCGCTTCCAGCAACGCGGACTGCGTCTTCGGCGGGGCGCGATTGAGTTCGTCAGCCAGGACGATCTGGGCGAACAGGGGGCCTTTGCGGAGCTCGAACTCCCGTTCCTTCGTGTTGAAGATGTAGCTGCCCGAGATGTCGGCAGGCAACAGATCCGGCGTGAACTGGATGCGTTGGAACTGCAGACCCGTGGCACGGGCGAGGGTCTTGACCAGCATGGTCTTCGCGACGCCCGGCACGTCCTCGAACAGGCAGTGCCCGTTGCTGAGCATACCGTACACGGCGTAGCGGATGGCCTCGGGTTTGCCGACGATGACCTTCTGGGTCTCGTCAATGATGTCCTTGGCGAGTTGGCTGGCTTCTTGCAGAGTCTTGGTGTCGGGGGTCATGATCGCATCTCCCGGACGACCGCGGTGACGGTGTCGAGATAGAGGCGGCGGCGCCCATAGCGGACGAGCGCGATGAAGGTGAACCAGGGCCAGAACAGGACCGGCGGCCCGGTGAAGCGAGTGATGGTGTGCAGAAAGACGGCGCGGTTCATGCGGCCGTCCAGGAAGGCCCGGCTGACGGGGCCCGGGGCACGTTCGAGGAGACGGTTGTGGGCTGCGTCGGGAGCGAGGCGGTGGATGACCATCTCCTCCCGGATCATGGCGGCCAGGGCGCGGCCGGCTGGGGATTCTGGGTCGGGGCGGCCCTTCTTGGCGCGCTGGGCCGGCGGACGGGGCGCACGCATGGGGGCGCTGTCGCGTAGCCACCTGGCGACACGGCCTTGCACGCCGACGCCGACGGTGTCGACGATGACGTCGCCGACATCGTCCACGGCGATCTTCTTCCAGGCGATCGCCAACAGCACGATGGTGGCCAGGATCAGCAACGTGGCGAGCACGGCGGACATCAGCGCTTCCTCCGGCGCCTGGCGCTGACCGAGGCGGTGGGGCGGATGAGGCGTGCCAGGCTCATGGCGAGCGTGCGTCGCTCCTCTGGGAGGGCCCCCTCGGCGAGGCGGACGTGCAGGTAGGCATCCACCAGGGGTTCGACCTCTTCGAAGGGCAAGGACATGGTCTTGCAAGCGCGCCGGGCGTGTTCACGGGGGGTCTCGTGCGGCTTCTTGGCGGCACTGGTCAAGGTGGCTTGGTCGAGGAAGCGGCGGTACGTGGCGACGACGCCGTCGTTGCTGTCCAGGTCTGTGTCCATGAACAAGCGGATCATGCCAGCGCGGCCGCCTGCATCGAGTGCGGCCATCGCCATGGCCCGCTGCTGGTCCTGGCGACCCTTCACGGCCAACACGAGGACCGTGACGAGAGCGGCGATGCCAAGGATGACGAGGAGCGCGAACGGGCTGACCTGTGGCAAGGCCGGCACGGCGCCGCCGCCACCACCGCCTCCTCCGCCTCCTTGGCCGCCGCCGAAGCCGGTGTTGCCGCCGGGGTTGGAGGGCGGAGTGGAGGGCGGGCTCGGGCTGCCTGGATCACCGGGATCGCCGTTGTCCGGGGGCTTGATGTCGTCCAGGTCGGGTTCCTTGAACTGGCGGTCGCACATGTCTTCGGCGACGAGCCAGCCCACGAGTGCCAGGATGGCGAGATAGACGAAGACGAAGCCGGCGATGCTGTAGAGGCTCCAGAACTTCTGGCCGCGCTTGGCGCGCAAGACACTGAAGCCGATGAGGCCGGCGGCCATCACCAGGAAGAAGAAGAACGCGCCCCGCAGGCTGTGGGCGATCTCGAGGCAACTGTTGAGGTCGAAGACGTCGAGGCTGCAGACCTTGTGGATGATCCACCAGGCGAACAGCGCCGTGACGGCCAGCAACGTGACCAGCAGGGCACCGATGGCCCAGCCGTTCATGACGCGGGTCTGGCGCTTCTGTCGCCACCAGACGGCGAGCACCCACAGGCCCATGGCGATGACCGTCGACGTGAGCGCGACGACCTTGGCGGGGGGCTCGATGCGTGTGCAGGGGTCTTGGCTGCGGCCCTCTTGGCCGCTGCTCTCCGTCGGGGTCCCGGGGTCGCTCGGGGCCGTGGGAATGGGGTTGCCGCCGCTCGGGCCACCTTCGTTGCCATTGTCGTCCCCCAGCGGCAGCGGTTCCTCCAGCAGGACGTTCAACAACGCCAGGCTAGCGAGGACCGCCACGAGGACCGCGACGGTGCCCAGGACGATGCGGGCGCGGCTTGGGCCGTCCATGGGAGGCCGGACGGAGATCCATCCTTTGCCTCCTGGTACAGCACCTCCTCCA
>JBFIDG010000104.1:0-7753 GCA_041581335.1 Thermoplasmatota archaeon
ATCCAGCCGAGCATGCCCTTGGCATCGACGTTGACGTTGCCTACGCCGCTGCAGCCGCGGACTTCGATGGTGTAGTCGCCGATAGGCTGGTGGCCGTTGATGGCGACGGTCTCACTGGCGGTGCTGCCGGTGCCGGAGCCGATGAGGCCGCCGGCGGGGCCGTAGACGAACAGGTCGGCGTCGTTGACGGTGGCGGTGCCGGTGATGGTGAACTCGAGCATCGCGGCGTGGACGTCGCTGACGTTGCCTTCAGGGGCGACGATGGTCCAGACGACGGTCTTGCTGTTGACCTGGTCGGCGGGGCACTGGACACTGGGGACCCCGGTGCCGACGACGTTGGTGACGGTGGTGCTGAAGGAGATGTCCTTGTGCATCATCACGTCGGGCATGCTGGTGGCGTTGTGCGGGTCGCTGCCGTACTTGACCTCGACAGCATCGACGAACCCGTCGCCGTCTGCGTCGGCCAGGCTGGCCGCCAGGTCAAGACTCGGGCTTTCGCCGGCACAGCCGGCCAAGAGCAATGCTCCGATCACAAGGGTCGATATCGCGCGCATGCTGCGTGACTCCCACGCCGGACTTATGAATCTTGGCGCCGACGAGGCACGGACGTGGCGCCGATGGGTTCAAGCCGGCCCGCCTCCTGGAGCCTTTGTGTTGCGGGATGAGGTTGCGGGGCACTACCGTGCCAAGGGTTACACCATCAATGAGCGCGTGCGCGTCCGGGGTCAATCCGGGGCGATCCACGCGGTCGACATGGTGGCCCAAGGCCCGCTCGGCAACCTGGTCATCGCCATCGAGGACGCCGGTGGCTTCGAAGGCCCCGAGATGCACGCCGTGCGCCGGGCCGCCAAGGACATCGGCGCCACGGCCGTCATGGCCGCCCGCACCATCCCCGACGGCTTGCGCCGCCAGGCCTCGGAGGCCGGCGTCGTGCTGCTCGACGAGCGTGGGCTCAGCGCGAAACCGCCCGTGGAGGTGCCCGTGGACGACGGCGCCATCGACTACCCACCCTGGCCTGGCCAAGAACGGGCACCCGTGGAGCGTGCCGAGATCATCGACGATTTCGCCCCCCGGCGCAGCGGCAAATCCACGGATCCGGGCATCTGGCGTTACCCCCGGGACGGCGCGGCCCCGACTGCCGAGCAGCCCAAGGCAGAGCGCGCCGCGAGCGCCGGCCCGCGCGCCACGACGGCGTCGGCAGACCCCATCGAGATCGAGCCAGAGCCCCCCGCCAAGACGGAAGGCTTCGGCTGGCTGCCCAAAGAAGAGATCGCCGTGGCGCCCCTCCGGCGTGCCACTGTCGCGGCCCAGGTGCCCCAGCGCGGCATGGCCCGCTGGGTCGTCGGCGCGGTCGCCTTCGGCGCCTCCGCCGGTGCGGTGCTCTACGCCCTGTCGCGCATCTTCGGCTGAACGTCCATCACGGCGCCCAATGCCTGGTCCATGACCTCTTTGCGCATCTGGTCGACGAGCCAGGTCTGGAAGCGCTCACTCATGACGTAGTCGTCCCCTGGCGCGACGGCGTCGTCCGGGCGACCATCCATGACGGCTTCTTCATATGCATCCCACGCCGGAAGGCGGTCCATGGCGAGGGGAGCCACCCAGGGCTCTTCAACCCAGGGGACAAGCGCTATGAGGCGGCTGCGCAGGTGGCATGCAATGCGTCTGTTCGTCCTTGCCCTCTTTGTGGCCACCGCCTTCGCCGGCTGCGCCGGTGCGCCAGCACCCACGGCGGAAGTGGACCCGCAGTTGACGCCGGACGGCCTCATCGACACCGCCGCCATCGCGGCGCTCATCGGCGAGCCGATCGTCATGGACCACGACCACAACAATGCCTTCGAGCACCAAGGCAAGCACAACATCGCCCAGGCCGGCTATTCAGACCTGGGCGTCACGATCGGCGACAACGGCTTCGCCAACTTCGTCATCCACGACGATGATGACGAGACCTTGGCCTTCGTCGCCATCGACGGGGACAGCACGGGCGGCTTCGCCATCGTGGACATCGCAGACCCGGCCAACATGACGGTGCTCGGCAAGTACTGGATCCAGGGCAACAGCATCCAAGAGGTCCGCGTCACCCCTGATGGGGACTTCGCGGTCATGAACGTCCAGGCCTTGCCTGGCGCCGCCACCCCTGGCCGACTTGCCGATGGCGAAGGCGCCAAGGACTGCACCGTCTGCATCCACGTCGTCGATGTCCGCGACCGCAGCGACCCCGTGTTCGTCTCTGCCATGCCGGTCGAGTTGCTGGGGACGCACAACTTCGACTTCGCCGTCATCGGCGGCCAACTCTACCTGTTCTACGTCGGCCAGCCTCTGTACAATCCGTACCCCGACCCGGGCAACCACGTCTACATCGCCCGCTTCGAGCGCACAGCCGCCGGAGCGTACCTTGTCCCGGTGAGCGACTTCGCATACAATCCCGTGGACCCGGTCCCGGGCCAGCGCGCCGACCGGATCTTCCCCCACGATGTCCTGGTCCAGGACCATCCGGACGGCCGCAAGCTCGCCTACGTCAGCAGCTGGGACGGCGGGGCCGCGATCTTTGATGTCAGTGACCCGCTGCAGCCGACCTTCCTTGCCATTGAACAGACACGCGCCCCCAGCGACGCCTTGGCCATCCACTGGATCATGCAAGAACAGACCGCCCGCGCCGATGGGAAGGTCTACGCGTGGTCCGCCCCCGAGATCGGCGTTCTGACGACCGGCTCCGGCGTCATCCGGGCCTACGACGTCACCGACCCCCAGAAGCCGATGCAGGTCGGCACGTGGGGTCTGCCCGGCAACGTCACCATCGAGGGCGGCTACCGCATGAGCCCCCACACCGCGGTGCCCGACATGGCGACCGGCCTGTTGGCCGTCAGCCACTACCACGCCGGGATGTGGCTGCTGGACATCACCGACCCGACCGAGCCCAAGCATGTGGCGTACTACCTGCCCACCGGCCCGGAGGAGGCGCCGATCAGCGGCCCGTACTGGTGGAAGAAGCCGAACTTCAGCCCGGACGGCTACGGCCCCAATGTCTACATGACCCGATTCCACGACGGCATGATCTGGATGACCGATCGCGGCACCGGCCTGTACGCCCTGGAATACACTGGCCCCATCCCTGGGTCCTTGGTGTGAGCCCGGCACAGCCCCACAGCAAGACCGCCCCGCCGCCCGAGAGCGACGCTGTGGCGGTGCGGGACATCACCATCTCCGCCAGCGATGGCCTGCCCCTGGCCGCCACGGTGTTCCAGCCACGCGAGCCAGTGGCGTGGTGCAGCATCGCGTCCGCCAACGGTGTGCGGCGGCGTTACTACCGACGCTTTGCCACGTTCCTCGCCGAACAAGGCATCGCCGCGGTCACGTTCGACTACCGTGGCATCGGGGACTCCCCCGAGACCGCGCCCGGCACCGGCCCACCGACCATGCGCGCCTTCGGGGAACAAGACCTGAACGGGGTCCTGGCGTGGATCCAGGCCCAGCACGAAGGCACGCTGCGCCAGGTGCACGTGGGCCATTCCGGCGGCGGGCAGTTCCTGGGTCTGGCTCCCAACAACCGCTTCGTCGAAGCAGCCGTCGCCGTGGCCAGCCAATCCGGCTACTGGCGCCTATGGCCTACGCGCCGCCTCAAGATGTGGATGCTGTGGCACATCCTGCTCCCAGGTAGCACGCGGCTGCGGGGCCACTTCCCGGCCAAGTGGTTCGGGATGGGCGAGCCGCTGCCCAAGACCGTGGCCCTGGAATGGGCACGCTGGTGCCGCAACCCAGACTTCATCGTCGACCCGGGCGGCGAGCCCATCCGCGAGCACTTCGGATCGTGGCGTGGCCGGCTGCGGGCGTATGCGATCACCGATGACCAGGAATTCGCCCCGCGCGCGGCGGCGGAGGCGCTCATGGGGTTCTATGCGAACGCAGAGACAGAAGTGGTCGACCTGAGCCCCGAAGACCTGGGCCTAGACGCCATCGGGCACTTCGGGTATTTCACCAAGAAATGCCAGGGCCACTGGCCGGCGCTCATCGCCTGGCTCTTGCCCGCCCTCGCCCCTTCTTAAGTCCATTCAGCGGACCGGCCGCAGCCTTTCTAACGGGGGCCCCTCCTGGAGGGATGGGATGCACAGGGGGATGTCATAGTGACCGCCATAGCGATTGAACTGGCCAAAGGTCAGAAGGAGATCAGCGTCGCCGAGTTCTTCGAGCGGAACCGCCAGATCCTCGGCTTCGACTCGCCGACCAAGGCCCTCATCACGAGCGTCAAGGAAGCCGTCGACAACGCCCTGGACGCTTGCGAGGAAGCCAACATCCTCCCCGACATCTCGGTCAGCATCACGCCGACCAAGCACGACGACGAATACACCTTGGCCATCGAGGACAACGGCCCCGGCGTCATCAAGAAACAGATGCCCAACATCTTCGCCCGGCTGCTGTACGGTTCGCGTTTCCACGCCATCCGCCAGAGCCGCGGCCAGCAAGGTATCGGCATCTCCGCCGTGGTGCTGTACGGTCAGATCACGACCGGCAACCACGCCATCGTGACGAGCAAGATCGGCCCCGGGCACCCCGCCGTCCGCATGGAGCTCGGCATCGACACCAAGACGAACCGTGCCAAGGAATACAGCTGCGAGGCCGACCACTGGGACAAGCCCCACGGCACCCGCATCGAGGTCGTCCTGAAGGGCCGCTACCAAGGCGGCAAGCAATCGGTCTTCGAGTACCTGCGCAGCACCTCCATCGTCAACCCCCACGCCAAGTTCACGTTCACGGACCCCAAGGGCGAGACCTTCACTTTTGAGCGGGCCAGCGACGACGTCCCCCCGAAGACGCAGACCATCAAGCCCCACCCCCTGGGCACGGAGCTCGGCACCATCCTCAAGATGGCCGCCGCCAGCGAGTTCCGCAAGATGTCCACGTTCTTGCAGAAGGAGTTCAGCAGCGTCGGCGGCGACACCGCCAAGAAGCTCCTGGCCGAAGCCAAGATCGAGAACATCAAGCCCGAGGAACTGACCCGCGACGAAGCGCGCCGCCTGCACGACGCCTTCACCAAGGTCAAGATCATGGCACCCCCCACGGACTGCCTCGCCCCCATCGGCGAAGCACTCGTGCGCCAGGGCCTGAAGAAGGAGACCACGGACGTCTCCCCCGAATACATCACCACCGTGACGCGCCCGCCGAGCGTCTGGGGCGGCCACCCGTTCCAGGTCGAGGTCGGCATCGTGTACGGCGGCACCCTCCCCAAGGACAGCAGCGTGCGCATCCTGCGTTTCGCCAACCGCGTGCCATTGCTGTACCAACAAGGTGGCTGTGAAGGCACCCTCGGCATCCAGGATGTCGACTGGCGCCGTTACGGCCTGGAGCAGCGCGGGGGCAAAGGCATCCCCGTCGGCCCCGGCATCATCCTCGTCCACATCGCCAGCACGAAGGTGCCCTTCACCAACGAGGCGAAGGAGGCCATCGCGCCCATGGAGGAGATCCACAAAGAGATCAAGCTGGCCCTACAAGAGGCGGCCCGCGGTCTTGGGCGCCACCTGAAGAAGAAGGAGAAGCGCAAGAAGGTCAGCGAGAAGTTCGAGCTGGTCACGAAGATCCTTCCCGAGATCAACAAGAAGGTCTCCTCCATGCTCAGCAAGCCCGAGGTGGACCTGGCGCCGGTGGTCTGCAAGATCATGGACGTTGTCTGGATCGACGACCCCGCCACGTCCTACGAGAAGCTGGAAGGCCAGATCACCAACCAGCGCGAGATCGACGAGGCCAACGCCGCCAACACAGAGAGCGGTGCCACATCCAAGCCGAAGCAGGCCAAGGCCGCCGGCGGTACCCTGGACGCCTTCGACGAGGACGCCAGCCTGGAAGACGAAGACAACGTCACCCAGGCCTACGTCGAGCCGCCCAAGCCCAAGCAGGCCTACGTCGGCAAGGCGGCGGTCAAGATCACGAACTACAAGCAGAAGGCGCAGAAGTTCAAACTCTACATGGTCGTCCCAGACAACTCCGTGTTCGTCGAGGCCGACCCGGCCCCCAAGAAGGTCCAGGAGCGCTTCGTCATGTGGGAGATCCCCACCATGAAGCCCGCCGAGGAGACCACTGTCGTCCTGCAGATGGGCGGCATCGAGAAGGGCGGCCTCGACAACCTCGAGGCGTACGTCGAGGGCATCAACGACATCCACGTCGTCGGTGCGGATCCCTGGCGCGGAGGTGACGAATCATGACCACGAAGCCCCTGACCAAGGCGCAACGCGAAGCATCGGCGCGCAAGGCCATGGACGGTCTTGCAGAGACCATCTACGGCAACCTGAAGCGCGGCGACATCCCTGAGCTGCAACTCAGCAGCCGCACCAAGAGCAACATCGTCTTCGACGACATGCACCGCGTCTGGAAATACGGTACGAGCATGACGACCCGCTCGGCGATGAAGACCGACGGCGCATACATGTTGCTGCGGACCATGTACATGTCCGAATTCATCAAGGACATGGTCGCGGCGGACAAGTCGTCCACACTTCGTGAGATGTACTACATCTCTGAGGGTTGGGACATGGGCAAGTTCCACGACCAGGCCGAATCCGACGGGCTTGCCGAAGACCTGGAGGTCATGACCGGCAACATGCGCGAGGACTTCAAGCTCCGGCCTGAAGAGAACGGCGCGGCCATGATCGGCGACCTGAAGGTCATCGAGACCACCCGCACCGGCGCCAAGCGCACCATGCACTGCCAGGACGACGTGGGCGACTCGGGTTACAACATCCCGTACAACGTGGAACCGGACAAGCTGAAGTTCAAGGATGTCAACGTGGACTTCATCATCGCCATCGAGACCGGTGGTATGTTCGCACGTCTGGCAGAGAACGGCTTCGACAAGACCGCCAACTGCGGCCTTGTCCACCTCAAGGGTCAGCCGGCACGTTCGACCCGCCGTCTCCTGAAGCGCCTGAACGAAGAAGCAGGCCTGCCCGTCGTCGTCTTCACCGACGGCGACCCGTGGTCGTACCGCATCTTCGGCTCCGTCGCATACGGTGCCATCAAGACGGCGCACATCTCCGAGTACCTGGCGACGCCGACGGCGCAGTACCTGGGCATCACGCCCAGCGACATCGTCAACTACGACCTGCCCAGCGACAAGCTGACGGACAAGGACGTGGCGGCGCTCAAGTCGGAACTGGAAGACCCGCGCTTCGACGACGACTTCTGGCGTGGCGAGATCGAGTACCAGCTCCAGCTCGGGAAGAAGAGTGAACAACAGGCCCTGGCCAAGTACGGTCTGGACTTCGTGACAGACACCTACTTGCCCGAGAAGCTCACCGAGATGGGCATCCTCAACTGAGCCTCTGCGGAGGTGGGGAAGAATGGGGAACGTGAGCCGGCAGGCTCAGCTGACGACGACCGTGAACGAGTCGGCCCAGAAGTTGTGGGGCTCCTCCAGCGTGACGCGCAGGTGACCGAAGACGTAGTAGGTCCCAGCAGTACCGAAGGTGCACGAGACCGTGAACACACCGGGCACCGTCATGGGTGTCGGTTGATGGGCGCAGCCGGCGACCTGGTCGCCGAAGCTGGCGGTGGGGTCGCTCACGTCGTCGGCAAAGAAGTGGGCGCCGATGTGGTCGCTCGTCGCCGCCACGGGGCCGTCGATGGTCAGGGTGAAGTTGACCGCGTTGCCCACGGTGGCCTCCGTGGGGACCGCCGACGATGCGAGCGTGAAGTCGAGGACGTCCACGTTGTGCGGCACCGACCAGTGGTTGACGGTCTCCCCGTCTTCGGTGCGGACATGGCCGCG